>JBHIAB010000077.1:0-13836 GCA_046758385.1 Methylomirabilia bacterium | reverse complement strand
GCCACACGCCGCATCGCGTAGAGGAAGAAGACCGGGATGCCCCACAGCGGCACGCCAACAGCATCCCGTTTTACTCTGCGTTGATGGTCGGGTGGTGCTGCCATCTTCTCAGAGTAGGGGACGGGATGCGTCAACTTACCCACACATTCCGCGCAAGACCCAAAGAACTATCGACCCGCACCGTTGCTGGTTCGCGGGGCACCATGTCAGGAGATCTGAAATTTAGTGATACCGATAGTGGTAGTCGGGCTCACTGCATTGCCGTTTGGCCGAGCAGGTATTGCGCAAAATGTCGAGTTCACGGAAGAGTATTTGAACGACCCCAAGAACATCGAGTTGGGCAGGGAAGTCTGGCTCGAGCGCTGCAGGTTCTGCCACGGCAGAAGGGCCTACCCGGGCAAGGCACCAAGGCTCCAGCCATCGCGATACAAACCCGAATTCGTTTATGACCGCGTGACCAACGGATTTCGAGGCATGCCTCCATGGAAAGACGAGTTTTCGGGGGAAGAGAAGAGGGCGGTCGTTGCCTACGTCCTGAGCAAAGTGTTTTCGCGGTAGCAAAGCCCCATACGAACATGATGGCCCACCCGAGCCAGATCCGCTTCGTGGATGCGCTGCCCAAGACGGCGTCCGGAAAGATCCTCAAGCGCGCGCTTCGGGAGCGGGGACGCGCGGCCGTCGGCGCTCGCACCGGGTGAGTCGACGCCGGTGCCTTCCCGGCCCGGCCCACCGGCGCTGACGTCGCTCCATTGAGACCCGACACATTCATGACGGCGAACTGCTGAGACGTGGCGGAGCGCAGGGCTTCCCGGTCAGGCCGGCGCCGTCGGCGTACGCGGCGGCATGGTGACGAACTCGAGTCGGCGATGCGCTGCGCGGAGTGCCGTCTCCACGCGCTCGGGCGACTCGGCGCGGGCAAAGATGAACCCGGGATATCTCGCTCCCTCTGGCAGCGGCACGAGATCCTCCCCCGGATGGGCGATAATGGCAATCTCCTCAACCCCTAGAACCCGCCGCGCTTCCGCCTGGCCACGGACCTCTTTCAGGACCCCGGCGCGCGGAATAGGAATCATCATCACCCCTGCCGCACTCCGCTCGCGATCCAGCGAGGGGATCTCCATGCCGAGGGCTTGGCGAAGGATCAGCTCCTCCAGTGAAAGCCCGGTGCCAAACCGCAGAGTCCGAGAGCAAAGCCCGCCGATGGACCGCGCGGCCACCTCGATCACCCACGGCCCAGAGCCGTTGACGCGCAGCTCGGCGTGCACGGGCCCATTCACGAGCCCCAGCGCTCGAGCCGCCCGGGCGGTGCAGGCGGCGATCTCCGCCTGGGCGGCGGCAGGCAGCCGCGAAGGCGTCACGTAGATGGTCTCTTCGAAGAACGGGCCATCGAGAGGATCCGGCTTGTCAAAGAGGGCCAGCGCGTGGAGCTCACCGTTCACCAACAGCCCCTCCAGGGCCACTTCCTGTCCCGGGACGAACGCCTCGACGAGGATCTGCCGGGCCGCCTCGCCAGCGGCGGCGGCCTCCGGCGTCCGGAGGATCGCCCCCAGTCGCCGCGCCGCACGGACGAAGTGGCCCTCATCATCCGCGCGCATGACGCCGCGGCTGGCTGAGAGAACCAGTGGCTTGATCACGCACGGGAAGACCGTGCGCCGCGCCTCCGCCACGAGGTCATCGTTGACGGCGCGCAGCGAGTAGGATGGCACAGGCACGCCGTGTTGGCTGAGGCGGTCCCGCATCTGATGCTTGTCCCGCGCGGCGGAAGCCGACGCCACCGAGTTGTGGCGCAGCGACAGCGCCGTGGAGAGTGTGGCGGCGAGGACCGTCGTCGTGTCATCGACACCGATCACCGCGTCGATCGGGCGCCTCGCGACGAACTCGACCACTTGGCGGCGGGCCTCGTGCACACTGAGGAAGTCGAGCGTCAGGACACGGTCCGGCTGCGCCTGCTCGAAAACGTTAGCCCGTTCCGAGGCCACCACGACCTCGACGCCGAGCTTTCGAGCCGCACCGAGGAAGGCTGCCGCGCGATACGTTCCGGTGGGCAGGAGCAGCAGTATCCGGGGCACTAATCGTCTCCTATTCCGCTATGTATTGTTCCCTGCCATTCAACACACTGTCAAGTGAGACGCGAAATCCGTTACAGTACTACTCGGATGATTGCGTCACGCGCATTCAGGATTCCGGTCCTTCCCGCCGCCCTCTTCTTCGGGACGTTCGCCTGGGCCTTCGTCTACGTAAGCTTGCCGTTCTACATCCAGCAGCTCAGCCCCAAAGACCCCGTGTCCACGCTCCGGTGGACCGGCTGGATTCTGGGAATCTCATCCCTCGCCACAGTCGCCACAACCCCGTTTTGGGGGTGGCTGGCAGGCCGTGACAACCCCAAAACGTTCCACGTGGTCGTGGTGCTTTTCCAGGGAATCGGCCTTTCCATCATGGCGGCGGCCCGAACGCTCCCCGAGCTCCTCATGGCCCGGCTGCTCCTGGGCATCATGGGTGCCGCATCGACGTTCGCATTCATCATCGCGGGGCGGTCGGAAGCTTCAAGAGTGCACCGGGAGGTTGCTGCAATTCAGGCGGCGATGACCATTGGACAGGTGCTGGGCCCGCTGACCGGAGCGGTGGCAGCGGCCCGAATCGGCTTCACCTCGTCCTTCATCCTCGGTGGCGCGATCTTGTGGGGGTGCGCGGGACTGGTGCAGTGGGGCGTGCCTGCTCCCGGCCCCCCTCGGCCAGTCGCGGCGCGTCGCGGGCAGGCTCCCTGGCGCGAGGTGTGGACCGTCTGCCTCCTGGTGCTGGCCAGCTCAACCCAGGTGTTCTTCCTCACCGCCGTGCTCCCCCAGATTCTCCCGCCCCTCGGGGTGGCGCCGGTCCGGACGCTCGAGGTGGGAGGGCTCATTATCTTCTTCTCGGGGCTGGGCTCGGTGCTCGGAGCGCTCGGCGCGTCCCGCCTGGCTGAGCTTCTCGGAGAACGGGTTACGATCGCATGCTCGCTGGGGGCGTCCTCGGTCCTGCTGGGTCTCTTGGGGACAGCAACCAATGCGTGGATGTTCGGCGGCCTTCGCTTCCTCCAGGTGCTCGCTGTGGCTCCGGTCTTCCCGGTGGCCGTGGCGAGCATCGCGCAGCGAGCCGGGGGCCAGGCCATCGGCCTCGTCAACTCCGCCCGCATCGGCGCGGCCTTCTTGGGCCCGGTGCTGACGACGACGCTCCTGTCCTGGTTCCCACCAGCGCTGGCGTACGGCTTCCTGGCCTTCCTGGGCCTGGCCAGCCTCCCCCTGGTGGTGGCTCTTCGAGTCGAGCGGACCCCACGCGGCGACCGCTGAAGAGGGTCTTTCAAGAGATTCCCAAACCTGCCCCTGTGGCGTTATGCTGAGAAAAGACATGTTTCGCAAGACTTCTGGGTCGAGCCTCTGCCCCTCCTGCGGGAAGCTGAACAGCGTAAACGCGCCAGCCTGCTTCTACTGCGGCCGGCGGAACCCGGGGCTCTGGGGGTTTGGGCCCGTGGTGGGTCGTCTTCTCGGCGAGATGGACTTTAGCCGGGCCGTCATGGTCGTCGCCGTGGCCGCGTATCTGGCCTCGCTGCTCCTTGACCCTGGCTACGCCCTGCGTCCCCGGGGGCCGTTCGACATCTTGGCGCCAAGCGGGGCCGCACTCAACGCCCTCGGGATGACCGGTGTCTACGCGTGGAAGCTTGGCCGCTGGTGGACGGTCGTGACCGCCATCTATCTCCACGGGAGCATCCTCCACATCGTCTTCAATCTGCTTTGGATCAACCAGCTGGCACCGGCTGTCGAGGAGCTGTACGGCCGATCCCGCCTGATCTTGATCTTCACCGGGGCAGGCGTGCTCGGCTTCGTGGTGTCGAATTGGCTCGGAGTGCCGTTCACCATTGGCGCCTCGGGCTCGATCTTCGGCCTGCTCGGCGCCATGGTCGCCTACGGGCGGAGCCGCGGTGGCACATTCGGAGTGATGATCCTGCGCCGGTATGGGCAGTGGGCGCTCGTACTGTTTATCTTCGGCTTCCTGATGGCAGGGGTGAACAATTTCGCCCATGCGGGCGGCTTCGCGGGTGGGTATCTGCTGGGCACTCTCCTCGGCCATAGCGAGCGGCGGCTAGAGGACAGCACCCACCACCTGGCTGCGACCGGAACGCTCGGGCTGACCGGCCTCTGCTTCGTCCTGGCCCTCTGGACCGGCTTTGTCCGGTAGCACCGCCCACGACTGACGGCGCGGACGCCAGCGCCTGCCCAGCCGCAGGGTTCTTCCTTGAGCGCATGAGAGCTCTTGTTGCCACGCTGCTCATCGCCACCCTGAGCGGTCCTGCCGTCCAGGCTCAGGCAGCCGAAGAGGTGTTTTCCCTCGATCCGGTCACGATTACTGCTCCGTGGCCCCTCATCCCACCCCAGTACAAGGATGTGCCCAAACCACCCTATCCCGAGGCGGCGAGAGCTCGCGAGACAGAGGGGACCGTCTTCCTTCTCCTCCAGGTGCTTCCTGACGGGAGAGTCGGCGAGGTGAAGGTCAAGAAATCCTCTGGGAGTCGCCTACTCGACGAGGCGGCTGTGAAGGCAGCCAGCTCTTGGACCTTCACTCCAGCCAGGCGCGGGCCCACCCCGGTGGAGGCCTTGGTCGAGGCGCCGGTCAAGTTCGAGCTCAGGTGAGAGAGGCTCCCACACGGGGGAAGGCCCCACCGGTGGCTGCTCGCCGTGAGAGGACCCGCTGGCCGGAGGAGCAATGGCACGCACTCGAAAATCTCCGAAGCCGTTGAATCCTCTCAAGAGCCGCTTGCAGGCAGGGAAGCCGGTGTTCGGAATCCTCATCACCATGCCGAGTGTCCAACTGATGCAAGTCCTCGCCCATGCGGGCTTCGACTGGCTCTTCATTGACATGGAGCATGGTCCCATTGACATCGCGTCGGCTCACGCCATGATCACCGCGACCGCCGGAACGCCGGCCGTCCCGATCGTGCGAGTCCCCTGGAACCTTCCCTGGCTCGTGAAACCCGTCCTCGATGCTGGGGCATGGGGCATCGTCTTCCCCATGGTTCGCAGCCGAACCGAGGCTGAGACAGCGGTCCGCGCCGTTCGGTACCCGCCCGAGGGCGAACGCGGGTGGGGACCGTTCTATGCGCCACTCCGGTGGGGGGTCCCGGCACCGGACTACGTCAAGGCTGCCAACGACCAACTCCTCACGGTGATCCTGATCGAACACTTCGAGGCTGTGCGGCGCGCCCACGAGATCGCGAGCACTCGCGGCGTCGACGTCGCGCTCATCGCTCCGTTCGACCTCGCGGCCACCCTCGGACACCCCGGTCAGACAGATCATCCAGAGGTGCGGGCAGCCATTGCCAAAGCGGAGGCGGGGATTCTGCGAAGCAAGGCGGCCCTGGGGGGGCTTGCGCTCTCTCCTGAGCAGGCAAACGACATGGTCCGGCGCGGATACCGATTCCTTGCCCTCGGATACGACGCCCTGCTGCTAGAGCGGGCGGCAGGAGCGGCGCTTCAAGGCATCACCCGGTAGCCTGAGGTTCACCCCTCTCTCCCCCTCACCCTGCCCTCGCGCTACAGACGGCTGGGCAACCAGAGGCTGATCTGGGGAAAGAGGATCAGAAGCGCCAGGGTGACGACATCCATGGCCAGGAACCAGACGATCCCCTTGAAAATACTTTCCAAGGGCACCGCGTCTCCCACCACGCCTTTCAGGATATAGACATTCAAGCCCACCGGGGGCGTGATCAGGCCGATCTCGAGATACTTGACCATGATCACCCCGAACCAGATCAGATCGTAGCCGAGCCGTTCGATCACCGGGGTCACCACAGGCAAGGTCAGAAGCATCATTCCTATGGGGTCCATGAAGGTCCCCAGGATGATGTAGATGGATGAGAGCGCCAGGAGAATGCCGAGAGGAGGCAGGTTCAACCCCACGGCCCACTCCGTCAGCGCACTGGCCACACCGGTGATGGCGATGAAGCCCACAAAAATCCTCGCACCGAGTACGATCGCGAAGATCATGCTGGCCTGCTTGACCGTTTCCACCAGCGCGTTGCGGCTGCGCTCCCGATTCAGGCGGCGGGCGATCAGCCCCAATCCCCAGGCCCCAACCGCCCCGACAGCCGCGGCCTCCGTCGGAGTCATGACGCCCGCATAGATGCCACCCATCACCACCACGAACAGCACGAGAATCGACCAGGTGCCCTGGAGCGAGTAGAAGCGATCCCGCCAGGTTACCGCCTCGGCCCGGGGGGCGAGTTCCGGGGTGACGAGAGCCCGCGTCCAGACCATGCCCATGTAGATGGCTGCCGACAGGACACCGGGAATGAACCCCGCGATGAGCAACCTCCCGATCGATTGCTCGGTGAAGGTCCCGTAGAGGATCATCAAAATACTCGGCGGGATCAGAGAGCCCAGGGTCCCGCTGGCGGCGACGACCCCCGTCGCGATGCCCTTGTCGTACTTGTAGCGCAACATCTCCGGCACGGCGAGCTTCCCCATCGCGGCGGCGGTAGCGAGGCTCGAGCCGCTCACCGCGGCGAACATGGCACACCCGGCCACCGAGGCCATGGCCAACCCTCCGGGGAGGCGTGAGAGCCACATCCGCGCCGTATGGTAGACATCGCGCGTGAAGCCGGCCTGGAAGGCCGCGTAGCCCATCATCAAGAACAGCGGAACAGCCACCAGGGAGAAGGAGGCGATGAACGAAAAGGGTTCGAAGGCCGCGTACGACCAGGCCGCCACCAGTCCCTGATTCAGATTCAACGCACCCCCTTCAGGCCAGCCGATCGCCAGAACGAGCCCGACAAATCCCACGCCGGCCATGCCAAAAGCGATCGGGACCCGGATGAAGATCAATAACAGCAGGACGCCCAAGCCCCCCGCCCCCAGCGCCACTGGATTCATTCCGGTCCCCAGCCTCGAGGGCGTCGAAGGGAGACGATTGCTGCGATCAGGTCGACGAAGAGGCGAACGGAGAAGACGAGCACGCCGAGGAACACGACGAATCTGCTCGGCCACTCCGGCAACTCGAGGGGCCCGTCGACGTACGCCCCTACGCTCCAGGCTCCGTAGAAGTCGGTAAACGTGGCCGCGGTGAGCACCCCGAAGATGGCGAACCCGACCAGCAAGCCGAGCGTCTCCAGAGCCAGCTGCGCGGCCCGCGGCATCCAGTCTGTAAAGAGCGTGACGAAGACGTGCTCGCGATGGAGCTGGACATAGCTCAGCGGCAGGAAGACCACGAACACCATGAGCATCTCGCTCATGACCAGATCGTCCGGGATCGGCGAGTTGAACCATTTCCGCCCGATCACCGAGACGGTGGTGATCCCCATCATCAGGATGAGAGCCCCGATGGCGACCACCACTAGGACCCGGTCGATGACCAGAAGGAGGGTCTTCATCTTGGACGCATGCGCGCGAGGGCTTCGGGGGTGGTCCCCCGAAGCCCTCGCGCGCAGCTGTTAGCGTGTCCAGGGGTAGCCTTTGGCCTCCAGCTCTTGCTCGTACTTGGCCCGGATGCGCTGGAAGGCGGCGATGATCTTCTTCGCATCCACCCCCTTCTTCTCCACCTTTTTCACCCAGTTTTCGGTAAACTCGTCCGCCTTGGCTGCCCACCGATTCCGCTCCTCTGGGACAAGGGTGTGGAATTGAATGCGCTTGCCGCCGATCCCGCCTGTCAGGTCTTTCTTGGCCTTGTCGGAATCGGCGAGGTAGGCTTGAGCGTACCGGTCCATGAATTCTTCGCTGACCTCGGTGATGGTCTTCTGAATCTCCTTTGGCATGCCGTTCCAGAGCCTCAGGTTGATCCCGGCGCCATAGCCCAGCAGTTGCCCCATCCGCACTTCGGTCACGTGCCCGGCCACCTCAAAATGCTTGTAGGATTTGACATAGGGGATGTAGTTGATCGTGCCATCGATCGTCCCCCTGTCCAGCGCTTGATACACCTCTCCGAATCCGATCTTGACGGGAACCGCCCCCAGGGCTTTCAGAAGGCCCGTCCAGCCACCGGTCGAGCGGATCTTCTTCCCCTTCAGATCTCTCACAGAGAGGATCGGGCTCTTGCTCAGGAGCTCTACCGGGCCCGTCGAGAAGTTCATCAGGATGCGGACTTTCTTCTTGGCCGTCTCGGCGCGCAGCTCCGGCACAGTCTGGCGCATCTCGTACCAGGTCCGCATTCCGACCCATATGTCTGCCACGCCGAACGGAGCGTTGGCGAAGTTCCAGAGGGGGAGGTCGGCCGGCGTGTAGACTCCGAGAACCGTGCCGGTCTCGGTGAGCCCCGATCCAACGGCCTTGAGCGTCTCCTTGCCCTTGACGAGGGACTGGCTCCAGAAGAACTTGACTTTGACGCGGCCGCCTGTGCGCTTCTCCATCTCGTCGGCCCACCACATCAGGCTTTGCGCGCGGGGACCCCGCGGCGGGCCGATATCCGAGTACTTGAACGTGTAGTTCTGCGCTGCGACCGGCTGGTTGCCCAGCAGCAGGGCCACGATCAGGAACGCTAGCGTGTAACGCATGAAGATCGCCATGGTTGCCTCCTCGGTTAGCAGGTTGACGTGGCGGGAGATCCGTCGATCTCCCCCTCCCCTACCGAAGCACGCCTTGGCATGCTCCTCCCCTCCAGCTCGTCTGTCTCGCGAACCCGAGAAACGTATCGGCCTTTGTATCCGTTTTTCGTTAGGGTGTCAAGAGAAGACTATCGCTCCGCTCGTGCAGGAACTGCAACAGACGCGTCCCCTAGATCACGCCCGATGCGCCCGTCCTGCCGACGATGAAACGCACCACGCCGTCACCCTCCTTCCGACTCCGATCACACGCGTGCCTCGTCCGCTGCGAGCGCCGCGACCGCGCGGCGGTCGATCTTGTCGCCGACGACCGGCAAGGCCGGAACGATGACCAGCCGTTCCGGGAGCTTGTAGTGGGCGAGCCCTTGCCGCCTGAGATGCTCTCTGAGCGCCTCGAGGCGCGGAAGCGTCCCCGCCCGGGGGACGACGCACGCGCAGACGCGCTCGCCGAGCACCGGATCAGGAACACCGACGACGGCCACCTGGGCGACCTCCGGCTGAGTGCGAAGCAACGCCTCTACCTCTTCCGGGCCGATGTTCTCGCCGCCGCGGATGATGAGATCGCGAGCGCGCCCAAGAATGACGAGGTTCCCGCGCTCGTCGAACCGCCCGATGTCCCCCGTGTGGAACCATCCCCCGCGCCACCGCTCGCGCGCCAAGGCGTCGTCACCCAGGTAGCCGGCCACGCAGCACGGCCCCCGTCCGAGGATCTCGCCCGACTCACCCGGGGGCACTTCCCGCCCGGCGTGATCCACGATCCGGAAGTCGGTACCACCACGAGGGCGGCCGACGGTGCGATGCCGGACCACCGGCGGATCGTCGAGGTCGGGTGCCGCCCAGCCGCCAAAATCGGTGGCGCCGTACACCGACAGGACGATCCCGTTCGTCCGCGCTTCGATCTCCTCTGCGAGTGTCACCTGGAGCACCGAGCCGGCCGTATACCACAGGCGCACCGCGGCGACCTCGAACCGGCCCAGATGCGGCAGCAGCATCGCGAGCTGGGCCGGGGTGCCACAGACGATCGTGGCGCGCTCGCGTTCGACTGCCTCGAGGGCCGCCTCAGTCCGGAAGATAGGTACCGCGATGACCGTCGCGCCCGCCATCGGCGCCGCGAGCCACGGCGTCCTGCCCGGCCCGGCTCCCGCCGACAGCGCGAGGACGACGTCGTCGGGCGTCATCCTGAGCAGCAGGGCGTGCGCGTGCCCGCGCTCGGCAGCGGCCGCGAGCGTGTAGACCGACAGCTTCGGCGTGCCCTCGGAGCCGGTCGTCGCGAGCGCATGGGCAGGCTCGTCGAGCCGCGTCGCTCTGGCCGGACCGGCCGGCGGCCCAGCAAGCGTCAGTAGACCGTCCTCGAGAACAGCGAGCCGAATCGGGTCGATGCCGGCCTTCGCGCAGACCCCGTCCGCCTCGAGGAGGTAGCGTCGGCCCCGGGACCGCGTGGGGGTGACGAGCAGGACGGGACGTACCCGAGCTGCGACGGATGCCATCTCCCGCACGCCCTGGGCGGCCGGCACCGGCACCCACAGCAGGCCGGCCCGCTCGGACGCCAGCCGCATCAGATACCACTCGGCCGCGTTCGGCAGCCACCCGAGTACGGGCGCCCCGCGCGGCAGACCGCGACTCGCGAGCCAGCCCGCCGCCGCCTCTACCCACGCGCTCACCTCGGCCCACGTCAATCGCGCTCGGTCGTCCACGAGCGCTGGAGCTTCCGGCCGCTCGCGAACGTGGCGCGTGAGGGCCTCAATGAAGGTCTCGGTCATCGGTGCTCGGCGCGCTTCATCGCGTCGAAGAGGTCGCTGTAGGGCTCCGCCGGAAAGGTCTCGGGCAGCACCTCGAGGATGCGCACGCTGCACGGCGACGGGTCCCTGACACCGACGACCGAACGCAGCCGGAGAATCGGCTCGCCCGGTTTCGAAGGCCGGGACACTACCGCGCGGACGTTGATCCCTCGGTACTTCTTCCGGCCGGGCGTGAGGTCCCGCAGCGTGAGCACGACCTCACGCCCGAACAGGGCTCTGTCGATATTCCTCACGAACGCTTCGTAGTCGCTGGCCATCGTCACCTCTCCGGCGGGCTAGAGCCCGAGGCTCTTCCACCGACCGAGAACCCGCTGTTGAACCTCCGCGGGGTAGATGGAGTCGAACGTCGCCCGAACCGGGACGGCGTCAACTGGCCAGTCGGGCGGCCACGTGGCATCGAAGGCGACGGTCGCGCCCGACCGCGCGATGCGCTCGGCCTGGCTGTAGCACGGGGTGAGGGTATTTGCGCGCCCTTCGTAGCGCGTGACGTGGATCCCTGTTCCCGGATGGCACTTCGTCGAGAAGGCGTGGAGCACCTCGGCCAAGTTGAAGACGTCCACGTCGTCGTCGACCACGATGATCTTGGACATGAGCGCGCGTCGCGCCGTCAGGGTCTCGACCACCTTGTTCGCGATCTCGGTGCCGCCGCGCTTCACGGAGACGACCGTGAGGTGGACGCCTCCTTCCGGCGGGACATAGACGGCGGTGACCGGCACCCCGTGCTTCTCGAGCCGTCGCTGGATGGCGATCGCCCCGGAGATCGACGTCACGATGGAGCTGGAATCCTTGAAGCCCGTGGTGTCGATCGGGAAGATAGGCTGCCGCCGATGGGTGATCGCCGTCACCCGAGCGCAGATGCCGTGTCCCATCTCGCCGGTGCGGTACCCGGGGTACTCGCCGTACGGCCCCTCCTGGGCGATTCGGTCCGGGAGGACGTCCGCCTCGACCACGATTTCGGCCGACGCCGGAACGTACAGGTCGGATGTCCCGCACTTGACCAGCTCCACCGGCTGCTCGCCAAGCCCGCCGGCCAGCTCGGCCTCGTCGCCGGCGATTCGGAATGTCGCCGCGGCCGCGAGGTGGCTCAGCGAGTCACATCCGATGGCGATCGCGATGGGCATCGACTTCCGCTTGGGCACGTAGCCCTCGAGGAACATCTTCCCGAGGTGGCTCGTCGGCCGGGGGAAGCCGGTGAGGAGCCGCTCATCGTGGACCATGAAGCGGTACATTCCCCAATTCACCCAGCCACTGTTCGCGTCCTTGGACACCACCAGATCCCACGTTCCCAGATACCGTCCGCCATCGCCCTCATGCACCATCGGCACCGGCAAGTCGAAAAGGTCGACCTTGTCGCTGGGAATCACGACCTCCTTGCACGGGCCATCCGTCACCATGACGGGCGGGATCAGCTTCTGCTCGCGCTCGGCATACGTCCGGTACAGCTGGCGCACCGGCGTATCGGCCGGCAGGCCAAAGGCCACTGCCAGCCGCCGCCACGTCGCGATGGCATTGACCAAGACGCGCCAGCCGCGGCCGTAGTCCTTCACGTTGGGGAACATGATCGCGGGCGCGTCCCGCTCGCACGCGAGCCGCCCGAGCGCACAGACCTCAAGATCCCAGTCCACTTCCTGGTGGCTGGTGATGAGATCCCCCGACGCCTCGATCGCGGCGAGAAAGCCTCTCAGATCTTTGTGAGCCATGGGCCTCTCCTCACCATGTTGTGATGCGCGTCCGTCGGTCACCCCTGACCGAGCAGAGGAAAACATAGTAGTCGGTCGGCGCGATTCCGGAATCTCTCTCCAAGACGGCCGGCTCGGAACGGAGGTGTCATCGGTGGATCAATCCACTATCGGCAGGACCGGAGGGGAGATCTCTTCAGCGCTGCGGCCCTCGTAGTCGAGCTCGGGTACCTTCGCCATCATCCGGCGTTGAGCTGCTTCCAGGCGTTCGACGGCGGCAGCGCGATCGAGAGTGAGCACCCGGCCACCCTCGACCACCTTGGCCCCGTCGATGTAGACGTCGCGCACGGCCCGCTCCGCGGCGGTGTAGATCAAGCTGCGCAAGGGGTCCCGGAGCGGGCGCATCCCGTCGTTGCGGAGATCGACCAGCACCATATCCGCCTTGCAGCCAGGCGCCAGCCTGCCGAGGTCGTCGCGTAACAGCGCATTCGCACCACCCACCGTGGCGGCGTGTAGCAGATCGGCCGTTCGCACCGTCTCGATGTCCTCGCCCGCCACCCGCGCGAGGATCAGGGCGGTGCGCATTTCCTCGATGATGTTGTGAGGCGAGCAGTCGGTGCCGATCCCAAGATTCACCCCGCCGCGCAAGTAGCGGCCGAAGTCCTCCAGGGTCTGCCCGTAGCGGGCGAAAGGCGTGGGGCAGTGGGCGACGGAAGCCCCGGATTGGGCGATGAGGCTCAGATCGCGACGCGTCGACCAATGGAGCCAGGAATGTTCATCGATGAAGATCGCGTGACCGAGGGTCATGTTCGGACCCAGCAATCCGGTTTCGTGCGCCCATTGAATCGGCGTCTTGCCATGCCGACGAATCATTACATTGAACTCGGGGACACTCTGCGCGACGTGAATCGTGATTGGCAGGCCCTTGTCGAGTGCGACCGCCATACTGTCGCGCAGCAACTCCTCCGAGCAGGTGTCGATCTGGGCCGGGTAGACCACACCCGAGAGGCGACCCGACGGGTGCCGGCTTGCCTCGTCGATGAGCGCGAGGGCAGTCTCGAAGCCGCGCCGTCCCCCAACCTCGTCCCACTCGAACAGCAGCTCGTGCTCGCTTTGGAGGGCCCAGCGCGACGAGGCGTAGCCGGGAGCGAGAAAACCTCGCAGACCGCTCTTAGCCATGAGGGCCACCCACCCGTCGAAAGGCACGGAGAGATCGGCGACGGAGGTGACTCCGGAGGCAAGCATTTCAGCATAGGCGACTTCGGCAGCCGCCTGCCGACCCGCTTCGTCCAGGCGAAAGACTGCCGATCGCTGGTAGAGGCTGCTCATGTACATGGCAGCAACCCCGTGCTCCTCTCGGATCCCTTTCTGGCCTGGCTCGGTGCTTGGGTGTGAGTGGATGTTGACGAACCCTGGCATTACGAGCAGGTCGCGCCCGTCGATGATGTCATCGGCCTGGCCGCCGTAGTTCTTGCCGACGAAGGTGATTGTGTCGCCGGTGAAGACGATGTCGCAGTCCCGGCGGTAGACATGGGTCCCCGACTTTGCGTCCCACGCTGCCACCCAGGCGGTGTTCTTTACCGCGGTCGTTTTGGTGGAGGAAAAGCTCATCTCTTCAGGAAAGAAGGGGGCGAGGCCATCTTTTGAAAAATGGCTCATCGGATCAAGAGCAAATCATTTTCATTCTGGATTCCCAGCCCGTGTTTTACCGCCGTTTTGATCTGTGGGAGCACCCAAGCATCACCGGTCAGGTGATTGACCGCCGCGTAGTTCTGGAGAAGACGGACCCCCTGGACGT
>JBHIAB010000076.1:0-13989 GCA_046758385.1 Methylomirabilia bacterium | reverse complement strand
GCCCGCGCTCGAACGTGGCGCGCTACGGCTCGGTTTCCGAATTCAAACGGTTTATGAAGCGGGAGGGTGAATGGTAGATCATGACGCGAAAGACCTTTCGCTAGCTTCGGCGGGTCGCCTCCGGATCGAGTGGGCCGATCGGTTCATGCCTGTCCTCGGCCAGATCCGTGAGCGGTTTGCCAAGGAACGGCCGCTCCGCGGAGTCCGGGTCGGCGCGTGCCTGCACGTGACGACAGAGACCGCCGTGCTCATGCTGACCCTGAAGGCAGCCGGTGCTCACCCGGTGCTCTGCGCCAGCAATCCCCTCTCCACCCAGGACGATGTCACTGCCGCGCTCGTCAAGGAGTTCGACTTCCCCGTCTTCGCCCAGAAAGGTGAGGACAGCCAGCGCTATTACCGTCACATCCAGGCGGTGCTCGCGACCGAGCCCCAGGTGGTGATGGACGATGGAGCCGACCTCATCTCTACGCTGCACGGCGGCGAGCCGGCAGCTCGATCGAAGGTCGTCGGAGGGACCGAGGAAACCACTACTGGAGTCATCCGCCTTCGCGCCATGGAGCGGGATGGCGTCTTGGCCTTCCCGATCATCGCGGTGAACGACGCTCAGACCAAGCACTTCTTCGACAACCGCTACGGCACCGGGCAGTCCACCATTGACGGGATTCTCCGGGCCACCAATGTCCTGTTGGCCGGGAAAACCGTGGTCGTCGCCGGCTATGGCATGTGCGGCCGGGGCCTGGCGACCCGGGCTCATGGCATGGGGGCCCGGGTGATCGTCACGGAGGTGGATCCGCTGAAGGCCCTGGAAGCGCTCATGGACGGCCACAGCGTGATGCCCATGCTCGAGGCTGCGGAGGTCGGGGATCTGTTCGTCACGGTGACCGGCAACAAGGGTGTCATCGGCAAGGAGCACTTCGTCCGGATGAAGGACGGGGCCATCCTGGCCAATTCTGGGCACTTCAACGTGGAGATCGACCTGGAGGCACTCGGGGCGATGGCCCAGTCCCGGCGGAGCGTGCGGCCGCTGGTCGAAGAGTTTCTTTTGAAGGGGGGGCGGTGCCTCTTCGTGCTCGGGGAAGGCCGGTTGATCAATCTGGCCGCGGCTGAGGGCCACCCTCCTGGGGTCATGGACATGAGCTTCGCCAACCAGGCGCTGTCGGTCGAGCATCTGGTTCAGGAGGGGAAAAGCCTCCAGAAGGAGGTCTATCCGGTCCCGCCCGCTATTGACCGCGATATCGCCCGGCTGAAACTTGCCACCATGGACATCCAGGTCGACGAGCTGACGCCAGAGCAGGAGGCGTACCTCTCCTCCTGGACTCTGGGGACCTGAGGCGTCACACACATTCGGACGTTCGATGCCTAACTGGCGTATCCCGGCTCCATTCTGGCTCTTCCTGATCCTGATCGTCCTGGGGCTCCTGTTTCAGGCCGTGCCCCTGTACACGCACTGGCTCTGGTTCCAGGAGGTCGGCTACGCGCAGGTCTTTCTGACCATCCTGAAGCTGCGGGGCTTGCTGTTCGTTGCCGTGGGGCTGGCGGTCTTCCTGTTTCTTTACCTGAATCTCTCCGTGGCCGCGCGGACCGCCCCGCCCGACGTGCTGTGGGAGCTCGAGGACCAGTTGGGCTTGCCCAGCCGAGCGGAGGTGGAGCCGCTGATCCGGCGCCTCCTGGTCCCCGTCCTCGGCGTCATCGCCTTCTTCTTCGGAGTACGGGCGTCCGGGGCGTGGGAGACCCTCCTCGCCTACTTCAACAGGGGCCCATTCGCGGTCACCGACCCGATTTTCAATCGCGATCTGGCGTTCTACGTCTTCAGCCTGCCCTTCTGGCGGCTTCTCTATGGGTGGGCGCTCTTCCTCGTGGCCTTCACCCTGATCCTGAGCCTGCTCCTCTACGTGCTCCAGCGGGGCGTGGTGGTCACTACCCAGGGACTCCGGCTGGCCGCGCGCGCTCGCGCCCACGCGCTGCTGCTGGGCGCGGGGATTCTGGCACTCTGGGGCGTGGGATTTTGGCTGAACCGCTACGAGCTTCTCTACTCCCCGCGCGGGGTGGTCTACGGGGCTTCATACACCGATGTCAACGCCTCCTTGCCGGTGCTCATGATCCTCACGGTCCTGGCCGGTCTCGCCGCCGCCGCCTGCCTCTACCAGCTCATCAGACCCGGCTTTCGCGCCCTCCTGGCCGGGCTTCTCGTGCTCGGCGTCGTCTGGGTGGGGGGCCTCGGCCTGTACCCCTCGGCGGTGCAGCGCCTCCGCGTGGCTCCCAACGAGCTGGTGATGGAGGGTCCGTATATCGCCCACAACATCCGGATGACCCGTCAGGCCTACGGCCTGAACCGGATCGAGGACAAGGACTTCCCCGCCGAGGAGACCCTCGATGCCGAGGTGCTGTCGCGGAACCAGCTCACCGTCAAGAACATCCGCCTCTGGGATCACCGGCCGCTGTTGACGACGTACGGCCAGCTCCAGGAGATCCGGACCTACTACAAGTTCCTTGACGTGGACAACGACCGCTACCTGATCGACGGCGAGAAACGTCAGCTCATGCTCTCCCCCCGCGAGCTTTCATACGAGCACCTCCCGAGCCGGATCTGGATCAACGAGCACCTGATCTTCACCCACGGCTACGGGATCGTCGTGGGGCCGGTTAACCGGATCAGCTCCCAGGGGCTCCCGGAGTTCTTCGTGAAGGATATCCCGCCGGGTTCGACCAGCTTCCCTGCCATCACGCGACCGGAGATCTACTACGGCGAACGCTCCAACGAGTACGTCTTCGTTCAGACCCGTGCCCAGGAGTTGGACTACCCCTCCGGCGACCAGAACGTGTACACCCGGTACGAGGGGCAGGGGGGGATCTCCATCGGCTCCTTTCTGCGCAAGCTCGTGTTCGCGGCCCGGTTCGGTGAGATCAAGATTCTCCTCTCTGACGACCTCACGAGCGAGAGCCGGATCATGATCTACCGGAACATCGGCGAGCGGGTCCGGAGGATCGCCCCGTTCCTCCGCTTTGATCGGGATCCCTACCTGGTGGTCACCGATGATGGCCGCATGGTCTGGCTCATCGACGCATACACGGTCACGGATCGGTACCCCTACTCCGAGCCGGTGCCGGATGTGGGAAACTACATCAGGAATTCCGTCAAGGCCGCGGTGGATGCCTACAACGGCGCGGTCACCTTCTACGTAGCCGACCCTGAGGATCCGTTGATCCAGGTCTATAGGCGTGCGTTCCATGGCCTCTTCCACCCCCTGGACGAGATGCCCGCCGACCTCCGCGCGCACATCCGGTACCCCGTCGACCTGTTCGCCACCCAGGCCAGGATGTACGCCACCTACCACATGGAGGATCCTCAGGTCTTCTACAACAAGGAGGACCTCTGGGCCATCCCTCAGCGCGACGTGGACGGGCGGAACCGGCCGATGGAGCCTTACTACACGATCTTGCGGCTTCCCGGGGAGAGCAAGGAGGAATTCATCCTTCTGACGCTCTTCAACCCCAGTCGCCGCGATAACATGATCGCGTGGCTTGCCGGCCGATCTGACGGCGCCAACTACGGGCGGCTCATCGCCTACATGTTTCCCAAGCAGAAGCTGGTGTACGGGCCGCGGCAGATCGACGCCCGCATCGATCAGAATCCGGTCTTCTCTCAGCAGCTCTCGCTGTGGAACCAGCTGGGTTCCGTCACGATTCGCGGCTCGCTCCTGGCGATCCCGATCGAGCAGTCCCTGATCTACGTCCAGCCGCTGTACCTGGCGGCCTCGGATCAGGGGGCGCTGCCCGAGCTCCGCCGGGTCTTCGTGGCCTTCGGGGACGAGATCGCCATGGAGCCGACGATCGAGCAGTCGCTCGATCAGATCTTCGGCGATGGACGCCCCGTTCCCGCTGTGATTGCCAGGCCGCCCAAACCCGGTGCTCCCGCGCCGGCCGCGCCCGGCGGCCTGAGCGGCGTGGCTGAGCGGGCCTGGCAGATCTGGAATCGGGCGCAGGAGGCGCTTCGCCGGGGCGACTGGGCAGCATACGGCACCGAGGTGCGTCGGCTCGAAGACACGCTGCGCCAGCTCAAGGAACTGACCACGCGCTGATTTCCGTCGGAGGGGGCCTCGACGGCCCCCTCCGAGACCTCCCCCCAGGGGTTGCGCGGGCAAAGCCCGCGCTCGAATGGTGGTGCCATCTGAGCGCGGAGCGGAATGTCATCCTGAGCCGAAGGCGAATGATCAGCGAAGGATTGGCCGGAGACCGGGTGTCTCCTTCTGTTCTCTGAGGGCTTGCCGCGCCTGGAGGGCGAGAGGGAGGAACAGAAGCCCGGCGAGGGCGGGAACGATGTATCGGCTGCCGGTGAGGAGGCCAACCGAGGCGAGCACCGCAGGGGCGTCGTCGGCAGAAAAGAGGTAGATCAGGGCGGCATCGCGGGTTCCGAAACCTGCCAGGCTGATCGGAAGCAAACCGACTAGGATCGCCACCGGGACGAACGCATAGACGTTCACCACGGGCGGGTGGCTCCCGACAGAAAAGAAGAACAGGTGAATCTGGAGTAGGTGGAGCACCCAGAGCCCGACGGTCATGCCCAAGACCGCCGCCAGCCGGCCCGGATGGCGGTTCCACATCCCCCGAGCTTCCTCCCACGCCGGCACAAGACCGCTCACTTTGGCGGGCAGCAGCCTCATGAGGCGGCGGGGGAATGGCAGGGCAAGTCCGAAGGTGAGCCCCGCCACCAGTCCGACGCTCCAGAGCAGCGCGGCCAGGACAAGGGGCTCGGTGGTGACTCCACGCCAGAGGTTGGCCGCCAGGAGAATCGTGCAGAGCCCCCCCATGTCCAGCAGCTTCTCCCCCACCGCGAGGAACAATCCCGTTTTGAGCGGAACAGGCGCGCGGCGGGAGAGAAAGTACCCCTTGGCCAGGTCCCCCATCTTCGACGGGAGGAAAAGATTGAGCGTGTTGCTCGCCAAGATCTGCCGAACAGCCTCCCAGAACCCGAGCGGGCACGCCGCCCTGAGGATTTGCTGCCAGCGGATTCCCGAGAGTGCGGTCTGAGGCACAAAACAGGCGAAGGCGAGGACGAGCCAGAGTGCATGAAGGGTTTGGAAGGAATCGAGGAACTGAGCCAAGTCAATCGTGCTGTAGATGAGCACCAGGAAGAGCAGAGACACGAGGATGGGGAGCGCCTTCATCGATCTATCTGATCCACACCGCCGAGCCTTCGTTCGACCCTCAGTGATCCCGTGCTCCGGAGGGCCGGGAGGTGCGGCGCATAGTCGTTCCAGGGCTGCAGACACGATTCCTGGAAGACCCGGCTGGTGGCGGTATAGATGGCCGTGTGGTCGGTGCCGGCATAAAGGGAGCGCAGCCGGAGGCCACGTGCCCGGGCCTTGGGGGGAAGCCAGACCTCGTCGATCAGGGTCACTTCGGCACCGAATCTGACCGTCCGCCGGAAGTGGAGGGGAGCCTCTCGCTTGCCGACGATGAGCAGGCGCTGGAGCAACCTTCGGAGCAGGTCGGAGGCGAATCGGCCGACGGTCAGCAATGCCAGGCGAAAGAGCAGCATCCGCCAAGGGGAGGGGCGCCAGCCAGACGCATACCCAAACGTGCCCTCAACGCTGATCTCCTCCTCACCCACGTGGGCCTCGTACTGGTCCACCAACTGGGTGAGCACCACCCGCCCATCCTCGAGCTCCCCGATCAGGCCGTGGTCGCTGTACATTCGCCGGCCGTGCTCGAAGAGCGCCAGCACCCCGCCCTTGGCCAGCGAGCTGATCGCGTAGCGGGTTGGCTCCTCTCGGACGTAGAGCCGGGCCTCGGGAAAATGACGCGTCCGGTTCCTGAACCCAGCGGGGGGGAGGGCGCGGCGCTGACAGGAGAGGAAGGCCTGGAGGTAGTCCCACACCCAGTGAAAGAAAATTCGGTCATCCTCGGCGTAGGCCTGTTTCCCGTGGCGGAGTCCCTCAAGGAAGACCGAGGCGATGGCCGCGGCCTCAGGGATCCTATCGGCTAGGAGCTCGAACCCCGCGGGAAAGAAGTGGAAGGTGTTGCGGCTTCCATAGGCGCCTCCGTAGCTCCCATCGGGGTGGACGAAGTACTGGCAGAAGCTGACGGCGTGCCGAAGTGGCTCCAGTAGTCGCTCGTCCCGGCTCTTCGAGAGGCACTTGGCCAGAAAGTCGATGGTGGCCGTCTGGTATCCGGGGTCGGCGCCTTCGTATTCCCAGAACCACCCCTCCGAAGACTGCCAGCCGAGGAGCCGGTCGATCCGTTTCGCCGATCCCGCCTGAAACTCTTGCTCCCCCGTGAGGAGCGAGACGTTGTAGAGAGCGAGGGCGCCCAGAGCCTGATGGTTTGACAGCCGACCGGCTTCGTCGTGGGAAAGGAGCCACCGGCCTCGCCGCTCGAGAAAAGCCAGGAGGTCTGGGTCCTGGAGACCCAGCAGGAGGCAGCTCTCCGTGAGGGCGTAGAGGGAGAAGGCCGTCGCCCCCAACGCCCGCTCGAAGGGGTAGTAATCGTCGCACGACCCGTCGCGATGGGCGGACCGAGCGGCGAATCGGATCCCGGCCACGACCAGCTCCGCCAGCCGGGGTTGTTGGTGGTAGCGGTCCGCTCCGGGAAAGGGGTGAGTGTGGGCCAGGGCCAGGGGGAGGACGCCGGTCTCGGCCATGCCGCTCGGGAAATCGGTGGCCTTGTAGTGCCAGTAGTTCCGATCGAAGCAGCCGTAGGTGGGGCTGAGGGGATTCCGGTCGACGAGGCCCAGGAGCTTGGGGAAATATCGGAGGGCTTCGCGGGCGTACAGCTCCCGGTCCGCGCTACTCATCTCGCCGTCGGTGCAAGGCGAAGGTGTCCGCGAGGATCGCGATGGCTCCCAGGATGATCCCCCCCAAAATCAAGATGATGTCCGATTCCTGAAGCGTCGAGAACAAGAAGAAATCCAGGGTGGATTTGAGGAGGCCCAGGGCGATCAGCGTCAGCGCCAACGGCATGAAGACGGGCAGTGGCTCGAAGTAGGCCACCAGCCGGATCACGCTCAGAAAGTACCAGTAGGTGTCTCGGACGGGGCGGAACTTGGACCGGCCGACGCGCGGGTAGTAGTCGATGGGGACGAAGAGCACTCGGTGGCCGCTCAGGAGAAACACCAGGGTCATGGTGGAGACGCTGGAAAACCCGTCGGGGATGAGGTAGAGGTAGCGAGCCATGACTTCCCGCTTGAAGGCCCGGAGGCCAGAGTTGAGGTCGGGGATGGGTGTGCCGGTGAGCCAACCGGCGAGCCGTTGCATCAACGACTTGACGAGGGAGCGGATGGGGCGGAAGCTCCCTCGTTCCACGCGCCGGGCTCCAATCACCTGGTCGTAATCAGGGAGGCGCTGGAGAAGCTGGGGGATCTGATCATTCGGGTAGGTCCCGTCGGCATCGGTCATGACCACGATCTCCCCACGGGCGTGGCGAATCCCGGTCTTGCGCGCCGCTCCGGTTCCCCGGTTCTCCTCATGACGCAGGACCGTCGCCCCGATCTCCCTGGCGATCTCCCCGGTGCGGTCCGTGGAGCCATCATCAGTCACGATCAACTCCCAGGAGTCGGGGAAGCCGGCCATGGCTTCCCGGACCTGGGTGAGGTCACGGCCGATGGACGCCTCTTCGTTGAATGCCGGGATGACGATGCTCACCCGTGGCATTTGTCGCTCCATCGGCTCTGTCTCACCTGAATAGCGACCCAGCTCAGCCTGAAGGTCGTGGACACTTCGTGATCAGAAACCGCTCGTTCTGAAACACTTCGTGGGCTTCGAGCCAGGAACGAAGCGCCGGCTCCCGGCCGTCGGCCCGATCGACCACCAGGTGGGTCACACCGAACTCGCCGCAGAATTGCGCGAGCTCATCGGGAATCGGGGTCTCCCATGCCATCAGGAGCGCGCGTTGCCGGCGCTGGACCGCGTGATAGTACCCCTTGAAATAGGGGAGGGCAAACTCATTTGACACCAGGACCCTTCGCTGGGCCAAGAGAGGGATGCCAGCGGTCTCAGGACTGAGTCCGGCTATGAGCGCCGCCTTGGGGAGCGTGGACAGGAACTGATGGAGCTCGACGACAGCAGGATCCACACGATCGGGAGAGGCGATGGCCCTGACTGCCCCCACGAGCACCAACAGGAGCAGGAGCCCGGCGAAGCCCGCCTGCCACCGGGCCAGGCTCGGCCAGGCTCGCCCGAATCGCGGGAACCAGTCCTTGAGCCGTTCGATGACCGCCCTCCCGTGGCACGCGATGAGCAGGATGGCCGAGAGCGGGAGCGTGAATCGCACGTAGCGGTTGGGGAGATGGAGATGGAACAGGAGGAGGTGGGCAAGGGCGAAGAGGACGACCGACACGGCTACGTTATCGAGGAGGATCCCTGGCGCCCGAAGCATCTTCCGTCTCAGCACGAGGGCCATGAGAGCGAGGGTGAGCGTGTAGTTCTGGAGGCGCGAATTCCATCCCAGTCCACTCCTCGTCCCATGGAAGTAGAACTCGACCGGGCTTGGATTGAAAAAGGCGACCCGCCCACCCGGTTGAAACTCCTGCATGCGCGAGGCTTCGGCACGGGTGATGAGAGCTCCCAACGCGTCGCGTTCGCCGAAGAGATACGTCGAGGAGAGGAGGAGGCCACTTATAAGAGACGTTGCGACAAAGAGACCGACGGGGCGCCGGACCTCGAGAAATCGTAGCCGGACAGATCGCTCGGCGCTGCCCGCCATCGTCCGCAAGAGCGTCACGCCGTGGAGGACGAGCCCGTTCAGGAAGATCTGGGGATAGAAGAGGGCCTCGAGCATGAGGCTTCCCGACGCCTTGGCGTGCTGACCGGTGGCCAGGAAGTAGAGGTGAGGGATGAATAGGCTCAGGGCGAAGCTCCGGGGCAACCCGCCGGTGAATGATCCCGAGTAGTCCAGGATCAGGAGGCTCGCGATAAGCCCACCCCACCGCGGCTCGAGATGTGTTCCCAGCTTCCAGAGGAAGAACACGGAGATGGCGAACAATCCGAAGGGCAGGAGCTTGCTGAAGAGGTTCGGGTCGCTCACCTGGGCGGCGAGGGCGTAGAGGGCTCGGTATCCCATCGGGACCAGCGAAGAGAAGAAGTTGGCGTAGAGGTCATCCACGAACAGCTCCGGGTCCCGGAATCGATACGTCCAGAAGACGTGCTGGCGGGCATCGTCGGTAACCCGGTAGTAGCTCGAGAGATAGCCGGAATAGTCGTAGAGGCTGTAGAGGAGGGTGACGAGCCCGACGAACAGGAGCTCTCTTCGGGGGTTTGATCTCACGCGCGTTCGCCGTGTAGAAGCCAGTGGGAGCTCAGGTGAGAAAAAGCGCCTCCGCCTCGCTCACCGCCCGCTCCCAGTCGAACTCCCGGCGGATGAACGCCTGGCCTTCCTGTCCGAGCTTGGCTCGCAATGCGGCGTCGGCAACGAGGCGTTCGAGCTTGTCGGCAAGGGCGGCGACGTTACGCCGCGGTGCGACCAGGGCTGTCCACCCGTCGAAAGCGTAGTCGCGGCACCCCCCGTTGTCGTAGGTCACCACCGCCACACCACATGCCATGGCCTCCATGGACGGCATCCCCAGCCCTTCATCCCAGGACGGGCACAGGTAGATCTGGCAGCGGCTGTAAAGCCAGGCCAGCCGATCCTGGGGCAGGTCCTCGTAGAACTCATCGTACGGGAGGGATTGTCGGGGCGCCTTGACCCCGAATCCCACCAATCGCACCTCCGGATGGCGAACTTTGACCTGCTGCACCGCCGTGAGCCCGTCTTCCACGCCTTTCCACCGATAATGGTGATGCAACATCAGCACCCGGATCCGGTCGTCGTCGGGCTCGGTCTGGACGCGGGAGAAGAGGGTCCGGTCCACCGGCGTCACCAGGATGTGAGCCTCGCTGCCGAACTTCTCTTGCATGATGTCCGAAAGCCAGCTCGAGATCACG
Source organism: Methylomirabilia bacterium (assembly GCA_046758385.1). Taxonomy (GTDB): domain Bacteria; phylum Methylomirabilota; class Methylomirabilia; order Rokubacteriales; family CSP1-6; genus JBHIAB01. The sequence continues at coordinate 4,072 of JBHIAB010000076.1, read as the reverse complement.
ATCTTTCTGAGGGGGTAGTGGTAGGTCTCGTCTACCTGGTCGGGCTGCCCATGGTACAGACTCTCGTCGTGCTGGATCAAATAGAATTTCTTGCCGCACCTCGCCGGCGCCGCTTTGACTGACGGAGCCGATTGCCAAGCTGTGGCGACGAGGACCTCGCCTGAGGGGAAATCGGCTGGCGACCACTCTCTGACCCACCGCACCTCGGGACGGAACCCTGGCATCCAGTCTGGGGCCTTGCGTTGCCTGTTCCGCCACCAGGCCGTGAGGCTGCCCCTCGCGGGGACCACCACGGTGACCCGATGGCCGCGGCGGGCCAGTCGGTTGGCATAGGTCAGGATGGTCCGGACGCCGCCTCCAACCCTCAGGTGTGGGCAGCAGAAGGTGATTCTCACGTTCTCGCACGGAGGAAGAAAGAAATCCCGAGCCCCGCGAACACCACGTTGGCGGTCCACGCGGCCAGGAACGGTGGCAACATGTCAGCCTTGGCGAAGGACAACGCCAGCGAGTCGACGAGCCAGTATCCCACGGTAAGCATGATGGCAAGACTAATCCCGATGACGCGCCCCCCGCCGGAGGCTGCGAGAGCGAATGGGATCGCCACCAGCGGGATGATCACGTGGACCAGCGGAAAGGAAAGCTTCGAATAGAGCTTCACCATGTACTTTCCCACCCGGTGGCCGCTCTCCCGGAGCTTCTCGAGGTAGGTCCGGAGTTCGAGGAAGCTCATCCTGGCGGGCGAGCGGTGGATCTTCGTAAACTCGTCGAGGGTCTCGGGCACGTCGAGAGCGATGCGCGTGAATGGGATCTCCTCGAGCTGGTCTCCCGCTCCGAACTCCCGAAACACCCCGTTCCGGAACTCCCAGCCCTGCCGGGTCCAGCGGGCTTGCCGGGCGTCGAGCCGGGTCCGCACGTGATATTCGGGGGTGAGCTCGAGCAGCGTCGCATCATCCATGACCTGACCCACAGGGTCCAGGAGGTCGATCCGGAAAAAGCGGGTGTCTGAGCCTCGGTACCAGAGCTGGGTGCGGCGCTGGAGATGTCGCGGCAACTCCCCCCGGATCTTGATCCGTTTCACCTCGTCCGCCCTGGCGTTGAGCCCCGGGAGGACAGCCTCTTGAAAGGCGAGCGAGCCGACGCTCATCCCAAGGCCCAGGAGCAGGATGGGCAGCGTGATACGGTAGACACTGACGCCGGCAGCCTTGAGCGCCGTGAGCTCGTGGTGCCGGGCCAGGGCCAGGAAGAGGAAGATGGTGGCTACGAGGGTGACGATCGGGAAACCCTGGTAGAGCCCCTCTGGAACTTTGTAGGCAAGGTACTCCAGAATAAAGTGAAGGGGGGGCTTCATCCTGAGGAACTGGTCCAGGGTCTGGAGCAGCTCCACGACCACGACGAGCACGGCCCCCACCCCGAGGCCGTAACCGAAGTAGATCAGGTACTGTCGCACGAGATAGCGGTCGATGATGCGGCTGCCGACCCCCCACGCTCGGCGCTCCCGCAGTCTGCCGGGAGTCTCACTGGTGGGAATGCGACGGTGCCAGCGGGGTGCCAGGCGCCGGAGGCGGCTAGTCCAGGTTGCCGGGATCGCCAGCGTGGTGGCTCGAAGCAGCGCGACGCCGAAGGCGCTGAAGAGCAGGTTGGGAGCCCAGATGGCGAGCCACGCCGGCAGGCCTCCCGTGAAGGCGACGTCCTCCAGCGCGGTGAAGAGCAAGTAGTAGCCCACGATGATGGCCAAACTGCCCCCCAGCGCGATGGCGCGCCCGCCGTGGTGGGAGCGAATCCCGAGCGCGAACCCGATCAGGGTGAAGACTAAGGCGACCCCGGGCAGGGCGAACCGCTTGTGGAGCTCGACCCGGTACGGAGTCACCGCCTGGCCGGCCTCTGTCGGCGTGGCGGCCACGACCAGGTCACGGAGGGCGAGGGTCCGCTCGGGCTTCGCGACCCGCGCCGCTCGCTTGAACAGCGCCTCGACGGACAGGTTGATGTCATAGAACCCGAAGGTGGTGTAGCGGTAGCGGCGTGCTGGGCCGGCGCCGGCTTCATGCACGGCGCCGTCGATCAGGCGGAGCGTGATTCGGCCCTGCTCCTCGTCGGTCAGGAGCCGGCCCTCGCGTGCCGTGATGATCCGCGGCCGGTTCAGCGCGCGCTCGTCTGAAACCAGGACACCCCGGAGGCCCATCTGGGAGGCTGAGACTTCCTCCACGTAGATGACGAGCCGATCAAAGGTGGTGTTGAACAGCCGCTGGTGGATCCCTGTGGTGGCACGGGTGTGGAGAATCTTGATGAGGTGGCGCTGGAGGGCCTTGTTTGCCGAAGGTGTGGCCACCAGCGTCAGGACCCCGGTCGCGAGCGTCACGAGCAAGGCGGAAAGCAGGAACGGCCGGAAGAGGCGGAGCGGGCTCACCCCGGAGGCCTTCAGGGCCACCACCTCGAGGTCGCCCGCCATCCGGCCAGCGGCCACGAGCACCGCGACCAGAAGCGCCACAGGGAGCGACTGGACCAGGAACGAGGGAAGCATGAAGAGCAGGAGGCCCAGCACCAGGTGGAACGGGACGCCTTTGGTCACCACGAGGTCGGTGAGCTGATAGATGCGGTCGATGATGACAAAGAAGGTGAAGAGGGCGCTACAGATGAGAAACGGCGGCACCAGCTCTTTGAGCACGTATCGGTCGAGAACCCGCGTCATTTCCGGCCTCAGGGTTCTGTTGTACCATACCCTCGTGATTCTCAGCATCGTCGTCGGCGCTCTTGTCTCGCTCACCCTCCTCGCCCAGGCCGCCACCGAGGCATGGGGCGGGCCGGGTGCAGTGGGCGGGCCGGGAGACCGGGGCGTGAGGACCGGGGCAGATCGACTCGATCGCTTCCGCCATCTTACGGCATCGCGGCTTGGTGCCTCGGTGGTCTTCGGGCAGGATCCCGCGGCGGATGCCTTTCGGGCAATTTACGCGCTCATCGACGCTGAGATCCTCGACAACCTGGAGGCGGGGAATATCTTTGCCTCTGAAGCGTTTCTCCAAGAGCGGCTGGATGCCTTCAACGCGGTGTGGGGCGGCGGCGCCTTCCGAGCTCTGGTCCTCCCCGGCGGAGACCTCACCGTCGGAAGCTTCCAGCTCTCGCCGCTGAGCCGGGGCAACAGCGTTCGGGTCTACCGGCGTGAGCGCGACCAGGCCGCGCTGCTTGCCACCATCCACCGGGATGGCGTCCCCACTCTGTATGCGATGCCCTCGACCCGCATGGGGCAGAGCCAGTTCGCCATCCTTTGGGTCGGTCCTTCGACCGGCCGTGGGACCACCGCGGTCCGGGTTGAGTTCTGGCGGGAGCGAGGGGGCCAGGTTCGACTGGCCTGGAGGTTCCCCGATTCCCTGGGTCGTCATCTCTACGCCACTGCGTACGCGGCCCGAGGCGAAGAGTTTACCGTTCGATACGAGGTGCGCTATCCGGGGTGGGTGCCCGGCTGCCAGGGGCAGACCGAGCGCGAGGACATCTACCGGTACGACCGAGCCTCCGAGCGATTTCTCCTGGCCAGCCACACGGTCCACAATGGCTGGCACCGGGAGTTGCACGCGACCCTGCGCCGCCTTCTGACCGCACTCAGCGAGGGCGATCAGCACGTTCTTGCCGAGCTGGGTTTGGATCGGGTTGCTCCTCGGGATCTCCCTCCGGGCCTGGAGCCCGAGCCTGCTTGCGACCTCGTTGGCCCGTCCGCCGAGGAGGTCACCGTGACCGCCACCGGCCCCGGCGACCCGCATCCCTGGGCATTTCGGTTCCGCCGGACCCCCGCAGGATGGCGGCTCGCCGGGCTAGAACGGCTACGGTATCCGGGGGCCATGCTAAAATAGCTAATCCAATGACGCAGATCCCCGACCGCTACGATCCTTCCCAGGTCGAGGAGCGGTGCTACCGCACGTGGGAGGAGCGGGGCTTCTTCCATGCCGACCCGGCCTCCCCCAAGAAGCCGTACACGATCGTCATCCCGCCCCCCAATGTGACCGGGTCGCTTCATATGGGCCACGCCCTCAACAACACCCTTCAGGACATTCTCATCCGCTTCAAACGCATGGACGGCTTCAAC
>JBHIAB010000075.1:0-14055 GCA_046758385.1 Methylomirabilia bacterium | reverse complement strand
ATGACTTCCGCGCTACAACGCAAGGGAACTTCCGCTTAGGCCGCGCCACCCCCGTCGCAGACCTGGCAGGATCTGCCGAACGACGGTCCGGTTATCGGGACCGGAATCGGGGGACCGCCTGAGGGCCCCGGTCGGCTAACCTCGTTCCAGGTGGCCCGTATCCTGTGCCGAAAGGACAGACGATGAAAAACATAGCTCGATATCTATTCATCGTCGGGCGAGATCACGCTGACCTCTACGACGCCCTGACCGAGGACTACTCAGAGCGCCGGCGAGTCAGGGTCCTCATGGACCGGCGGCAGGGGGAGCGGCGGCAGCGTCTGCCAGTGTACGGCCCGGAGCGGCGGCGGGCGGAACGTCGGCGCCGGCCCTTCGACGGGTTCGCAGTCCTCCGCGAGGACCAAGAGGCTTCCTGAGCCTGACGGCCGCCTCCGACGCGGCGTCTGAATCAGCTGCTCGCTGCCCCGTGGAGTTCCACGTGGGTTCTTCCTTCTAGTCAGAGGGTGGCTCCCATGCTCTGGCTCGGGATGCGGGCGCGGCCTCAGGCGACGCCCGCAGCAGGTGCTCGATCTCTTTGATGTCGGCGTCCGGGAGCGACGCCTCGTCCGTCTCCGCGCCGTTGAGGAGCTCTTGGGCAGGGTCGCCCAGGTCGCACAGTTCTCGGAGAAGCAGGTCACACCATACGTCCATGTCCGCCTCCTCCCGAGTGCCTTCCCGCTGCACCCTCCAGTTAATGGATTGACCCCTGCCCTCACGGGCGGTCGGGCTACCCAAGAATTAGGCACAGCGCGTGCCAGAGGCAGAGTTACAGAAAACCGCGGGATTGCTGCGCGCGGCTAGGCGCGAGCTCAGGCATTATGCCCGACACTCCAGAGAAATGCCTTCGCACCTCTTCACGCACATACCGTCGCTCTGGGTCAGTCAAGCAGGTCTGCGGGGGAGGTGTTCGTGTCCTCGCGATCGAGAAGGCGCCGCCTGGGGGCTATCTGACCCAGTGACCCGGTATCCAGACCCAACCAAAGCCAGTCCAGCCCCACGAGCCGGGGACCCACACGGGCCTGGTCGGCGGGATTGCCGGGACGAAGGGTGACCTGAACTTGGGGCGAACGAACCCGCGGTGGCCGAAGTGGCGCGGGAACCTGGGATCGCGGAAGTGCCCGGGGCCCTTGAAACGATGGTGAATCTTGAACTTGTGCCGGAAGAACGGGTGAGGCCGAAAGAGCTGATGCTCATGACCCCTGAAGCTCTTCTCACCCCTGGGCTTGACCCCTACGCGGATGTCGCCGCGGACAACGTTCCTGCCCCAGGCCCAGGCAGCTTCCGGTACAAGCGTGAGACCAAGTACAAGAGACAGCGCGAGAACGAGGCCTGTCTGTTTCATTCTCGACCCCTCCTCTCTCCCAGAACGTTTCCCCAGAGTCTACATCGCTGAACGGCGCAAACGCTGCCGAACGGCGCAGCCCCTGGAGCGGGTCCGCCGGCGGGATGGCGGAGGGATCCCCGATCTCAGTGCATGACGGCGCCGCCGTCCACGCAGAGAGCCTGACCGGTGATGTTCCGGGCCTCCTCGGAGGCCAGGAACACCGCGGCCCAGCCGATATCCTCGGGGGTCTGCTCTCGCTTCATCGGGGTCAGATCAGCCACGCGCTTTTCGAAGACCTGGCGGGGAGTCATCCCCGCGAAGGCGGGATTGGTTCGCCCGATGTAGGCCGCCAAATCCTCCCAGAAGGGGGTCCAGAGCACGCCCGGGCAAATGGCGTTGACGGTGATTCCGTGAGCGGCCAACTCCTTGGCGACGATCCGGGTGAACGTGATCACGCCCATCTTGGAGACACTGTAGGGCGGCATGGTCGGTGCCGAGAGGGGTCCGGCGATGGACGCGATGTTGATGATCCGGCCCGCCTTGCGCTCGATGAAATAGGGGGTGATCGCCTTGGAGGTGTGGAAGATGGACTTTACGTTCACCGCGTAGACGCGGTCCCAATCCTCCTCCGTGTTCTTCGTGAACGGCAAGCCGGGCGGCGATGCGACACCAGAGTTGTTCACCAAAATATCGACCTGGCCGCACTCCTTGCGGACTCGCGTGAAGGCATCCTGGACGTCGGCAGCGCTGGTCACGTCGGTCTTCAATGCCAGCGCCTTTCGCCCCAGGGCTTCCACCTCTTTGGCCACCCGCAGGGCATTCTCCAGTTGGATGTCAGGGATCGCGATGTCTGCCCCCTCCCGGGCCATGCAGTGGACGATTCCCCGGCCGATCCCGCTCCCCCCGCCCGTGATCACAGCCACTTTTCCACTCAGCCGCATTTGTCGCCTCCTTCTGCGCGAACAACCGTCGCCCTCTTTTACCACGATCTGACCCCGGTGAACAGCCCCGTCGCCTCGTGGGAATCAGCGCGCTTGGGTTCATGCCGACACTAGCGTGATCGGAACAGCTCGTAGGCGGCGGTCCACAGCTGAGTCAACTCGAGCAGCCGCCGTCCCGAGAGGCGACGGTCGGCACTGGCTTCCACGTGTTCCACCGCTCCCATGATCGTAAGGCGCGTCGGCACCCCCGCGCGACGGGCGGCGTCGGCCAGTCGCAGGCTCTCGGTGTAAGGGACGACGGGATCGGTCCGGCCGTGGATGAGGGACAGGCGGGCCTTGAGGCGCGGGAGGGCGCCTTGGGGGGAGAGCGCCGACAGGAGCGCCTGGAGCAGGCGCGGTAGCGCGCGCACCAGGGGATCGAGCCGGTCTGGGTCGCGGTTCTCCACCAATCGCAGGACCGACTCACCTTCGGGCGACAGCTCCCGCGGTCTTCCCGAACCGGGTGCGTCAAGCCAGGCGGCCAACCGAGCCCGGTCCTCCAAGGTGGACAGCAGATCCAGGTTGGCGCGCAGGAACAGCCGCGCCCCGTCTGGATTGGGCTCGCCACGCTCTCCTATCCCTCCGTAGCGGTAGGCCCCGGTGAGAGCGTAGCGCAGGACCTCGACGGTGGAGGCGTAGCCACCGAGACTGACCACCAAGGCGACCTGGTCCGCCACCCGTGGGTCAGCAGCAGCCAGGAGCGCCGGCGCGGCCCCCACGCTCACCGCGACGAGGGCGACCAGCCTTCCATCGAAGCGTTCAGGAAGGGCCCGGATGGTCTCCACGACCGGTTCGGCATCCGCCGGGCGAAGCCGGAGCCCGGTAAGACCGGGGATGGTTGGCACCGCGACAGCAAATCCGGCCCGAGCGAGGAGGCGAGCGGCCTGGCGCAGGCGCGGATCGTCTTTCCCCTCAGGGGCGAGCCCATGCACCAGAACCAGCGGGGAGTGGGTCAGGAGGTGGGCTGGTCGGTAAAGGTCGGCCGACACGCCTCCGACGCCCAGCAGTTCAGTGGAGGGTGCCGGGGTCAGGGCCGCGATGGCCGGGAAAGCGCCCTCGGAAAGGAATTCAGCGAGGAAAAGAGTCGTGGCGGTGGCGGTCCAGCCGGCGAGGAGGACGGGCAGGACAAGGGTGCAGGCAAGGGCGAGCCAGACGGCGGCTCGGAGAATAGCGTCACTTCCGGTTGACGCAGACGATCAGGCGCCAGCCGTGGAAGAGGTTCACCGTGCTCGTGGTCTCCGGAACCAGGTCCACTTCTCGGAGCAGTGGCTCGAGGGCCAGGTTGGACTTCCAGCCGAGGCGGGTGCAGAGAGGCGCGACGAAGTCCTCGAACGCTCCCGTCAGCCGCCGGTCGCTCCTGAAGTGGTTGAGGATCACCAGGGTTCCACCCGGCTTCACCACCCGTCGCATCTCCCGGAGGACACCGACCGGATCGGGGACCGCGCTGACCACGTAGGTCGCCAGCGCCCGGTCAAACTCATTGTCGGCAAAGTTCATGACCCCCGCGTCCATGACTCTTAAGCTCACGTTGCCAAACCCGAACTCCTCGATCCTGTGTTGGGCTTTCTCCAGCATCCGGTCGGAGATGTCGATGCCGACGAGCTGGCAGTGTCGGGGATAGAGCGGGAGATTCAGGCCGGTTCCGATGCCGACCTCCAGGATCCGGTCCGCGCGCTGAATGTTCAGCGCCTGCACGGCGACCCGGCGCCCTGGGTTGAAGATCCAGTCGAAGATGACATCGTAGACGGGAGAGTAGAGGGCGTAGACCCGTTTGACCTGTCTCTGCTCCAGCACCGGGTCCACGAATGTAGCCTCCTCAGTTCTCAGTGGCGAGGCTGGTCTGGCGTCTCGCTCGTCCCGCGCGGAGAGAGAGCCGGCTAACTTTCTACCACATCCGCTTTGTGCATGCCAAGCTCTTTGTTTGGGGGTCAGCACGCTCCCCGAAGTCTATGATGTGGAGGGGGAGCAGACAGAGATCGAGGGTGCAGTCCTGAGAGGGATTTCTCCGAGCCATGACTGAGGTCCGGATTGGTCGCCCGGAAGACGTTCCCGCCTGTGTAGACTTGGCCGAGGCAGTGGTCGGGCCCGCGCAGAGTGGGCCGTTTGTTCAAGCGGCCTACGATCGCGAAGAACTGCTGGTGGCTCACTTCAGCGGAGAGGTCATTGGAGCTCTCGCCTATCGGACAGATTGGTTCAAGTGTACCTTGGTCACGCTCGTCAGCGTGAGGTCCGACTGGCGGCGGCGGGGCGTGGCCCGAGCCCTCTTTCAGGTCCTGGAAGAACGAAGCCCGAGCCCTCGGCTCTTCTCCTCAGCAGAGGAAACGAACGTCGCAGCCATCCAGATGCATCGGGCCCTCGGCTTCATGCCCAGTGGCCATGTGGACAATCTTCCTCAGGGCTATCGCGAACTCCTGTTTTACAAGCGTCGGGAGCCCAGGGGCACTTTCAAGCCGATCATTCCTTGACGTCGGCCACCTCACCTTGGCTCATTTGGATCAGGTGTTCAGGGGTGGTGCGAAACAGGGTGCTTGGGGTGCCTGCGGCGGCGTAGAGCTCGCCGTGCGCCGTGAGATCGCGGTCGATGAACGTTCGGAGTCGATTTGTATGGCCCACGGGCGGAACGCCGCCGATGGCGAAACCCGTGGCTGCTCGCACCTCGTCCGCTGAGGCTTGGCGCACCGGTTGGCCGGTGAGCTCAGTCAACCGGTCGAGGGACGCCCGATTACTTCCCGAGGTGCACACGAGCACCGCCTCTTCGCCGGCCATGAAGATGAGACTTTTCACGATCTGCCCCACGGTGGTGCCGACGGCGCGCGCGGCTTCCGGGGCGGTGCGACTGCTCTGGGGGAGTTGACGGATCTGGCCCTGAATCCCAAGCGCTCCGAGTGCCGCTTGTACGCGCTGTGCCGCTGGGTGGAGTGTTCCCATCTTTGTTCCGTGCGTCTCGATCGAGCGTTCAAGTCCCCTTATACCGGCAGACGCTTGGTGATGATTTCGCTCCCTGGTTTCACGCTCCGGCTTTCTTTGCGATGCGCCCCAAGAAGCGCCCCATGTCGACCACGACTCGTTCGTGCTCGCCCGCGGCGATCGCTTCCTTCTCATCCGATGCCTCGATGCGAAACGTGGCGCGCTTGCCGTCGGTCTGAGTGAGCGTAGCGGTCACTCTGACGCGCATCCCGACCGGGGTGGGGGCGAGGTGCTGGAAGGCAAAGTTCGTGCCGACGCTCCCCTGACCCTGGTCGAGGCCGGGCGTCATGGCCTTGATGGCAGCCCCCTCGAACAGCGCGAGGAGCTCCGGTGAGGCGAGCACCTTCACGCCCGGATTGCCGTGGGCGTCGGCCGTCATCTCCTGGGTGACCGCTAGCTCGATCGTATGAGTCATCCCCGTCGTAAGGTTCCCCATGTCATCTCCTCGGCCACCTTATACAGAGGCCTTGTCGTGAGGACTGCGTTAGGACGGACTCTAGGCCGTCGCCTGCCGGGTGTCAAGCGGTGCTTGACCCTTTCAGATCACCGGGCTAACCTTTGCACATCGTTTCCCAGCTGTTAGCGGTTCGGCGAGTGCCCTCGACATGAAATGCGTCCAGTGCCAGCACGACAACCCCGCGGGCATGAAATTCTGCGGGGAATGTGGCGCACGCCTTGCCTTCCTCTGCTCCGCGTGCGGAGCCTCGAATCCTCCTCTAAACAAGTTCTGCGGGGAGTGCGGCTCCCCCCTGACGCAAGGCCCACCGGCGGCGAAATTCGCCTCCCCTGAGAGCTATACCCCCAGGCACCTGGCCGAGAGGATTCTCACTTCGAAGACTGTCCTGGAAGGCGAGCGCAAGCAGGTCACGGTCCTGTTCGCGGATCTCAAGGGGTCCATGGAGCTCTTGGCCGACCGTGACCCGGAAGAGGCCCGAAGGCTCCTGGACCCGGTGCTGGAGCGCCTGATGGAGGCCGTCCACCGTTACGAGGGGACGGTGAACCAGGTGATGGGCGACGGGATCATGGCGCTGTTCGGCGCGCCGCTGGCCCATGAAGACCACGCGGTGCGAGCCTGCTACGCCGCGCTCAGGATGCAGGAGGCAATCCGCCGCTACACGGAAGCGGTGCGCCGCTCGCACGGGATCGAGGTGCAGATCCGAGTGGGGCTCAACTCCGGAGAGGTGGTGGTCCGCTCGATCGGAAGCGATCTGCACATGGACTACACCGCCGTGGGCCAGACCACGCATCTGGCGGCGCGGATGGAGCAACTCGCGACTCCCGGCAGTATCCGCCTGACTGGGGATACGCTGCGCTTGGCGGAGGGGTTTGTTCAGGCCAGACCGCTGGGTCCGGTCCCGGTCAAAGGGCTGGAGGCACCGGTCGAGGTCTACGAGGTCACAGGGGCGGGGCCGGTGCGGCGCCGCCTCGAGGCCGCAGCGGCACGCGGGCTCACTCGCTTCGTCGGGCGGCGGAGCGAGCTTGACGCCCTCCGCCAGGCTCTCGAGAGGGCCGGTGCCGGCCAAGGGCAGATCGTCGCCGTGATTGGAGAGCCGGGCGTCGGGAAATCGCGCCTCTTCTACGAGTTCACGCATTCGCATCGCACGCACGGCTGGCTGGTCCTGGAAAGCGGGTCGGTCTCCTACGGCAGAGCCACCCTCTATCTCCCCGTGATCGATCTCCTCAAGGCGTACTTCAAGATCTACGACCGCGATGATCGGCGGGAGATCCGGGAGAAGGTCACAGGTAAGCTTCTGACACTTGACAGGTCCCTCGAGAAGACGTTGGCCGCGCTGCTCGGACTCTTGGACGTGTCGATCGAAGACCCAGAGTGGCAGGCCCTCGATCCACCACGACGCCGCCAGCGGACCCAGGATGCCGTCAAGCGCTTGCTGCTCCGGGAGAGCCAGGTCCAACCGCTCTGCTTGGTGTTCGAGGACCTTCACTGGATCGATGCCGAGACCCAGGCTCTGCTCGACAGCCTCACCGAGAGCCTCCCGACCGCGCGTGTCCTGCTTCTCGTCAACTATCGCCCCGAGTACCAGCACGGGTGGACTGGGAAGACCTACTACACCCAGCTCCGGATCGATCCGCTCCCACCGGAGAGCGCCGACGAGCTCCTCCAGGCGCTCCTCGGGGACGGCGCCGATCTCGGACCGCTCAAGTGGTTGTTGATTGACCGGACTGAGGGGAACCCCTTCTTTCTCGAGGAGAGCGTCCGGACCCTGCTGGAGAGCCAGGTGCTAGTCGGCGAGCGGGGGGCCTACCGCTTAGCCAAGCCGCTTCAGAGCATTCGGGTGCCGGCCACGGTTCAGGCCATCCTGGCCGCTCGGATCGACCGGCTGCCACACCCCGACAAGCGCCTCCTGCAGTCCGCAGCCGTCATCGGCAAGGACGTGCCCTTGGCCCTTCTCCAGGCCATTGCGGAGCTTCCCGAGGAGGCAGTCCGCGAGGGCCTCGCGCACCTCCAGGCCGCCGAGTTCCTGTACGAGACCAGCCTCTTTCCCGAAGTCGAATACACCTTCAGGCATGCCCTTACCCACGACGTCGCATACGGGGGGTTGCTCCAGGAGCGCCGGCGCGCCCTCCACGCCAGGATCGTGGAGGCCGCCGAAGCGCTCTCCGGCGAGCGTTTGGGCGAACAGGTCGAACGGCTCGCCCACCATGCCTTCCGAGGCGAGATCTGGGGCAAGGCCGTGGCCTACTTCCGCCAAGCCGGAGCGAAGGCCGTTGCCCTTTGTGTGGATGGCGACGCCGTCAGCTTCTACGAACGCGCCCTCGAGGCAGCTGACCATCTGCCGGACAGCCCCGAGCGAGTGGGCCAGGCCATCGATCTCCGACTCGAGCTCAGAGCTCCCCTGTGGCGTCTCGGGAGACTCGATCGCCTCTTCGAGCTCTTTCGAGATGCCGAGCGGCTCGCCCAGTCCCTGGAAGACCCGCGCCGCCTCGATAAGATATACGCCTTCCTGGTCCAGTACTACTGGGCGATGGCGGAGTACGGGCGGGCCATCGAGTACGGCGAGCGCTGCCTGGCTACGGCCGGCGCGCTCAATGATCTGGCGCTTGAGGTGACCGGCAACCTCTACCTGGGTCATGCCTACCACGGTCAAGGGGAGTACGCCCAGGCTGCGGAATGCTTGGTCCGGAACGTCGAGCTGCTGGAAGGGGACAAAGCGAGCGAGCGCTTCGGCCTCTCAGGGCTGCCATACGTGGTCTCATGCGCCTGGGCCGTGCATAGCCTGGCGGAGCTCGGCGAATTTGACCGAGGCCTCGAGTATGTGAATCGGGGAGCGCGCGTGGCGCTGGCCGCCGACCATCCGTACAGCCTCGCCGCGATCCGAACCGCCGAGGGATACCTTCGGGCACGCCGGGGGGAGATGGACGCGGCTATCGTGCTCCTAGAGCCAGCATTGGAGGTCTGCAGGAGCAAGAACTTCGCCGGATGGACCATGCGATCCGCGACCGCGCTCGGGATTGCGCGCGCACACCTGGGCCGAATCGCTGAAGCGATCTCCCTCCACCAGGAGGCCGTTCGGCTTCAGGAGGCGGCTGGCGCCCTCACGGACCGATCCTACTGGTGGACCAACCTGGCCGAGGCGCACCTACTCAACGGCCGGAGGGAGGAGGCGCGGCAGGCCGGGGAAGAGGCGCTGAAGTTCGCCACTGCTCACGGAGAGCGGGGGCGGGAGGCATGGGCGCGGTGGGCGCTGGGTCTGGCCACTGGGCAAGAGGCGGCGCTGGTCAGGGCTGCCCGCCTGGCCGAGACTCTCGGCATGCGCCCGCTCCTTGCTCACTGCCACTTGTGCCTCGGTAGGCTCTACCGGGGAGCAGGGGACAGCCCGAAAGCTCAGGAATACCTGACCTCGGCCACCACGCTATTCCGCGAGATGGACATGCGCCTGTGGTCGAAGCAGGCAGAGGCAGAGCTGAAGGCGTTGCGCTGAAGCGCATCGAGAGAGTCCTGAACGCAAAGGAGGAAGATATGGCCCGTTGGGAAACTACTCAAGTTGATGGCCGCCCAATGCGCCTATACCTGGACGTTCGCGCAGGCGGAAAGAGCTTTCCCGGGGTGATCGTGATTCAGCACGGGCCCGGCGTGGACAAGTTCGTTGAGGACCGTCTGGAGGACCTCGCCCGGCACGGCTACGTGGCCGCTGCCCCCGATCTGTATCACCGGCAGCCCCCGGAAGGAGACATGATGACGCGTATCGGTCGCCTCCGTGATGCGGAACTGATTCGCGACGTCGACGCGACGATCGATCATATTCGGCGCCTCGAGGATGCGCAGGTGTGGGATCTCGGCATCATCGGCTTCTGCATGGGGGGTCGCGTGACCTATCTGATGGCTGGGTCTAACCCCGTGTTCAAGGCGGCAGGCGTGTTCTACGGCGGCAACATCATGAAGGCGTGGGGCGACGGCCCCACACCGTTTGAGCTGACTCAATCGATCCAGTGCCCCGTCATCGGGTTCTTTGGAATGGACGACACGAACCCCTCGCCGGCAGAGTCGTGTCAGAACTCATTCGCCCCGGGGTCCTCCAGCTTGCGACCGGTGCCTGGTACGATCCATTGGAGCCCGGCTCTGTGGGCACGCTGGACAAGCACGGAAATCCTAACGTGCTGACCGTCGACAAGGGGACCTCCAAGCTCGGGCAAGGCCCGACGACGCAAAGCGCTCTGGTGGAGATTGAACCATACGGCGGCGACTTGCCGGAGATAACGGCATTTGAACCTCCACCGATGAGCAAGGTTTAGCCGACTGTGAGGATCTGTAGGGGAACATCATTGAGTTGCAGAAGTGGCCGCGCTGAAATGCGTGTGATTTTAGAAGGTCTTGCGGAGATACGTTGGGGGGCACGGGGCTGGGCCTTTGCTACCTGATCCAGGAGTGCCCGCCGGGCGCAAGACCGACCGACCCCGAAACCCCGCTCATCTTCATGACCGGCCCGCTCGCCGGCACCCGGGCGCCCAGTTCTTCCAACTTCTCATCGACAACGACAAAGTCGAGCTTCGCGATGCCAGCCCCTATTGGGGCCTGGGCACACGGGAAACCGAGCGGCGCATCAAGCGGGACCTGGATGTGGACCCGACCGAAATGAGCGTCGCCTGCATCGGGCAGGCGGGGGAGAGCCTGCTGCCCGGCGCCATGATCAAGAACGACCGAAACCATGGCGCGGGCAAGGGAAGCTGTCACTTATGGCAACGGCCATCTGACCTGGGTGTGAGTGCATCTTCGACGAGGAGAGGATGATGCCACGGACAGGGTTCGCACTCGGATACGGGAAGTTCACGAACGCCAGGGAAATAGCGAGCCTGATGCAGCAGGCCGAAGAGCGGGGCTACGAGATGGGATTTTTCTCCGAGACGGTCGAGCTGATGCGCGATTCCGTCACCGCGCTCACCGCCGTCGCCCACACCACCCGAAGGCTGACCCTGGGCGCGACCCAGATCGTGCGCCTGCGCAGTCCTGTCGTAATGGCGCAATCGCTAGCCAGTTTGGATGAGCTGACGGGTGGCCGCATGACTCTGGCTCCTGGCGCCTGCACCAACAGCCATGCCAAGGTGCACTCCCTCGAGCTCCTGGATCCCGCCTTGACGCTCAAGGAGTGGATCGAGTCGATGCGGCTTATCCTCACCGGTGAGAAGGTTTCCTATCACGGCACGGTGGTGAAACTCGACAACGTCGGGCTGGCGTGGAAGCCTGTTCGTACTTACATCCCTCTCTATGTTCCGGCCACGAGCCGAACGGGCCTGCGCCTGGCCGGGCAGATCGGTGACGGTGTCGTCTTGAACGCCGTCTGCTCCCCGGAGTACACGGTCAACGCGCTCAAGATCGTTAGGGAGGCAACCGAGGCGGGGGGAAAGGACTGGGCGAAGTTCGAGGTCGCCCAGCTCATCAACTGCTCCGTCGAAGACGATCACCAGAAGGCGCTCGATGAAATCCGGTGGGAGGTAGCCACCAAGTTGGATCCCATTCAGCTCCCCTTCATCGCTGGGCCTAAAATGCGAGTGGGCGAACCCTACATCAGGAAGGAAGACATCCGGAGGTTCGAGGAGGCCCATGCCAAGGGTGGCATGGAGAGCCTCCTCAGGGCGGTCCCCGATTCCTATGTCGAGGGGATGACCGCGAGCGGCACGCCCGGTGAGGTGCAGAAGCGCGTTCAGCTGTACCGCGACGCCGGCGTAAAGCTCCCCCTCCTCAGGCCGGCGGCCATGCATCAAGCACAACGGCTGTTGGACCTGTTCGCGCAAAAGTAGCGCGTGATTTCGCTAACCGAGGGCCTACGTTCTCGATGAGCGGGTCCTCCCACAGGAGCCCCGAGGTGCGCACGTATCGGTCGTCGTCCCCGTCTCGAATCCGGAACCACCGTAGCCATACCTTCTCCGCTGTGGCGACACCTCGGTCACCGGCGTAGAGGGGGAATTCGAAGGGGGCGGGGCGCCATCTGCTACGCGGCTCTCGGGCCGCTATAAGAGATAGGCGATGAGGAGGGTGGCGAGGCCGAGGAAGGAGAAGAAGCCGAAGACGTCGGTGAAGGTGGTCACGATGACGCTAGAGGCGATGGCCGGGTCGATGCGGAATGCTCTGAGCGCAAGGGGGATGAGCACGCCGACCACAGCGGCCACCAACATGTTGAGGAGGAGCGCTACGCCGACGATCAGGCCCAGCAGGAGCAGCCCCTTCCACACGTAGACGATTCCCGCCATCACCAGGCCGTTGGTGACGCCCGTGGTGAGCGCCAGCATGACCTCCTTTTTCAGCACCCGCCAGAGGTGCGTCGGGTTCATATCCCCGAGCGCCAGCCCCCGAATCACCACGGTGGCAGTCTGGGTGGTCCCGATTCCGCCCATCGAGGCCACGATGGGCATGAAGATGGCCAGCGCCGCCAGCGATCCGATGGACTCCTCAAAGAGGCCGATCACCGAGGCGGCCAGGATGGCGGTGGCCAGGTTAATGAGCCGCCAGATCAGGCGCTTGGTGAACACGACGCGGGCTGAATCGAAGACCGTTTCGTCGCCGGCCACGCCGGCCAACCGCTGGATGTCCTCGGTAGCTTCTTCCTGAATGATGTCGATGACGTCGTCCACCGTCACGGTGCCTAGGAGTCTCCGGTTGTGGTCCACCACCGGGATGGCCATGATGTTGTACTTCGCCACCAGTCGGGCCACCTCCTCCTGGTCGGTTTCCGGGGTCACGCTGGCCACGTCCTCGGTCCGGATCAGCTTGACCGGGGTTTCCGGATCGGCGGTGAGCAGCCGGCGGAACGGGACCAAGCCCAACAGGTGGTCGTGATCGTCGACGACGTACAGGTAGAACATCTCGTCAGCTGACGCGGCCTGGCGCACGCGGTCGATGGCCTGGGCCACCGTCGCGTCCTCATGAACCGCGACGAACCGCGGAGACATGATGCGTCCCGCGGTCTCCTCCTCATACTCGCGAAGCTCCTGGACCTCCTCGGCCTGCTCTTCCTTCATGAGGTCCAGGACCTTGTCGGCCTGCTCCACCGGCAGCTTGTCCACGACCTCGGCGGCGTTGTCTGCGGGCATGCGGTCCAGGATGCCGGAGAGCTCGACCTCGTCCAGTCCCCGGACCAGCTCGAGGAGGGTCTGGTCGTCCATCTCGTGGAGGACCGCGCCAGCTTGCTCCTGCCCGAGCAATCGGAAGAGGCGGGCCTGCTCCGGCGGCGATAGCTCCCGGAGTGTCCGGGCGACATCGGCCGGGTGGGACTCCTCCACGATGACGGCGAGCCGCTCCTCCCGCCCCTCCTCGAGGAGGTCCTTGATGGTGTCAATCAGGCGGACAGGTTCTTCCATGCTCAGCCCTGCCTACTCGGCAGGCTTGGGGAGCTCAGCCTGCTTGAGGCGCGACTCGAGCTGGCGAATGTGGGCGCGGAGCTTCCAGCGCTGGACGAGCCCCACCAAGCTTGCCGCGACGGCGGCCAAGGCTCCCGACGCCAGAATCGCGGCGGCCAACGGCACGCCCTCGACCTGCCAGGCCAGGAAGCGCACCGTGACCGGGTCGGCGTTTTGAAGCGCGAAGATCGCGACGACACTGGCTGCCGCCGCGACGATGAAGTAGACCCACGGCATTGCCTCACTCCTGGTCGTGTCCAGCGAAGGCCCGGAGGAAGCGCTCCACGATCCCGTGCTGGAGCGCGGAGGCCGATGCTTCCCCGACTCTGGCCCGCCACTCCGTGAGGCGGATCACGGCCTTGGCCATGGCACGGTGGCCCCCAGCTTTGCCCAGGTCCCCGAAGGCCCGGCGCACCGCCTCGCCGGCGCTCTTCACGTACCCCACGTTTCGCACCGAGATGTGCAGCTCCTCGCCCTGGCCGCCCCGAGTCTCAGGCGCTTCTGGCCCGTTGACGATCCCGGAGACGACGGCCCACTCGATCCCCTCCACGTTGAGGAAGAAGTCGGCGAACTGCGGGCCCAGATCGACGTGGGCCACACGCCCCAGGTGGGAGAAGAGCACGCCATGGTGGATCTGCCGCTGGGCTAGTCCGTGCGCCAGGGCGTCGAGGGCTTCCAGCGGCAGCTCGGGGCGGTCGATGCGGCGGAGCGCGTTGTGGTTGGCGAGCAAGTGCAGATACCCTTCGTCACATCGCACGTCGACCTGGCGCCGACGCTGCTCGCCGCGGTGGGCATTCCTTTGGACGGCATGTTCCATCATGGAGGGAACATTCTAAGTGGCGAGCCGGTGGATCGCGTAACCTACCTCATGAATTCGAATCTGTCGCCGGTCGA
>JBHIAB010000074.1:0-14279 GCA_046758385.1 Methylomirabilia bacterium | reverse complement strand
CGCCCAATCAGAGCTGCGTACCCAAGCCCTGCCACCTGGCTACCGATGACGAAGTTGAACGGGAGTACCGGGATGGGCGTCCCGGGGAATTCCATCTCGCACGCGTACACGGGCTGCTGGACTGTGCCGCCCGGTGTGGCTATCGGGGCGAAACCAGTCGGGCTTAACCCTAATGTCTGCAGTACCGCATCTTCCACGGCGGTGATAGAGGCTCCGGTGTCAATTAGGGCGAGTCCCACCTGGGGCGGCGGAACTGGTCGACGGAGACGCTGGAGAGCGGCAGCAAGTGCCGATGGGACCCGAACTTCGACTTGGAGCGCTGGTCCGCTGACTCGGAGCTGCGCGGCGTCGGGGAGATTAGTCTGTGGGTTGGTCTACCATCGACTAAAGACGGGCACGGTGGAGCCCAAACGCGAGAAGGGGGACTTGCTCTGGCGTCTCTTTTTCGACGATCTGTTTGATCAGGAAGGGCTCAGCAGCAAAGCTCTCCACCCCCCTGATGTAGGCTTGCTCACGGGTCGGGAAAACGCCGACGAGTGCCCGGCCTTTGATGAGCGCAAACTGCCCAGTATATGTCCTCAGCAGCTCCTTCTTCTTTTCCGCGAAGAAGGCCAATTCTTCCTTGAGGATATCCACGCTCATGTCTCCCAGCCAGGCGGAGGAATTATCGGGCGGGTGCCTACCCGCGGTCAACCCCTCTGTTTAGCTATCGGCACCACCGGGGGTTGGGCATCACCTGGAGCAGGCCTCATTCAAGGTCAGCGTATCACGAAATCAAGCAATCGTGACCCTCGGCTCTGGACTCTGGACTAGGAATCGCCCTCACGCCCTCACCTGCCCGAGCGCCGAATCGCGACATTCCGCCCTTCTTCGCTGGATAAGTGCTGGATTTGTCTGGTGGAGGGTAAGGGATTTGAACCCTCGACCTCTGGAGTGCGATTCCAGCGCTCTCCCGCTGAGCTAACCCCCCACCGCCGAGAGATTATAGGCGCTCGTGGGCCCCTCCGCAATTCCGCAGGCTTGGAGGGTGATCGCTCCATTGCTAACCCTCGACGCCCACCGCGCGTCCCGCCATCCCGGGGCCTCTTCCGAGGCTAGCCCCAGAACCTCAATAATCTAGATGCCTTAACTTTTCTGGCTAATCTGCGTATTCGAGCGTTGCCCCGTGCAGATTCTTTGCGGATTTCTCTTGACTAGGCTCCTGGACAGGGGTAAGGTGGCGTTGCCCTGGAAGGGCCCGGAGTTGCCGATAGCCATCCAACGGTCGGTCGAGATTACTACTTACGTCATCTCGAAAGGCTGACGGAAGGCCAGGGTCGTGAGCATTTTGGGCCCGCCGGGGCATTCTTTTTTGACCCTTCCCCCGATGTAGGCCTGTAGCGCCGGTTCACCCGCAGTTTCGCCGCCCTTGGGCTGCCCTCCTGAAGCCGTTTAGAAAGCAAGGAGTGAGAGAAAACCCCTCGGTGTCTCAACGACCTACCCGAGGGGTTTCCGTTCAGGGATTCTGCGCGTCGGGGACGACGCTCTCAGGGATTGCTTGAGTTCGGTGAGGCCGTCCCCCGCAGAAGCGGGGCGAAGAGGTCCATCGGGAGCGGGAAGAATGTGGTCGTGTTGCGCTCGGAGGCAATCTCCCTCATGGTCTGGAGGAACCGGAGCTGGACCGCGATCGGGAAGTGCCCCAGCACCTCGGCGGCCTCGGAGAGCTTGGCCGCAGCCTGGGACTCGCCCTCGGCATTGATGACCTTGGCCCGCCGCTCCCGCTCCGCCTCGGCTTGCTTGGCCATGGCCCGCTGCATGTCCTGCGGCAGGTCCACGTGCTTGACCTCGACCGTGGTGACCTTGATCCCCCATGGGTCGGTGTGCTCGTCGATGATCCGCTGCAGCTGCTGGTTGATCTTATCCCGGGCCGCCAGCAGCTCATCCAGCTCCGCCTGGCCGAGCACCGACCGGAGCGTGGTCTGGGCGATCTGCGAGGTCGCGTAGAGGAACTCCTCCACCTGTGTCACCGCCCGGTTGGGATCCACGACCCGGAAGTAGATGACCGCATTCACCTTTACCGAGACGTTGTCGCGGGTGATCACGTCCTGGGGCGGAACATCCATGGTAATGGTCCGGAGGCTCACCTTCACCATCTTATCCACAAACGGGATCAGGATCAGGATGCCGGGGCCCGTGCCGTCACCGCCCGGGTTGAAGACCGACCGGGCCAGCTTGCCGAGTCGGAAAATGACTCCCCGCTCGTACTCGCGCAGAATGCGGACCGAGGTGGCGAGGACGAAGAGCAGAATGATGATGACGGGCGCAAGCCCGAAGATCATGTCGAGTCCAGGCATGGCATGCCTCCTATTGTCCGTTGGCCTTCTTAACCCGGAGCGTGAGCCCGTCGACCCGTACAATCGTGACTGAGTCGCCCTGTGCGACTGGCTCCCCTTCCGCGACGGCCCGCCAGATCTCACCGTGGACGAAGACGTCGCCCGCAGGGGCGAGGGGCGAGCGTGCCACTCCCACCAGCCCGACCATGCCGGCGCCACCCGTGGTGGGCTTCCGATACAGCGCCTGAACCCCGTAGCTGACGGCGAAGGCGAAGATCCCGGTCGTCGTCGCCACGGTGGGCACGATGATCCACCAGGAAATGCTGAGCCCGATCTCCGGCGCATCGAAGAGCATCATTGATCCGAGGATCATGGAGATCGTGCCTCCGATCGTGAGGACTCCGTGGCTCGTGACTTTGATCTCGGCGAGGAGCAGGATGATGCCAAAGAGGATTAGGAGGATCCCCGCGTAGTTGAAGGGAAGGCTCTGGAAGGCGAAGAAGGCCAGGATCAGGCTGATCCCGCCGATGACGCCGGGCACGATCGCCCCAGGGTTGGACAGCTCGAAGAAGAGACCCAGCATCCCCAGCATCATCAGCATGTAGGCGATGTTGGGATCGGTGATGAGATTGAGGAACCTGTCCCGCCATCCGATCGCCACCGTCCTGACCGGGACCTCCCGGGTCTTCAATGTTACAGATCCCGCCGCCGTCTTCACCGTTCGCCCGTCGATCTTGTCCAGGAGCTCGGAGACGTTCGCAACGATCAGATCGATCACCTTGAGCTTCACAGCCTCCCGCTCCGTGATGGAGACAGATTCACGCACAGCCTTCTCGGCCCAGTCCGCATTCCGCCCCCGCTCGGTAGCGATGCTACGCGCGAAGGCCGCCGCATCATTCTCGATTTTCTTGGAGACCTCTTCATCCATCTTCGCTCCACCGACGGCCACCGGATGGGCTGCGCCGATGTTGGTGGCCGGAGCCATGGCGGCGATATGGGCCGCCATGGTGATGAAGACGCCCGCCGAGGCCGCGCGAGCTCCCGTGGGCGCGACATAGACCGCGACCGGCATCTTCGCCCTCAGGAACTTCTGGACGATGGAGCGCATGGAGCGCTCGAGCCCGCCGGGCGTGTCAAGTTGGATGATGAGGAGCTGGGCGCCTTCGGCCTCCGCCCGGTCCAGGGCGGTGGAGATGATGCGCAACGTGACCGGATTGATGACCCCCTCGATCTCGACCAACGAGACGTGCAGAGCTGGTTCCGCCAGAGCGGAGCCGGACGAAAAGAGAGCCAGCAGGAACAGGGCAAGCCACCGCATGATGGGACCTTCCTTGCAGACTATATCATGACTGACCCCCGTGAGACTCCCCTTCAGTACGGCACCCGATGGCCTTCGATACGGTCGAGCCACGGTGTGTCCCGCGTCAGTCGGGAACTCGCATGAATGTAACCGGAAGGCTGGCGAACGGCCTTACAGCTCGGACTTGAGCGCGGAGACGGCAGTGGTCAGGCGCTCGATCTCTTCGGGAGCGTTGAACACTGAAAAGCTGGCGCGAAGGGTCCCCACGACGCCGAGCTTGCGCATTAGGGGCATCGCGCAGTGGTGCCCGGCCCGGACCGCGAACCCGTCCATGTCGAGGAGCGCCGCTACGTCGTGAGGATGGAGCCCCCGCACATTGAAGGCCACCACTGCGCCCTTGATCTCGGGGTTCCGGGGTCCGTAGAGCGTCACCTCTCCGAGCGATCCCAGCCGGTCCAGCGTCCGCCGCGTCAGCTCTTGCTCGTGGGCCGACACGCGCTCCATGCCAAGCTTGGCGAGGTACTCCACGGCCGCGGCCAGACCGACAGCTTGGGCAATGGGCGGCGTACCAGGCTCGAAGCGCCATGGGAGGTCATTCCACTGCGCGTGGTCAAGCCAGACCTCCTTGATCATCTCCCCACCCCCCCAGGCCGGCTCCAGCCGTTCGAGGATCTCGCGCCGGCCGTAGAGCACTCCAATCCCCGTGGGCCCCAGCATCTTGTGGCCGGAGAACGCGTAGAAATCCGGGCCCAGATGCGCCACGTTGACCGGGAGGTGGGGGACTGCCTGGGCCCCGTCGACCAGCACCAGGCTCCCTGCCCGATGAGCACGGGTCACGATCTCTGCCACCGGGTTAATGGTGCCCAACACGTTGGAGACATGCGTCACCGCCACGACCCGGGTCCGGTCGGTGAGGAGGCGGTTGAACGCGTCCAGATCCAGGAACCCTTCGCCCTCCACGGGGACAGCCTTGAGCCGTACACCTCGGTCCCGCGCCAGCATCTGCCACGGGATCAGGTTTGAGTGGTGCTCCATCTCGGTCACGATCACTTCATCCCCCGGCTCGAGGGTGCGGCCGACGGCCTGGGCTATCAGGTTGATCGCTTCGGTCGTGCCGCGCGTAAAGACGATCTCTTCGCGGTGTCGAGCTCCGACGAACTCCTTCACGGCATCTCGAGCGCTTTCGAGCAGGGCCGTGGCCTCCTCGCCGAGGGTGTGAATGGAGCGGTGGACATTGGCATGGGAGCGCTCGTAGTAGCCCTTCACGGCCTCGAGCACCTGGCGCGGTTTCTGGCCGGAGGCGGCCGAGTCGAGGTAGGTGAGCGGCTTGCCGTTTACCAGGCGGTGGAGAATCGGAAAATCGGGACGGGTCAACAGGTCCAGGCTCACGTCCCGACTCCCACTTGCGCCAGGGCGTGTTTGAAGACCTCGAGGGGCAGCGTCACGCACTTCATCCTGGACGGCCTGATGTCTGCCTCGAGGCGCGCCAGGAGCTCGTTGACTTGGAGCTCCTCCACCTCCTGGACGGCACGCCCCTCGACCATCTCTGCCAGGATGTCGGCCGACGCCATGCAGATGGCACAGCTGTCACCCCGATGGCGCGCTTCCGCGACGGTGCCGTCGGAGAACCGGAGCTCCATGCGGATCCGGTCGCCACAGAGTGGGTTCACATCCTCGTACGTGGCGTGGGGCTCGGCAACCTCGCCCTTGAAGCGCGGACGGCGAAACCGCTCGTGAATGACGGAGCTGTACAGCATGGTCCCCTAGCTGTCCTCCGGCAGCTCGCCTCGGTTGGCGTGAGCGCGATAGGAGGGGAAGCGGAAGCTCATCTCCCGAGAGAGGAGCCCACCGTGACCGAGGACCGCGATCTCCGTGCTCCCCACGCGCTCCCCGATCAGAAGCCGCGGCAGAATGAGATCAAAGGTGGTCGCCTGGGAGAACATTCCACAGGTGGGCATCCCAATGACCGGGCGCTCCGCCCAGTACGCCAACCAGAACAGACTTCCCGGATGGGCCGGAGCGCCATGCCGCTCCGTTCGAACCCCGAGCAGTGACAGGGCGCCGAAGACCGGGTCCAAAGGATCCAAAGCGCTGGTCCCGGCCACTATGAAGATCTCAGTCCCCTGCGCCTTCAGGGCTTCCATCTCCCTAGCGACGGCCCGCGGATCGCTGGCAGCGCTTCGGACCGGCAAGAGATGGGAGCCAAACCAGGTGATCTTTTCTCGAAGGGCTGATTCAAAGCGGCTCCGCTGGGGTTCATCCAGGCTCTCTCGCGCAACGGCCCCGATGGTGAACGGCTTGAAGGCGCTCACCAGCAGCAAGCCTCCCGCGTCGCGCGCGACACGCTCGACTTCAGCCACGATGGCCGCGGAAATGGCCAGCGGGGTAACCTTGGCCCGGGCCACCACTTCCCCTGCTTCGACGGGTTGGCCGTCGAAGAGGGTAAACACCGACACCCCCTCCACGGCGTTCACGCTGAAGAGGACTTCAGTTCTGACCTTGAGGAGACCTCGACGGCTGGAAGCGAGGGGCCATTGACCACCGGCATAGCCCTTTACCTCGACGCCGTCACCGACCGCTGCCCGCGCAAGCCGGCGCCCAGCTTCCTCCTCGTGGATGTCCTCGGGCCCCAGCTCCAGCAGATGGAGTTCCGTCCACTGGCCTCGGAGGAGACGCTCGGCCGCTCCGGCATCGAGAGGCGCTCCTTTCCGCCCGAGGAGCTGGCCGGAGCTGTCGCGGACATCGTGACAGAGCATTTTTCCGACCAGCGCGCCGGCGCTGGCTTCCGCTCTCTGAACCACGAGCGCTTTCACGGGTTGGCTGCTGTGGGCTTCCGGCTGAGCGGCACCCCACTCGCGCCGGCTCGCTCGGCGAGGATCTCGGCGAGGATGGCCAGGGCGATCTCCGGAGCCGATTGCGCTCCCAGATCCAAGCCGATGGGGACGTGGATTCTGGCCAGCATCTCGTCGGAGATTCCCTCCTCACGCAGGAGGTCGATGATGGCGGCGCCCCGCCGCCTCGATCCCAGCATCCCGATGTATCCGACAGGGCTGGCCAGGGCGTGTCGCAGCACCGGAAGGTCGTACTTGTAATCGTGAGCCACCAGGACCAGGGCCGTGGCCGGGGTCAACGGGACCGATTTGACCAGCTCGGATGGAATGCCAACCTCGAGCCGATGCGCGTCGGGGAAGCGCTCGCGAGTCGCGAACCGCGGGCGGCCGTCCACCACGATGGTCGTAAAGCCCGTGACGTTGGCCAGTGAGACGAGCGGCATGGCCACGTGCCCTGCCCCGACCACGAGGAGCGTCGCCGGCGGGCCGAAGGCCTCGACGAAGGCGCGGATCCCCTCCAGGAGCAGCGTCTTGGAGACTCCACGGCTCAGACACTCTTGGGCCTCGGCGACGAAGCGGTGGTCCAGGAACGTATCGCCCAGAGTCCCTTCCGTTCGGCCGGTGTCTAAGAGCAGGAGCTTGGCGCCGTAGTCGGGTCCGTCGAGCCGGGTAATCAAGACACCCCGGCCTCCCTGCTCGGCGTGGGCCCGGAGGATCTCGTAGTATGACAGCGGGGGTACCTGAGCCCGATCAAGCTGCACGGGCTCGACGAACACCTCGATCGTGCCGCCGCAGGTGAGGCCGATCTCCCAGGCCTCTTCGTCTCCCAAGGTGAGTTCCAGGAGCTTGGGGGTGTTGTTGCCCAGCACGTCTTCGGCCTCATCGATCACCTGCGCATCGACGCAGCCGCCGATGGTCACCGACCCCAGGATCCGCCCCTCAGCCCCCACGAGCATTTTGGCCCCCTCTTTTCGCGGTGTGGTGCCGCGGGTGTTGACGAGGGTGGCCAGGGCCACCTTGTCCTCCGCATCTTTGAGCCGATCAAGCTGCCCGAAGAGCTCGTGCATGGCGCTCTCACTATACCATGGGCGCCGGGGGCGAGAAGGCGCGGGCCCTCCTCGTGCGCGAAGGTCAGCCCCGGGAAGGCTCAGAGCTGGAGGTGTGTGGCCAGATGCCGGAGGCTCTGAAGGTTATGGGCGGGTGCGAAGCGATTGAGTAGTGGCAGGGCCGTCGCCATCCCTCGCGTGAGGGGCTGGTAGGCTGGGTTCCCGAGGAGGGGATTGAGCCAGATCAGGCGTCCGGCGCGGCGCTTCATCTTCAGGAGCTCGCCGGCCAAGAGATCGGGGTCTCCCGTGTCCCAGCCATCGGAGAGGATCACCACGATGGTGTAGCGATCCAAGAGCCGGGAGCCCCACTGGCAGTTGAACTCCGCCAGGCATTCACCGATCCGCGTCCCGCCCGACCAGTCTCTGACATCGCGGAGGCGCCGGAGCACCTGACGGTAGGGTCTCCCCTTCAGATGGTCGGTGATCCGGGTGAGACGCGTGGAGAAGGTGAAGGTTTCGACCCGCCTGAAGACGTTCTGGAGCGCGTAGAGGAACTGGAGGAAGAAGCGGCTGTAGAGATCCATCGAGCCCGAGATGTCGCACAGGACGACCAGCCGCACCTTGCGCCGCTTCCGCTCCTTGCGACGGAGCTCAATCAGCTCGCCCCTGGTCAGGCTGGCCCGTACTGTGCGCCTCAGATCCACGAGGCCGCGCCTTCGGCTCGGACGGCGACGCCGGCTGATGCGTCGAGCCAGCCGGCGGGCGATCAGGACGGTGAGCCGCACCAGCTCGTCGAGCTGATCGACGGGGAAAGTGGAGAAGTCCTGCTCCATCAACACCTCGCGATCGCTCATGGCGGGAACGCCCAGCGGCTCGCGGTCGGACTCCTCGTCCTCCCCCGCCCAGGCCTCGAGCGCCACGCTCTCCCGCTTCTGTCCGGCCGCCGTCAGGGTCGCAGGCTGGTCCTCGTGAGGCCTCGTCGGCTGGGTGAAGAGGAGCCCTTCCATCGCCGGGAGCGGCTCGCGCTGAGCCCCCCAGAACGCCTCGAAGCAGCGGTCGAACGCCGGTTGCTCCTCGATCCGTGACATCAAGACGCAGCGGAGCCCGAGGTAGATCTCGTCGCGATCGGCCAGGTCCAGCCGCTCGAGTGCCTTGACCCCGTCAACAGCCTCGGCAACGGTGACGGCTAACCCGTGCTGGCGCAACAGCCGGCAGAAGGAGAGCGTGCCGGTCAGGAGATCGCGAGGCCGCCTCGACCGGATCGATACCAACGGAGAGCGCTACCCCTCGAGCGGGAGAAACCGCCCCACGCCCGCGCTCCCCAGCTCTTGCTTGAAGCGCCTGATGTCCTCGGCGTCCTTCAGCACGCAACCGAGGGTCTCGGCGACCACGGTCTCGTCCAGGTGGTCGGCATGGAGCGCCGTGAGCGCCTGGGCCCAGTCCAGGGTCTCGGCCACGCCCGGAACCTTTGAGAGCCGGACCTGACGGATCGTCTCCATGAACTTGGAGATCTGACGGGCCAGCCGCTCGTTCACGCCGGGCACTTTGCGTTGGACGATCCGCACTTCCTTCTCGAAGGACGGGTAGTCGATCCAGAGGTAGAGGCAGCGCCGGCGAAGAGCGTCAGAGAGCTCACGGGAGCGATTGGACGTCAACACCACGTACGGGGGCTGAGCCGCCTTGATGGTCCCGATCTCGGGGATGGTGACCTGGAACTCTGAGAGCACCTCCAGAAGGAACGCTTCGAATTCCTCCTCACCACGGTCAACCTCGTCAACGAGGAGCACCGGCGGTTCGCCGTCCTGCGTGATGGCCTGGAGCAACGGGCGCGTGAGGAGGAACGGCTCGGAGAAGATCACGGCTTCCTTCTGCTCGAGGGAGTGCTGGGTCTGCTCCTCCAACTTGATCCGGAGGAGCTGCTTGGGGTAGTTCCACTCGTAGAGCGCGGTGACCTGGTCCAGTCCCTCGTAGCACTGGAGACGGATGAGATTGGTCTCCAACACCCGCGCCAGCACCTTAGCGACCTCAGTCTTCCCCACCCCCGCGTGGCCCTCGATCAGCAGCGGTTTCCGAAGGGTCATGGCCAAGTGGACCGAGGTGGCGACGGGGGCGTCGGTCACGTAATCCGCCGCCTCCATCAGCTCTTGGATCTTTTTGATTTCCTCGCGCATGGGCATCTGATAGTTTACACCGGATCACCCTTCGGACGGAGGCGGCGGTACTCCTCGGGAGTGTCTAGATCCTCGGGCATCGGGAGGTCGAACCCAACGGCGGCCACTCGGCCCGAATCCTTCTCTACCAGTGTGCGGGCCCCTCTGTCTCCCGTCAGGGCTCTGAGCTCTGGGAACACGGCCGAGGCGAAGAGCACTGGGTTTCCCTGCACCCCGCGGTACACGGAAGCGACAATGGCGTTTCCGGTCTTTCTGAAGGTCGCCAGGAGACGGGGAATGATCTCGGGTGGGAGCCGGGGCTGATCACCCAGGGCGATCAGAGCCGCTTCCGTGCCGGGAGTGAGAGCTGCGATCCCACACGCAATCGAGCTTCCCTGGCCCGCTTCCGGATTCGGGTTCTGGACAAAACGAACCGGGAGGCCCGATAGTGCCTCCCGGATCGCCTGAGCCTCGTGTCCGAGGACCACGATCAGCTCATCCACGCCCCCTCCCGCCACCTGCTCTACCGCCGACCGGATGATCGGGCGGCCGCCCCAGTCCAGGAGGAGCTTGGCACGCGCCATCCGGCGGCTGAGCCCGGCGGCGAGGACGATGCCCGCGATCACCTACCCATGACGGTCCCGACTCTCACCGCTCGTCGAGACCCCGTGGAGGTCTTACTTCTTCGCCGATGACGCGGCCGCCTCCAGGGCGCGGCGGCAGAAGACCTTGACGAGGTGAGTCTTGTACTCCACCGATCCCTGCAGGTCGGCCTGGACATCCACGCCATCCGGGGCCTTCTCGGCCGCCGCCTGGATCGCTGCACCATCCAGGCTCTTCCCGGATAGGGCTGCTTCGACGGCCTTTGCCCGAATTGCCTTGGTGCCGGCTCCGGTGACCCCTACGCCCACCTTCGAGCAGGACCCCTTGCCGTCGAGGGTCACGGCGGCCGCGACACCGACGACTGCGAACCGCGACGCTGGGTGCGGGAATTTCATGTAGGACATCCCCGTGCCTGCCGGCCAAGCCGGAATCCGAACCTCGACGAGGACCTCGTCAGGTTTGAGTGCCGTGGTCAGCAGACCCCGGAAGAACTCATCGGCCTTGATGGTGCGTTTGCCTTTCGGTCCCTGAGCCACGAGCTCGGCCCCGAGGGCGACGACCGCCGCGGGGTAGTCCGCCGCGGGATCGGCGTGAGCGAGGTTACCACCGATGGTTCCCAGGTTCCGGACCTGCGGGTCTCCGATCTGGCCCGCCGTTTCGGGGAGGAGCGGGCACTTCTGCTTGAGGAGGGCCGAGGACTCGAGCTGGTAGTGGGTGGTGAGGGAGCCGATGACGATGGCACCGCCCTCTTCTTTGACTCCGGCGAGCCCCGGCACCTTTCTCAGGTCGATCAAATGCTTGGGCTGGGCCAGGCGGAGCTTCATCGTCGGGATCAGGCTGTGACCACCGCTCAGAAGCTTGGCGTCGTCCCCGAGCTTGCCGAGAAGGGAGATGGCGTCCTGAACCGTGGACGGGGTGTGGTACTCAAACTGAGCCGGATACATGGCTGTTTCCCCTCCCCTCTATCGCTTGCCCTTGGCAGCCTGGACCGCGGCCCAGACCCGCCCAGGGGTGAGCGGCATGTCAATGTGCGTGACTCCCAAGGGCGCCAGCGCATCAGCCACGGCGTTAACCACGGCTGGCGTGGACGCAATGGTGCCAGTCTCGCCCGCACCCTTTACCCCGAGGGGGTTGACCAGCGAGGGCGTCTCCATGTGGGCTGTCTCAAACGAAGGCAGGAAATCCGCGACCGGCACCGCATAGTCCATCATCGAACCGCTCAGAAGCTGACCGTTCTGGTCATATACCGCACCCTCCCATAGGGCTTGGGCTACTCCCTGCGCGATGCCGCCGTGAACCTGGCCGTCCAGAATCATCGGGTTAATCACGCGGCCGACATCGTCCACGGCCACATACCGCCGGATCTTGACCTCGCCTGTTTCCGGGTTGACTTCGACAACGCAGGCGTGCGTGCCGAAGGGGAACGTGCAGTTGGGCGGATCGAAATAGGCGGTCTCGTCCAGGTAAGGCTCCATGCCCTCAGGAAGGCTGTAGCCCACCGCGGCCGCCAACGCCACCTCCTGAATGGTCTTGGCTTTGTCAGGGGCACCCCGCACATAGAATTTGCTTCCCTCGAACACGAGGTCTTGCTCGGCCGCCTCCAACATGTGCGCAGCCAACTTCCTGGCCTTGTTCTTCACCTTCTGCACTGCCTTGTAGAGGGCGGTGCCACCAACCGGCATACTTCGGCTGCCGTAGGTCCCGTAGCCGAATGGGGCGTTGAGCGTATCCCCATAAGCAATCTCTACATCCTCGAGAGGCACTCCCAATTCATCGGCCACAATCTGCGC
The DNA here is from genome assembly GCA_046758385.1 of Methylomirabilia bacterium. GTDB lineage: Bacteria > Methylomirabilota > Methylomirabilia > Rokubacteriales > CSP1-6 > JBHIAB01. Next base: position 2,247 of record JBHIAB010000074.1, on the reverse strand, counting down.
GAAGGGGGTCAGATGACCCTGCCCATGAGGGAGGGAGCCAGTGGTGACGACGATCTTGCCCGTCAGGTGCATCCGCACATTGGCGCTCTCCCAGAGACCGGCGCCCCAGCCCTGACCTGGCAGCCCGATCCACGCCGAAGGCGCGACCCCGCAGATTTCCACATAGCTGGACAGGCCGATTCCCAGATATCGACCTTGTTTGCGTGCCTCGTTCTGCTCTTGCCGGAACTTCCGGTAGTCCACAATCTCCAAGGCTTTGTTCAACGCCGGCCGATAGTTCCCGCTGTCGTACTTCAGGCCAGCCAAGATGCCTACGGGGTCATAGGGGAAAGCCTCGGCAGGGACGAAGTTCTTCTGCCGCACCTCGGTCGGATCCGTTTTTAGCTCTTGGGCCAATCGATCCACCATCCGCTCGACCACATATGTGGCCTCGGGGCGACCAGCACCTCGGTACGCATCGATCATACTGGTGTTGGTGAAGACCCCAACCACCTCGCAGAAGATGTTGGGGATCCTGTAAGCCCCTGACAGCATCCGGCCGTACAGGGTGGTAGGGATGCCTGGCGCGATAGTCGAGAGATAGGCTCCCAAGTTGGCGTAGGTCTTGACGCGAACCCCAGTGATGGTGCCATCCTTTTTGGCGGCGATCTCCGCCTCAGTGATGTGGTCCCGCCCGTGAGTGGTAGCCACATAGTTCTCGCGCCGGTCCTCCACCCACTTGACCGGGCGACTTAGCTTCTTGGCGCAGAAGGCCACTATGCCCTGGTCAGGGTAGATGAAGATCTTGCTGCCGAATCCGCCGCCCACCTCAGGGGCGATCACCCGGACCTTATGCTCGGGCACGCCCAAAACAAAGGCCGCAAGCAAAAGTCGATGCACATGTGGAGCCTGGCAGGTTAACCAAAAGGTGTATTCGCCTGTGGCCGGCTGATATTGGCAGATAGCCCCCCGCGTCTCCATGGGATTCGGGATGAGGCGCTGGTTGATCAAACGTTGTTTGACGACAACCTCGGCCTCCTGGAATGCCTTGTTGGTTGCTGCCTCGGTGCCCGCGGTCCATCGGAAGCAGGTGTTGTTGGGCGCCTCGTTATGGAGCTGCGGAGCACCCGGCTGGACAGCTTTCTCAGCATCAACCACGGCTGGGAGGACGTCGTAATCCACCTCGATGAGGTCGAGGGCATCACGCGCAAGATAGCGATCTTCAGCCACCACCACAGCCACACCATCACCGACGTACCGCACCCTGTCCGTGGCCAGCACCCGGTGTGGTGGGACGTTGTTCTTCACACCTCCTGCCTGCCAGGCACAGGGCAGAGGACTAACTTCCTTCTCCATATCTTTTCCGGTAAATACAGCCAGCACGCCTGGGAAAGCCTGCGCTTTCTTCACGTTAATGCTCTTGATGCGGGCATGGCCGTGGGGGCTCCGGAGGACGGCTGCATAGGTCAAGCCCGGCAGCTTGACGTCATCCAAGTACTTCCCCGTGCCGGTGATGAACTGAGGGTCCTCCCGGCGCTTGATTGAAGATCCAAAGAGCTTGGTCGCGGTCGTCATGGCCTTTCCCTCTCAGTCCTCTGGCCAGCTCTACTTTTTGGCCATTGTCTCTGCCGCATGCTGGATCGACTTGACGATGTTGTGGTAGCCGGTGCAGCGGCAGAGGTTCCCCTCCAGGTTGTGGCGGATCTGGGATTCGGTCGGGTTCGGAATGCGCTGGAGGAGCTCATGGGCGGCCAGGATCATCCCTGGCGTGCAATAGCCGCACTGGAGCCCGTGCTTCTCCCAGAATGCCTCCTGAATCGGGTGGAGCTGACCGTCTTTGGCCAACCCCTCGATCGTGAGGATCTGGGCCCCGTCGGCTTGGACTGCGAAGAGGTTGCACGACTTGACCGCCATCCCGTTGTAGATGATCGTGCAAGCCCCACACTGGGTGGTGTCGCAGCCGATGTGAGTTCCCGTCAGGCCCACCACATCCCGGATGTAGTGAACCAGCAAGAGTCGGGGCTCCACCTCGTGAGAATACGAAACTTCGTTGATCGTCATCTTCACTGGCAGTTTCACGGCTCCCGCCTCCCTGGGTGAGTTAATTCATCCTCGTGCGTCCCGATGCGGCGCCGTCCCCACGTGGAGGTACGATCACCGCACGCCAAACGGCCGTCACACAAAACCGGTCTCGGAGTCAGGTTGAGACGTTGTGGCCTGACATTGACTTCCCTCGTGCTCGCGCCAGGAGGATGCTCGGTCAGGGGT
>JBHIAB010000073.1:0-14279 GCA_046758385.1 Methylomirabilia bacterium | reverse complement strand
TGGAGCGGGTATCCTTGGAGAACGCCGCCTCCATTGCCTCGCTGCTCTTGACCACCGAGGCGCTGGTCACCGACATTCCGGAGGAGGAGAAGAAGATGCCGCCCATGCCTCACGGCGGTGACATGTACTAACGCCGCGCGTGGGGACGCGCGCTTGGCGTGGTTCCTCATCCGAAGTCGAGACGGCTTCTGCCCCCCGCGGGCGGAGGCCGTCTTTCTTTCAGGTCCTTGTCCCCGCATGTTTACGCCGCCAAGGTAGGGTGGCCATGGCAGTGATCAGGTCTGCGGCACTATGCGGAGGGAGCGAGCGGATAGTTCCCTTGCCCAGCTTTTGAGCGGGCTGCCGAATTCGGCGTGATTCACTGCCGGGTGGGTTGTGTCTGGCGTTGTCCCTTACCCGCCTGATTCAGGACGGCCTCACGGGCTACCGGCGGATACCGGGAAGGAGAGGGTGGGGGCGGGTCAAGCGCGTTGCGCTAAGACTCGGCGGTCTCTGAGGACAACTGCCAGATCCTTGGTCAAGACGGGATCATCCGACGAACTCGCTTAGACTTTGACCCCCCTCCCGAACAGCTTGAGGACGGACGGGCGCTATTCCGCCTCCGGCTGCAACCCCGCCAGGCAGCCCGCCTCACCCTCGGCGTGACAGTAGAAGGCGAGCAGACGGGGCCGCGCAGCCTGACCCTCGGAGAAGCCACCGGGAAGATCTGCGGTGGGATTATGGAGCGGGAGAAGCTCGTGAGCCGGGTCGCGACGAGTCATGACCTCTTCAGCAGCTGGCCCGCCCGCTCCCAGCGGGACCTCCAGATGTTCCAAGACAGTCTTCTCGGGATCCGAAACCGTCGTGCGATGGAGCTGATCTCGGATCGTCCACACCTTCGTGTGGAACCCCCAGGGGAGGCAGCCATGCCCCTGGAGAATTTCTGGCCGCTCTCGTCGCTCGCCCAGAGCGGCGGGGGCGTATGCGGTTCCGGAGGCCTGGAGCGATGGCGTACCTGGCAAGGAGGCTGTCATGGAGGTCACGAGGAAAATGACTAAAGCGCTACTTTGTGCGGAGCTAATCCCTTTCTTCACCTTCGGCCCGGTCAGCCACGGGGTCGCCCAGACCCCCTGTGTCCCACCCCCCTCCGGCCTTGTGGCCTGGTGATGGGAACGCGAATGATATCAGCGGCAACGGATTGAATGGAACGCTTCAGGGCAGAGCTAGCTTCGAAACCCGGCAAAGGTAGGACAAGCGTTCCAATTTTCTGCACCAGCTGATTTCGCCGAGCTGGTGGGCTTGGCCGGCATCATCGGAGCCTTTGCCGCCGGTCTGATGCTGGATCCCTACGGGGAGGGAGTCCGCACCCGGGAGGACGAAGCCAGCCTCTCCAAGCTGCTGCACCCCCTCTCGAGCCTCTTTGTTCCTCTGTTCTTCGTGCTGATGGGAATCCAGGTCCACCTGGGGAGCCTGGCGCACCCCCTCGTTCTGGGGTTCGGGGCGCTTCTGATCCTCTGCGCGCTCGCCAGCAAGTTTGTCTCCGCGTTGGGCGTCGTGGAGCGGGGGGTCAACCGTCCGGCCGTCGCCATCGGAATGATCCCCCGAGGCGAGGTCGGCCTGATCTTCGCCGGAATCGGGACCAGCCTGACGCTCCAGGGCCAAGCACTGCTGTCCCAGGGTGTTTTCTCGGCCGTCGTCCTGATGGTGGTGGTCACCACTCTGGTTACCCCGGTGGGGCTGCGCTGGGCATTTGGTCGGGCGACACCTACTCGGGAATAGCCGTTTACTCGTCAAAGTTTCATTGCTGGTGTGACCCGGCGGGTCTGCGTGAGCAGACGCGTGGCCTTCGGAGCGCGTTTGCGAGAAACCGAGTGAGACCCTTCTCATGGGAGGAGGCGATGGGAGATAACACGCGCCCACTGGCGGTGTCTGTGATGCCACTCGAGAATCGGAGAGAGACCATCCTCCATATTGCCACGAGAGCTGATTCCCTCGGGTATGAGGCCTTCGTTCTCCCCGAGACATGGTCGCACGATGTCATGGTCCTGCTCGCCGAGGTTGCAACCCGCACGCGGCAGATCCGTCTCGGTTCCGGGGTGTTGGGAGTATGGGGGCGGAGCACCGCCACGATCGCCATGGCCGCCTCCACGCTCCACGCTGCCGCCGACGGGCGGTTCATCCTTGGCCTTGGAGCCAGCACCCCGCAACTCGCCGAAGGGCTTCACGACGTCGCCTTCAGCGCCCCAGTCAGGCAGACGCGGCGGGTGATCACCCAGGTGCGGGCGCTCCTCAGGGGTGATCGCATCCCGCTCTCCGCCACGACCGGAGCCCGGCCGCTCCGGGTGAATCTCCCTCCCACGCCCACCCTTCCCATCTACCTGGCAGGACTTGCAGCCGAGACAATTCGGCTCGCGGGCGAGCTGGCCGACGGATGGATCCGGTTTCTCTTTCCCCGTGATCGCCTCGCCGAAGGAGTCACCCTCTTGAAGGAAGGGTCAGCCAAGGCCAGCGATCCCGGCCGGCTCCCGCAGGTGTGCCCGTGTATCCCGGCGGTGGTGACGGCCAATGCGGCAGAAGCGCGGGACGGCGCAGCCTGGTTCGTCGCCTTCTACCTGACCTCCATGGGGACGCTCTATCAGAAAAACATCGCGAGACAGGGGCTCGTCAAGGAAGTGGAGGCGACCGTTGCTGCCAACCCTGGCCGGGACTCCGCCGTGGTGCCACCGGAGGCAGAGAGCCTGCTGGAGCAGCTGACGGTGTTCGGGACCCCGGAGCAAGCCCGCGAGCGGCTTGCACACTGGTACGAGGCAGGTGCCTGGCTGCCCATCTTACTGCTGCGCCCGAACCTCAGCAGAGAGCAGACTGACTTTACCCTGAACGCGTTCCGCCCCTAGCGCTGTGCCTCTGCCGATTGTGACCCTCGTAGCCTCAGGCACTGGGCGCGGCTGGCGTGCGTCGAGAGGCCCGACCTTGACACCCCGCGTAGCCCTTTGATAGCGTTCCGTGATGGAACGTCAGGGCGCGCCGATTCGCCACCGCGCGCTTCTCACGCCTTTATGAAACGCCGATCTACCCGTCAACGTCGGGCCGCTCAAGCACCTCCGAAGGACGATCCCTCCCCGGAGACCCTTCTCAACCTCTACCGGGTCATGCTGACGATCCGCCGCTTCGAGGAACGGGCACGGGACATCTACGCCTCGGGCCGGATGCCGGGCTTCATCCATCTCTCGATCGGCCAGGAAGCGGTAGCGGCAGGCCTTTGCGCGCCGCTCCGCCCCGACGACTTTGTGACCTCGACTCATCGAGGCCACGGTCACATGATCGCCAAGGGGGGCTCGCTGCGGGAGCTCATGGCCGAGCTCTACGGCAAGCGCACCGGGTGCTCCAAGGGGAAGGGGGGCTCCATGCACATTGCCGCCGTCTCGGTGGGATACCTCGGGGCCAATGGGGTGCTGACTGCAGGGCTCCTGCAGGCTGCGGGCGTGGGCCTCGCCGCTCAGATGAGAAGAAGTGACCGGGTGTGTGTTTCTTTGTTCGGCGATGGGGCGGCAAACCGTGGTCCGTTTCACGAGGGGGTGAATCTGGCCGCGATCTGGAAGCTCCCTGTGGTCTTCGTCTGCGAGAACAACTGGTGGGCCTCCACCACCGCCTTCGAGCTCTCCACCGGCGGAGGGTCCGTGGCGGCTCGGGCCGAGGGATACGGCATCCCCGGCGCCACCGTGGATGGCAACGATGCCCTGGCGGTCTACGACACGGTAGCTGCCGCGGTGGCGAGAGCCCGAGCAGGGGAGGGGCCGAGCCTGATCGAGGCAAGAACCATCCGGTGGCGGGGTCACTTCGAAGGAGATCCGCAGACCTACCGATCCAAGGAGGAAGTCACCGAGGGGCGCCGGCAGGACCCGATCCTCCGGCTGGGGGGCGTGCTGGAACAGCGGGGACTCCTCGATGAGTCCCAGGCGAAGGCCGTAGAGGAGGAGATTGAACGAGCCATCGACGATGCCGTGGCCTTCGCCGAGGCAAGCCCACTGCCCGAGCCGAGGGAGGCGCTGGAAGACCTCTTTGTCCACTACCCGTGGGTCGAGTAGCGCCGTGCCGACGCTGACCTACTGCGAAGCCCTCAACCAAGCGCTCGTCGAGGAGATGACCCGGGACGAGCGCGTCTACTGCATCGGAGAAGACATCGTCCTCGGGGTCCCCTTCGGCGTGACCAACGGGCTGGCCGAGCGCTTTGGCCCCGAGCGAGTCCGAAATGCTCCCATCTCCGAGGCCGCCATCGTCGGCTCCTCCATGGGAGCGGCGGCGGTCGGGATGCGGCCCGTGGTGGACATGCACTTCGCCGACTTCGTCACCTGCGCCATGGACGAGGTGGTCAACCAGATCGCCAAGACCCGGTACATGTTCGGCGGGCAGATGGAGCTCCCGCTGGTGCTCAGGATGCCATACGGGATCGGCAAGTCTGCGGGCGGGCACCACAGTAACTCCGTTGAGGCCTGGTTCCTGAACACGCCCGGGTTGAAGATCTGCATTCCGTCCATGCCAGCCGACGCCAAGGGGTTGCTCAAGACCGCAATCCGGGACCCTGACCCGGTCATGGTCTTCGAACACCGGCGGCTCTATCAGCTCAGCGGCGAGGTGCCAGAAGGGGAGCACTTGGTCCCCCTCGGCCTGGCCCACATCAAGCGGCCGGGGCGCCACGTGACGGTCATCGCCACGGCCCGGATGGTCCACATCTCCCTGGAAGCCGCGACCCTCCTGGCGGCAGAAGGGATCGAAGCCGAGGTGGTAGACCCGAGAAGCCTCGTTCCCTTCGACCGCGAGACCGTGCTGGCCTCCGTGCGGCGCACCAACCGGGTGGTGATCGTGGAGGAAGGCCCGCTTCGGGGCGGGGTGGGCGGTCATCTGGCCTGGGTCGTCATGGAGGGCGCCTTCGACGATCTGGACGCCCCCATCGAACGGGTAGGAGGCAAGAACGTGCCGGTCCCCTTCAGCCCTCCGCTCGAAGGGTCGGTCTCGCCTCAGTTGGGAGATGTCGTTGCCGCAGTCCACCGGACTCTCAAGGGCGCAGCGTGAGGCGGCAGCCCGTATCTCAACGACGGGAGGGGGCGCCATGAGATACATCGTAAGACCGGAGGAGGTGCCAACGTACTCGCCGCCGCTTCACGCAGGCACAGTCAACCGCCGGCTCGTCGGCAAGGACGTCAACGGCTCCTGCTCCGTGGAGGTAGTGCTGGGAACGGTCGAGCCGGGAGGCGTCGCCGAGCGCCACACCCACGAGGTGGAGCAGGCCATGTTCATCGTGGAGGGCCGTGCACTGGTGGAGGTAGCCGACGACAAGCAGGAGGTCGGCCCCGGGACGACGTGCTTCTTTCCTCCCGGCGTTCCTCACCGGGTGGAATCGCTTGGGCCAGGAGTCCTCAAGGCCGTGGTGATTTACGCCCCACCCCTGGAGCGCTCCACAGCAGCCCAGCCCTTCAAGCCCGCATGAACCGCATCCGCGCCAAGTAAGCGGCGAGGCAGCCCACCGGATCATGCTCAGCGTCGACGATGTCAAGGAGGCCGCGCACCGGCTCGCAGGCCGGATCCACCGCACCCCGACCATCACCTGCCGCTCCTTTGACGAGGCCGTCGGCTACTCGGTCTTCTTCAAGTGTGAGAACCTCCAGCGGGCCGGCTCCTTCAAGATCCGTGGGGCGCTGAACAGACTTCTCAGTCTCTCCCATGAGGAGACACGACGCGGGGTAGTCGCCTTCTCCTCGGGGAATCATGCCCAGGGGGTAGCCCTGGCCGCGCGGCTGACGGGCACATCGGCGGTGATCGTCATGCCGACCGACGCGCCGACGTTGAAGCTGACAGCAACCCGTGGGTACGGTGCCGAGATCGTCTTCTACGACCGCCAGAAGGGGGATCGCGAGGCCATCGCGAAGGAGATCGCCCGGCAGCATGGGCGAGTGCTCATCCCACCCTATGACGACCTCGCCATCATGGCCGGGCAGGGGACCGCGGGGCTCGAGCTGTTCCAGGATGTGCTGGCGCTCGATGCTCTCCTGAGCCCGGTCGGGGGCGGCGGCCTCCTATCAGGGTGCGGTACGGCGATCAAGGCCCTCTCTCCCGGCACCCGCATCTATGGCGTGGAGGCGGACACGGCCAACGACACCTGGCTTTCCTTCCAGAAGGGAGAACGGGTGCAGATCCCGCCTCCGCCCACCGTCGCCGATGGTATCCGGAATCTCTCCCCGGGTGAGCTCACCTTTCCCATCCTCCGAAAGCACGTGGAGCAGATCCTGCTCGTGTCCGACGAGGAGATCCTGGAGGCGCTCCGCTTCCTGCTCTTCCGGGCGAAACTGCTGGTGGAGCCCAGCGGAGCCGTGGCGGCCGCAGCCCTCCTGGCCGGCAAAGTGCCGGCCACCCGGGGCTCACGCGTCGGGGTGGTCCTCTCGGGTGGCAACATCGACCCAGGACGGCTCGCCGAGGCGATCACCCAGACCTAAGCGGCCAGCCGCCTGCGACCGGGCCGTCAGCGAGCGCCATCCCATTCCCTTCGGCCCCGCTGTTCTTCCTCACGGTATACGCTCCGCCGGTGTACTGACGCCTGCCTGGGAGGGATGGAAGGGATAGCTCATCCACAAGTGTTTGCTGTCGGGCCGCTTCGGGGTTAGTATGGGAACGCTTCCGCGCTAGGGCGGCTTCCCACGCCGTGAGGGCCTCGCTCGCTTCGTCGAGAGACCCCAGCCAGCCTTCTTGGAGGTCGCCGCTCCCGTAGGACCGGAGAACAGAGAGGAGACAAATCGATGATCCGTCCATTCCTTGCTGTCACCTGCATGATCGCTCTTACCCTTGCCGTTTCTGGATCAGCAGCGAGCGCGCAGACGAAGCCCTCTGCAGCGAAGAATCCGTGCGCGGCGAAGCAACCTGCCCAGCAACCGTGCGCCGCCGCTCTTGAGGTGGACCCCAAGCTGATCACGCGCCCCGGCGGGACCATGCTGTTTGTGGGCAAGCGAGCCGAACTGATCCGGCGGGGTGAGCAGCTCTGGAAAGATACCACGCTGAGCACTAACGGCCTGTCCTGCCAGACCTGCCATCGGCGGAATGCCAATTTCAAGGCGACGTTTGCGAAGCCTTATCCGCACATGGTAGCCATGGTGAAAGCGAAAGCCGGCCTCGCCCAGATCCACATGGACGAGATGGTACAGATCTGCATGGTGGTACCCATGGCCGCCAAACCGCTGCCGTGGGACTCCAAGGAACTGGCGGCGCTAACGGCCTACGTCGCTGAGGTGCAGAAGACGTTTCAACCGACAGCGAAACAACCCTGTGGGGCCAAGAACCCCTGTGCGGCCAGCAACCCGTGCGCGGCGAAGAGGTGAGGGGCAGGGGCGGAGGTTCTGCGGCCTCGGCTTCTTCTTCCGTGTGACCGTCCTCCCCCTGCGTTGTTGTCAGTTGCGGCTTGACGGATGGCACCGGATGAGCATATATGTATCCACATGCATATGAGGAGAGCGCTCTGGTGGACAACATGACCACGCTGTTGGGCGCCCTGGCGAACCCCGCACGCCTGCGGCTGGTCCGCCTGCTGCTCCGGGAGGAGCTGTGCGTCTGCGAGCTGGTGGATGCTCTCCGTACCCCGCAGTACAACGTCTCGCGACACCTGGGCAGGCTGCGGGGTGTTGGGCTCGTGGAGGCTCGGCGCAACGGGCGCTGGATGTACTACAGCATCGGGCGTCGGGTCGGGCTGAGCGGGTTCCATCAGGATCTGCTCAAGGTCATTGACGTTCACCTGGATGCCAAGTCTGCGGCGAGGAAGGACGACGCTCGCCTGTCTCGCCGGCTGGCCTTGCGCCAGGGAGGGCGATGTGTGGTGGGGAAGACCTGCTGCTGATTTTTTTTGGCGCGGTATATGCGAAGATCCGCATATGCGCTCCTTCTGGCTGGCGTGATGCAATCGGTAAAGCGCTTGAGTTTCTTCGAGCGCTACCTGTCTCTCTGGGTGGCACTCTGTATCGCGACGGGTGTAGCAGTGGGGAGGGTCGCGACCGGGCTGGTGGGCGTACTGAGCCGTCTTGAGGTGAGCCATGTCAACCTTCCCATCGCGGTCCTGATCTGGCTGATGATCTATCCGATGATGTTGCGGATCGACTTCACGGCGCTGCTCGGCGTCGGCCAGCGGCCGAAAGGAGTCCTCGTGGTCCTGTTCGTCAACTGGCTGGTGAAGCCCTTCAGCATGGCGTTGCTCGGCTGGATCTTCTTCAAGCACCTCTTTGGCGGTGTCATCGGGCCGGATCTGGGCGATCAGTATCTGGCCGGGGCGATCATCCTGGCCGCCGCGCCATGCACGGCCATGGTCTTTGTCTGGAGCTATCTCACAGACGGCGATCCCGCCTACACCCTGGTCCAGGTCGCGCTGAACGATGTGATCATGCTTTTCGCCTTCGCCCCGATCGTCATGCTCCTCCTCGGCGTGTCGAACATCACCGTACCGTATGACGTCCTGCTCTTCTCGGTCGTGCTGTACATCGTTATTCCGCTGGGAGCGGGGGCGGTGTCGCGCGCGATGCTCCTCCGAACCCGGGGCCCGGCCTGGTTCGAGGGCGCCTTCCTTCCGCGACTCAAGCCGGTGTCGGTAGGGGCCTTGCTGGCGACGCTCGTGCTGATCTTCGCGTTCCAGGGCGAGGTGATCCTCGGCAAGCTCTCCCACATCGCGCTGATCGCGATCCCCCTGCTCATCCAGGTCTACTTCAACTCCGGGCTTGCGTACGGGCTGGCGCGGTGGGTAGGCGTACCATACTCCGTCGCGGCGCCCGGCGCGCTGATCGGCGCCAGCAACTTCTTCGAGCTCGCGGTCGCGACGGCAATCTCGCTGTTCGGCCTTACGTCGGGCGCAACCCTGGCCACCGTGGTCGGCGTGCTCGTCGAAGTCCCCGTGATGCTGTCAGTCTGCTCATTCTGCAACCGCACCCGGGGCTGGTTTCCATCGCTCGAAGGCGAGTCGCCTGGAGTGCCGGTCCAGGCCGAGGCTCCGAAGTGACACTGGAGCTTCGATGACCCCACGGACCTTTCGGCTGAGTCATACTGACGAACGCTGGGTTGCGTTCGGACCCCTGATCTGCCAGAATCCATTGAGGTAGCGCATGGCCCTCCCCAAGGCATCCCGTCGGAATCAGCTTGGCCCCTGGCAATGGGTGCTTGCCTCCGGAGCCCTCCTCCTTCTTGTCATCCTTGTTGGGGTTGGCGCCTGGGGTTGGCGGTCTTCGTACCACACCCGCGGGCGAGCCGAGCTGGCCCTGGCCACCCACCGGACCCAGAACGCCCTCGGCCCTGAGGGGACGGCCGAGAGCCGGCGAGCCGCGATCGCAGCCCTCCAGGCGGTAATCGAGCGCTACCCGCGCCTCGGAGTCCTGCCGCAAGCCGCCTACCAGCTGGGCAATGTGCACTACGAGGCCCAGGAGTACGAGCAAGCCCGCGAGGCTTACCAACTGGCTCTAGACAAGGGCGCTGAGGGGTCTCTTGCCACGCTCACACGCCTGGGGATCGCCTATAGCTGGGAAGCTCAAGGAGAGCCGTCTAACGCGTTGGGTGCCTTTCAGACTTCGCTTGAGGGCCTCAGCCCCGATGACTTCCTGTACGAAGAGCTCATGCTGGGCGTCGCCCGCTCTCACGAGCTCCTGGGAGAGCGTGGCCGGGCAATGGACACCTACCGGCGTCTTCTCAAGGAGCGACCCCAGAGCTCACGGGCCCGCGAGATTCGAGTCCTCGTAGCGAGCCTGACCGAGGCGCCTGGGCGGTAGCCCTCGCGGATCATACTTGACATAATTCTCCTTATCGGACACACAGCCCCAAACCTGCACCTTGATCCGAAAGGCCCAAAATCGATTATATTTTGGATCTTCGCCATCATGCGCGCCTGAGGTTCAGGATCGGTCACACCGCTCGCTCCTTCTGAACGGTGATCAGGGGCGATTGACCACCCGCACCGCCTTTCCCTCGCTCCGCGGGATGGTTTTCGGTGGCACGATGGTGACATCGGGATTGAGGGCAAGCAGAGCCCGGAGTCGCCCGCTCACCCGACCCCGCAGCGGGGCCAGCTCCGGGTGGCCGGGGTCGAACGCACCCCAGCGCCGAAGGAGCCGCTCGGCCGGCTCCACCTGGATCTCGAGCCGCGGGAACCCGCCGCTCCGATCCACGACCATCTGGTAGTGCGGGGCCAGGTCGTCCACGGTTAGCAGCGCCGCCTCGACCTGGGACGGATAGACGTTCACGCCCTTGATGACCAGCATGTCGTCGGTGCGTCCCTTGATCCGCGCCATCCGCACCGTGTGGCGACCGCACGCGCAGGGTTCCGGGTTGAGTGCCGTGATGTCGCCGGTCCGGTACCGCAACAGCGGCAGCGCCTCGCGGCTCAAGGCGGTCAAGACCAGCTCCCCCTCCGTGCCCGGCGGAAGCGGGGTCCCGCGCTCCGGGTCCACGACCTCGGGCAGGAAGTAATCCTCGTTGAGGTGGAGCCCTTGTCGCACCTCGGCGCACTCCACCGCCACTCCCGGCCCAATGAGCTCAGAGAGGCCGTAGAAATCCACGGCCGTGAGCCCGAGGAGCTCTTCGATCCTCGCGCGCATCCCCTCACTCCAGGGCTCGGCACCGAAGAGCCCGTAGCGGAGGCCGATCGCCCGCGGGTCTCCTCCCTGCTCGCGGAGCGTCTCGCCGATATGGAGGGCGAAGGACGGTGTGCAGGCGAGCCCCTGCGGTTTGAAATCCTGGAGCAGCATGATCTGCCGGAGCGTGTTGCCCGAGGAGGCAGGGACCACGGTGCACCCCATGCACTCGGCGCCGTCGTGAAAGCCCAGGCCGCCGGTGAAGAGGCCGTAGCCGTAGGCATTGTGGATCAGGTGCCCGGGCGCCGCTCCGGCGGCGGCCAGGGAGCGGGCCATGACCTCGCGCCAGAGCTGGAGGTCGGTCCGCGTGTAGCCGGCCACGGTGGGCTTGCCCTTGGTGCCGGAGGAGGCGTGGAGCCTGATGAGCTGCTCGCGAGGGACCGCGAAGAAACCGAAGGGGTAGTGCTCTCCAAGATGCTCCCTCCGGGTGAACGGCAGCCGGGGCAGGCCCTCCAACGTCGTGAGCGACTCGGCGGTGATTCGGGCGGAGGCCAGCGCCTCCCGGTAGAACGAAACGCACTCGGAAGCCCAGGCCACCGCGCGCCGAAGCCGGTCGAGCTGCAGCGCCGTCATCCGGTCCCGAGGAAGGCTCTCCGCCTCAGGGTTCCAGATCACGACACGCCCTCAGCGAATCTCAACGGACTTGACGAGCCAGGGCTGGCGCCCCAAGAAGCGGGCGATGGCTTCCAGGATGCGGGGGTCGGTGCCCGGATCCATGCTGACCTTGTGGGGAAGGATGTGCCGCACCTCCGAGTAGGAGAGAAGGACCTTCCGGATAGTCCGGACGCGCGGGTCGGAGCCCAGCAACCCCCTCCCCTCCGGGGCTCCCCACCCACCTTGGAGCAGTACCAGGATCCCCCGCGCCTCCGCGCCGACGGCGGTCACGGGCCCTCGCCGGGAATCCTCCCCTCCTGTTGCCAGCGGGCTCGGCCGCTTCCTGATGGCCACACTCCGCTCCAGCCCAGCGGGGAGGCGATGCTCACATGTTGAACTTGTCGAAATCCTCCGGCTTCAAGTTCTCGAGCCACTCCTTGACTTTCTCTTTGTCTTCGGGGTTGACCGCTTCCACCTCCTTGGCCGCTTCCACGGTCTTGGACCTCTCCACTACGTCTTCGTCGACAAAAATCGGAGCACCCACCCGCAGGGCGAGCGCGATGGCATCGGAGGGGCGGGAGTCTACGGTGACTTCGGACCCGCCGAGCTGCAGGTGGAGGACGGCGAAGAAGGTGTTCTCCCGGAGGTCGTTGACCACCACCTTGAGCACCCGGGCCTGGAGGGCCTCGAGGATATTCTTGATGAGGTCGTGCGTCATGGGCCGGGGGGTCGTCACCTTCTCCAGCTCCAGGGCGATGGCATTAGCCTCGAAGATGCCCACCCAGATGGGGAGCGAGCGCTTCTCTTCCTCGTCCCGCAAGATGATGATGGGCATGTTCGACAGCGGGTCGAGGGCCAGCCCCCGCACTTTCATCTCCACCCACATAGGTTAGTCCTCCTCCTCCTCAGGCCAACTCGCCCCGGAGACTGTGGGGCATCGCTTGGGTGATCCGGACCTGGGCGAAGTCCCCATAGAGATTCCGTCCCATCCCGTCGAAGTTCACGACGCGATTGCAGCGGGTCCGCCCCGAGAGCTCGTGGGAGTTCTTCTTGGAGACTCCCTCCACCAGGACCTCCAGGACCTTGCCTTCCAGAGCCCGATTCTTCTCCGAGCTGACGCGGTTCGACACCTCAAGGAGCCGGCTCAGGCGGCCGGCCTTCTCCGGCTCGGGGACCCGGTCCGGAAACTCAGCCGCGGGCGTGCGGGGCCGGGGGGAGTAGCGGAACGCGAACACGCTGTCGTAGCGGACGCTCTCAACCATCTCCACCGTGGCCTCGAAGTCCTCTTCGCTCTCCCCAGGGAAGCCCACGATGAGGTCGGTCGAGAGCGCAATCCCCGGCACCGTTTCCCTCAGCTCGGCGATCAGCTCCCGGTAGCGGCTCCCCGTGTAGCCTCGATTCATCCGCTGGAGGACTCGATCCGAGCCGGCCTGGAGCGGAAGGTGCAGGTACTCGCACACTTTGGGCACCTCGGCCAGGGCCCGGATCAGCCGGGAGGTCAGGTTGACCGGGTTGGAGGTGACGAAGCGAATGCGCTCGATCCCCGCCACCTCGTTGATCCGCTCAAGGAGTGCCGCCAGATCGGCGGGAGGCTCCAGGTCTTTGCCGTAGGCGTCGACGTTCTGGCCTAGAAGCGTCACCTCCCGATACCCCTGCGCCGCCAGCCCACGGACTTCGTCCAGGATCGTCTCGGGGGGATGGCTCCGCTCCCGCCCGCGCGTGTAGGGCACCACACAGAAAGTGCAGAACTTGTCGCACCCTTCCATCACGGTCACAAACGCTTTGAGCGTCGCACGCTTGGGGACCGTAGAGGTGAGCTTCGCCAGGGGGCCTTCGCCGGTCTCCAACACCTTGTGGCGTTCGCGCTTGACCCGGCCCACGAGCTCGCCGACCCGCGCAGCAGCCGGAGAGCCAAAGACCAGATCCACGACGGGAGCACGCTCGAGGATGGTCTCCTGCTGGAGCTGAGCCATACAGCCCATCACGCCGATGATGAGACCGGGATTCTTCCTCTTGAGGGGTCTGAGCTGGCCCAGCTTCGAGAAGACCTTTTCCTCGGCCTTCTCCCGGATTGAGCAGGTGTTGAGCAGGATCAGATCCGCCTCATCCGCCTTCTCGGTGAGATCGTACTGGTGAAACGATTTGAGGAGGCCAGCCACCCGCTCCGAGTCATACTCGTTCATCTGGCAGCCGTAGGTGATCAGGTGAAGCTTGGCCACAGTGGGGGACCTGTGAAAACACTTGTGTGAACAGGACTTACATTACCTTTACCATCCCGGGATAACCTTGTCAATAAAACCGCAGACAAAAAGCGGCCGCCGGATTGCGGCGGCCGCGTCCTTCCAACCTCGAAGCCCGGTCAGGCTGCCGGGCGCCCTCGCCCGATCACGTTCTACCTCACCATGGCCCTGCTCTTCCTTTCGCCGCCGTTCCAGACGAGCGGCGGCTTGATCTCGAACTGCTTCTCGAGCCGCGCCCGCCGCTCCTTCCAGCCTTCCTGGTACTCCAGCTCGTCCTCGTGGAGCGTGGCCGGCTGCCTGATGCCGTGGGCAGTCCGAAACTGGATGGCGAGGTCGGAGGCGTGTTGTCGCACCTGGTCCCAGGGTGTCCCGAGCGACAACTGGTCCGACACGGCCCCGATGCGCCCGGTGTGGATGTTAATCGACAGGGTGATCGCCGAGAGGATCGGGCCAGACCAGTAGGAGGTCTGCCAGTTGATCGGGACGGGCAGGATATGGAGATAGTGGCTGCCACGGCAGTCCCCGGCGACCATGGGACAGGCGGCCCAGGGGGAGGTGATCTCTCCGGGCGCCGGCCAGTCGCCCTGGGCAAAGGCCAAGAGCACGGGGTCATCCTTTCCGCCGTAGGTGAACCCCTTCGCGGTCTTGATGTTGTGCAGCCGCTCGGCCGACACCACGTAACCCAACTCGACTTTCTCCCCTTGCTCGCCGCGGCTCCAGATCCGCGCCACCACGAAGCGCGAGGATCGGCAGAGCCCCTCGATATCGAAGAGGTCCTCGGGCGAGCGAAGGCTGATCACCTTCTCCTGCAGCCCCTTGGCCA
>JBHIAB010000072.1:0-14582 GCA_046758385.1 Methylomirabilia bacterium | reverse complement strand
GAAATCGAAGGTAGACCCCTCGATACTCAAGCCGTCTGGCGGCTTGCCTTGACCCTCTCCAGGCCTTAGGGGACAATAATTCGCCGATGGAAGCGTTTCGCCCGAGTCTCTTGACCATCGCCGGCCTCAGAAAATCGTTCGGAACCACGCCCGTCCTCGACGAGGTATCCCTGGAGCTCGGCTCTGGCACATGCCTGGTGCTGCTGGGAGCCAACGGCGCGGGAAAAACCACGCTTTTGAAGATCGTCGCGACGCTCCTCCGCCCCTCGCGGGGAGCCGTGTCAGTCGCGAGACACGACGTGCTCAGGGAGCGGGAGAAAGTCCGTGCCCACGTGGGGCTCCTGGCCCACGGGAGCTATATCTACGAGGACCTCACGGCGCTGGAGAACTTGCACTTCTGGGCGACCCTCGCAGGTTTCGATGCCGGGCCCGAGCGCTTACGCAGCGTGCTCGCCCGCGTGGAGCTCGATCAGGTCGCTGACGAGCGGGCGCGGAGCTTTTCCGCCGGGATGAAGCGCCGCCTGGCGCTCGGCCGTGTCCTGCTTGGCGAGCCATCACTGCTCTTGCTGGACGAGCCCTTTGACGGCCTCGACCAGCGGGGGAAGAAATGGTTGGAGGAGTTCCTGCTGGCCTTCAAGGAGGGCGGAGGTGCGACCGTTCTGGCGACGCACAGCTTCGGGCGGGGCTTGGGCGTCGCCGATCGGGTGGCGATCCTGGCCGGCGGGCGGATCGTGCTAGATCGGGCCCGGGAAGGCCTGGACGTGGACGAACTCCACCGCCTCTACGCTCTCTACACGGAGGATGCCGGGTGAGCTACGCGCGCCGGGCCTGGATCGTCTTGTGGAAGGACGTGCTCATCGAGTGGCGCTCCAAGGCGAGCCTGAACGCTCTCTTCTTCTTCGCCTTCCTCCTGCTCTTCCTGTTCCAGTTCGCCCTCGGGCCTGACCGCGAGCGGCTGATCGCCGCGCTGCCTGGGCTCTTGTGGCTGGGCGTGATCCTGGCCGGGCTTCTCGGGTTAGGGCGCACGTTTGTCGCCGAGCGCGACAACGACTGCTGGGAGGGGCTCACCCTGGCCCCTGGGGACAAGTCGGCCATCTACGCAGGGAAGCTGGCGGGAAATTTCGTCCTGATGGGGATGGTCGTGCTCGTGCTGCTGGCCCTCGTCGGTTTCTTTCACAACGTCGACGTCTTAACGCCCCTCGCCCCGCTCGCGGGGGTGATCCTGCTTGGACTCCTGGGGCTGGCCGCGATCGGGACTCTCTTCGGGGCCATGACCGCCCGCCTCCGGGCGCGCGAGCTTCTCTTCCCCCTGCTGCTCCTGCCTATCCAGGTGCCCCTGCTCCTGGCCACCGTCAAGGCGACGGAAGCCGTGCTGGACGGCCAGCCGCTGGGAGCGGTCGGGCACTGGCTCAAGCTCATGGCTGCCGCCGACGTCATCTACCTGGTCGTGGGCCTCCTCACGTTCGAGTTCCTGCTGGAGAGCTGAGCCATGATCCGCCTTTTGGGCTGGGCGGCCGCACTGGCGCTTCTAGGAGCCCTTGCGCTCGGGTTCGGGTATGCCCCCAAAGACGCCGTGCAGGGCAACGTCCAGCGCATCATGTACCTGCACGTTCCGTCCATCCTGAACGCCTATCTGGCCTTCGCCCTGGTCCTGGGGGCGAGCGTGGCCTACCTCATCACCCAGCGGCTTCGGTGGGACCGGCTGGCGGCGTCCGCGGCCGAACTGGGGGTGATCTTCACCGGGCTCACGCTGATGTCGGGCTCCATCTGGGGCAAGCCGACGTGGGGCACCTGGTGGACCTGGGACGCGCGGCTCACCTCCACGGCGATCCTCTTTCTCACCTATGTCGGCTACCTCCTGCTCCGGGCCATGTCCGAGGACCGAGAGCGTGGCGCCAGATACGCCGCGGTGGTGGGCATCCTCGGAGCGGTGAACATTCCCATCGTCCACTTCTCCGTGCTCTGGTGGCGGACCTTGCACCAGCCTCCGACCCTTCTTGCCCCCGAGCCAGCCAAATTCGATCCGGTCATGAAATGGACGCTGGCGGCCAACGTTGCGGCCTTCGCGCTGCTCTTCACCTACCTCCTGGCCAAGCGCCTGGCGCTCTGGCGGCTCGAAGAGGAAACGGAAGCCTGATGCCAGATAACTGGGGGTTTGTCTTCGCGGCCTACGGCATTGCTGCTGTGGCCCTCATCGGGTACTGGCGACACCTCAGCCGGCGTGGCCGTGAGCTGGCGCGTGCCAAGGCGCGACGTGAGAAGAAGCCCGCATGAGCACAAAGGGCAAGTTCCTCGTGGGCGCAGCCGTCATCGTCGCCGCCCTCGCCTACTTGATCTACGCCGGGGTGAGTCAGTCCGTGGTCTACTTCGTCACCCCGAGCGAGCTCCTCGCCGATCCGACCCCCGGAAAAGCGTACCGGCTCGGCGGCCTGGTGACCCCAGGCTCCCTCACGTGGGAACCCCGCACGCTCAATCTCTCGTTTAGTCTCTCCGACGGCCAGGCCACCGTCCCGGTGCGGCACAAGGGGACGCCGCCAGACCTCTTCGCTGAGAATCGCGGCGCAGTGGTGGAGGGGACCTGGGCCGCCGAGGGTCACTTCAGGGCCACGACCATCATGGCGAAGCACTCCGCGGAGTACCGAGCTCCCGAGGGCGAAGGGACTCAGCCGGGGTACAAGGAACTTCTGAAGTCGCTGAAGACCCAGGGCGATTGAGATGCTCCCGGAGATCGGCTACGCCACTACCGCCCTCGCCTTCGCCCTGGCTCTCTACGGCAGCGGCACCGCGGCCGTCGGCGCCCACACCCGTCGCCCCGCGCTGATTCAGTCGGCCCAGCACGCGGCGCTGGCCGTGTTCATTCTCATCCTGCTGGCCACAGCGCTGCTCGTCTACGCCTTCCTCACCTTTGATTTCTCTGTCCGCTACGTGGCCATGAACACCAACCGGGGAACCCCCTTCTACTACCGGATCACCGCGCTGTGGGGGGCTCTCGAAGGCTCCATCGTGCTGTGGTCGGGGATGCTCGCTCTTTACACGCTGATCGCGATCCTCCGCTACCGACACCGTCAGGCCGAGTTCTACCCCTGGGTGCTCTCGGTCATGCTCGGCGTCCTGGCCTTCTTCCTCCTGGTGATGACGGTTCCGGCCTCGCCGTTCGAGCGGATGACACCCATCCCGGCGGACGGCCGCGGGCTCAACCCGCTCCTGGAGGACACCGGGATGATCACCCACCCGGTGGCCCTCTACCTCGGCTTTACCGGCTTCACGGTTCCCTTTGCCTTCGCCATGGCCGCGCTGATTACCGGCAAGGTCGGCCAAGAATGGATCACCGCGACCCGGCGATGGACAATCACGGCCTGGTACTTCCTCTCCCTCGGCCTCCTGATTGGCGGGTGGTGGAGCTACCATGTCCTCGGATGGGGCGGCTACTGGGCCTGGGACCCGGTGGAGAACGCCGCCTTCATGCCCTGGCTCACGGGGACCGCGTTCCTGCACTCGGTGATGATCCAGGAGCGGCGGCGGATGATGAAGGCCTGGAACCTGGCCCTCATCATCCTGACGTTCGGGCTCACTCTCTTCGGCACCTTCCTGACCCGCTCCGGGATTCTCTCCTCCGTTCACTCCTTCACTCAGGGCACGATCGGGGTGTTCTTCCTGGCCTTCATCGCGCTGGCCCTGCTCTTCGGCTTCGGGCTCCTGGCTTGGCGGGGAGACCGCCTCCGCGCCCAGGGAGAGCTGGATTCGATCCTGTCGCGGGAGTCCACGTTTCTCCTCAACAACCTCTTCCTGGTGGCCGCGAGCTTCACCGTCTTCTTTGGCACCATCTTCCCCCTCCTCTCCGAGGTGGTGCGCGGCGTGAAGGTAAGCGTGGGGGCGCCGTTCTTCAACCTGGTGAACATCCCGATTTTCCTCTCATTGATCTTCCTGATGGGCATCGGCCCCCTCATCGCCTGGCGCCGGGCCTCCTGGGACAACCTGAAGCGGAACTTCCTCTGGCCGCTCGCGAGCGGCATCCTGGGTGCGGCTTTCCTCTTCCTGCTCGGGGTTCGCCCGGCGCTGGCGGTGCTCTCGCTGGCGCTGTTGCTTTTCGTGGCCGCGACGATCACGCTGGATTTCTTCCGGGGAACGCGGGCGCGGGTCCAAACCGGGGATGCCCTCTTCCCGGCGATGGGGAAGCTGCTTTTGAGGCAGAACCACCGCTACGGCGGCTTCGTGGTGCACCTGGGGATCCTGGTGATCGCCTTCGGGGTCACCGGCTCCCACGCCTGGAGCCTGAAGACCGAGGCCACACTCCAGCGGGGCGAGTCCCTCGATATCGGGCGCTACCAGATCCGCTTCGACGGGCTCGCCCCCTCGGAGGAATCCAACCACTTCAGGGTGACCGGGACCTTCACCGTCAGCAACAACGGCCACGCGGTGGCGGTCATGCATCCGGCCCAGAAGTTCTACCCCCGGGAGCAGACTCCCATTGCGCAGGTGGACTACCGCTCGGGCCTAGTGGAGGACCTCTACCTGGTCCTCGGGAGCTTCGAACGGGACGGGACCCAGGCGACCATCAACGCCCAGGTCACCCGCTTCGTCACCTGGATCTGGATCGGAGGGCTGATCCTCACGCTGGGCACGGCCCTGGCGGTCTTGACCGAGACGAGAAGGCGCTGATGGGCTGGCGCTGGGGAAAGTGGGCCATTCCGCTGTCGGTGATCCCAGTGCTTGTGCTCCTCGCCTACGGATTTCGCACCGACCCGCGCGCCATTCCATCGCCGCTGGTCGGGAGGCCCGCGCCACCCTTCACACTGGAGCTCTTCGACGGCGGCAGCGTGAGCCTCGCGGAGCTCCGGGGTCAGGTGGTGGTGGTGAACTTCTGGGCTTCCTGGTGCTTCCCGGCCTGCTACGAGGAGGCGCCGGTGCTGGAAACCGGCTGGCGGCGCTACAAGGACCTGGGAGTGGTCGTGCTGGGGGTGGACATTCAGGACAGGGAGGAGCCGGCGCGAGAGTTCCTCGAACGCTTCTCCATCAGCTTCGCCAATGGGCCCGATCCGACGGGGAAGATCTCGGTGGACTACGGCGTCTACGGGGTCCCCGAGACCTTCTTCATCGACAAGGCCGGGACCATCCGCTTCAAGCATGTCGGGGCGGTGAACGAAGATCTGTTCCGCTCCCAGGTCACTCGTCTCCTCGGAGAGAAGAGATGAGGCAGGCGGCCCTCCTCCTACTGCTGCTCGCCACGACGATCGCAGCCGCACCGCCCGGGGTCGTGGACGAAGCCCAGGTGCGGGAGATCGCGGCGCAACTCCGGTGCGTGGTCTGTCAGAACCTCTCGGTGGCCGACTCCCCGTCGGAGATGGCCAACCAGATGCGAGGCATCATCCGGGAGCGCCTCGCTGCCGGCGAGAGCCCGGAGCAGGTCATCGCCTACTTCGTGGACAAGTACGGCGAGTGGATCCTCCTCATGCCGAGGCCCCGCGGCTTCAACCTTCTGGTCTGGGTGGTGCCATTCGTCGGGATCGTCCTGGGTCTGGGAGGGATCGCCATCCTCAGCGTGAGGTGGGCCCGCCGCCCGCGGCCCGAGGGGATCCCCGAGGCGGTGGATCCCGCTATCCGCGAGCGGATCCGGCGAGAAGTCGCCGAGCTCGAGCCGTAGGTCAGACTAGCATGCGCACTGTCCTGCTAATCGTTCTCATCGGCGTGCCGGCGCTCGTCTTTGTCCTCTGGCCACTCTTCAAGAAAGGAGTGGGCCGCGTCGAGGTCCGGGGGGCTGGTGCCGATCGGCGGGCAGAGTTGAACGAGGAGAAGCTCACCATTTATCGGAGCATCGGCGAGCTCACCTTTGACTACCAGTCGGGCCATCTCTCGGAGGATGACTACGAGGGGCTCCGGGCACAGTACGAGGGGCGAGCTGCCCAGATCCTCAAGGAATTGGACCAGCTTGAGCCCCGACCGCCGAAGGTGGAGACCCCGAAGCCGGCCCCGGTAACACCTCACGCGCAGGATCAGGCTCGGGCCTGGATGCGAAGCCCGATGGCTCTGACCTTGGGGGCGGTCCTGATCCTGGTCTTCGGCGTGACGCTGGGGGTTGGGGTGTCTCGCTTCACCAAGCCGGACCGGACCTTCGTTTCGCCAGGAAGCCGTCTCCCGGTGCCCATGAAGGCGCAAAGTTCGCCCTCGGGGCGGCCGGCGGGAACGACAAGCGAGGGGGCCGGCCCCATCCCAAGAGAAACGCTGGCCGCGACGCTCCAGGCCGCCCGTACCAGCCTCTTCGAGGGGCGCTATCAGGAGGCCATGGGCGCCTACAGGGCCGTGCTCGAGCGTGATCCTGACAATACCGACGCGCTCACCCACCTGAGCGTGATCATCGCCATGGGCGGTCACGCGGACCTGGCCCTGGAGAGCATCGACCGGGCCCTGGCAATTGCGCCCGACTACCCTCCGGCCTATCTCTACCGGGGGCAAATCCTGTACGAGAACAAGCGGGATTACGCCGGCGCGATCCGCGCCTGGGAGAAGTTCGTGGATCTGGTCCCCGCCGGCCTAGACCGCGACCGCGTGATCGGGCTGATCCAGGAAACCCAAAGCCGGCTGAAGGAGCAGAGCAAGGTGCCCCGAGCCCGCGCCCCCACCACCCCGTAGTCCTCACGGCAGAGGTCTCGCCACGTTCGAGCGGCGGCTTCGCCGCCGCAATCCAAGGGGGAGCCATGGGAGGGGGGCAGGCCCCCCTCCCACGCGCTTACGGCGGGCGGTAGACGCAGATCTTCGCCGCCGCCAGCAGGCCCAAGATGATCGTGTTCCCATCGCTCGTGGTCGTGATCGTTCCCGCCCACGGAGCGACTTCCTGAACCTTCAGGACGGTCCCCGGCTTGATGCCGTTCTTCCAGAGGTGGTCGAGAAGTCTCCGGTCAGCCTCTGCCTCTTCGGTGATCCGTTGCACCACCACCGTCATCCCCTCCTGAGCGCGATCCAGCGGGAAGGGATCCACCTCAGGGGGGCCAGGCATCCCGGGGATCGGGTTGCCGTGAGGACAGGTGCCGGGCATCCCGAGGATGGCCGCCAGGCGATCCTCCACCTTGGGCGACAGGGCATGCTCGAGGCGATGCGCTTCCTCGTGGGCCTCGGTCCAGTTCAGCCCCAGGGTGTCCGTTAGCCACCGCTCGATCAGGCGGTGTCGCCGAGCCATCACCTCCGCCATGGCCCTCCCCTTCTTGGTGAGGGAAATTTCCTTGCCCTGACTCAAGCGGATGTAACCGGCTCGAGCGATTCGCTGGAGGGCCTCGGTCACGGCGGGAGGGGAAACCTTCATGTGCTTGGCCACGCGCGCCCCGATCACCGGCTTGCCGCTCGCCGCGAGGTCGTAGACGGCCGCCAGATAGTCTTGGGCCGAGGCGCTCGTACCCCCGTGAAGCCGCACAGCGCTGATTTTTTTTAGGCTTGACATACTATTTCTATTAGGCGATCCTAATGCAGGACGACACCCCCATTTCTGAGGTGTCATTGTAGCCCGAAGCGGCGGCCGATGCAAATCTGGTGGAAGTCGGCGGGGAGCTCTCCGATCCGCCGGCGACACGACTTCCGCGGAGGAGGAACCGATCATGGACAGCGTTTCATGGTGGTGGACGATGAGTGCGCGAGTCATCGCTGGTGGGCTTCTGTTTGGGCTTCTTCTCGGAGCCCCGCCGGCCCCTGCAGCGGCCCAGGCGATCGTCGTGTACTCCGCGCGGATCGAACAGCTGATCAAGCCCATGTTCGACGCCTTCACCGCGAACACTGGCGTCAAAGTGGAATACTTTACCGCCAAGGCGGCGCAACTTTTCGAGCGCCTCAAGGCGGAGGGCCCCGCTACCGCGGCCGATGTGTTCATGACGGTCGATGCGGGCAATCTCTGGCTCGCCGAGCGGGCCGGCCTCCTGGAGGGGTTCGATTCGGCGGTCATCGCCAAGAATATCCCCGCCCATTTGCGCGCCAAGGACAATGCATGGGTGGGGCTCTCCGTACGCGCCCGACCCATCATGTACAGCACCAAGCGGGTGAAGCCCTCGGAGCTATCCACCTACGAGGCTCTGGGTGACCCCAAGTGGCGCGGGCGGCTCTGCCTCCGGACCTCGCGAAAGGTCTACACCCAGTCTCTGGTGGCAACGATGATCAAGACCCTCGGCGAGACACGCGCCGAGGAGGTGGTTCGCGGGTGGATGGCCAATGAGCCTCGCATCTTCAACAGTGACACCAAGATGCTCGAGGCCGTCCACGCGGGCCAGTGCGACGTGACCATTGCGAACACGTACTACCTAGCCCGGCTCCTATCCCAAGCCGGGCTCCAGGCCAAGGACCCGCGCACTCCCGTGGCGGTCTTCTGGCCCAACCAGAACGACCGGGGCGTCCACGTGAACATCTCCGGCGCCGGGGTGACCAAATACGCCAAACACCGGGCAGAAGCCATCCAGCTCATCGAGTTCCTGAGCTCACCCGAGGCTCAGACCCTGTACGCTGACGCCAACTACGAGTACCCGGCCAACCCGGCGGTCAAGCCGAGCACCCTCATCGCCGGCTGGGGAGCGTTCAAGGCAGATCAGGTGGACGTCGCTGCCGCCGGAGAACTGCAGGTCGCGGCAGTCAAACTCCTGGACCGGGTCGGCTACAAGTAAGCCGGAAGGACCCCTGCGCGTACCAGCTCGATGATGTCCCTGCTACCCGGCAGCCGCCTCCGTATCTCCGGGGGCTGGCATGACCCGTGGCCGATGGCCGCCGGAGTGCTGGCGCTCCTGGTGGCGACACCCATCCTGGTGGTGGTGTCGTCCCTCCTCACGCCCAGCCTTGAAGTCTGGGCCCACCTCTGGCAGACGCAGCTCCTCGAGCTGGTCTGGAACACGCTGGTCCTGATCATCGGGGTGGGGATGGGCGTGGCCATGGTGGGGACGGGTCTCGCTTGGCTGGTCACCATGTACAGCTTCCCGGGAAGGCCAGCCCTCGAATGGCTGTTAATCCTGCCGCTGGCCATGCCCGCCTATGTGATCGGGTTTGTCTTCCTCGCCCTCTTCGATTACACCGGGCCGGTCCAGACCTGGCTTCGAACGGTCTGGGGGCGCGAGGTCTGGTTCCCGGATATGGCCTCCTACTGGGGCCTGGTTCTCGTCATGACCCTCGTCCTCTACCCTTACGTTTACATGCTGGCGCGTGTGGCGTTCCTCGGACTGTCGGAGGCGACCCTCGAGGCCGCACGCTCTCTCGGGACAAGCAGGCTCGAGCTCTTCTGGAGGGTAGGCGTACCCCTTGCCCGGCCGGCCATCGTGGCCGGGGTGACTCTGGCCCTGATGGAAGCCCTGGCGGACTTCGGGACGGTGGCGATCTTCAATTACCCCACCTTCACGGTAGCCATCTACCGCGTGTGGTTCGGCCTGTTTGACCGCCAGGCGGCTACCGAACTGGCGAGCCTCCTGTTGTTGTTCACCCTGAGCCTCTATCTGCTGGAACGCGGTCTCCGGGGCCGCGTCCGCTTTTACCAGACGGCTCAACCCACCCGGCCGGCCGCCGGGCAGTCCCTCTCTGGCTGGCGCGGCTGGGCAGCAAGCGGGGCCGCCACCGCGATCCTCGGCGTGGCGTTCGCGCTGCCAGTCTTCCAGCTGCTCGTGTGGATCGCCAGCGGGGAAGGGTACGATGACCGCTATCCCGAGTTTGTGGGCAACACCCTCTCCGTGGCCACGATCGCGGGCATGGTAACAGTCACCGCGGCGGTGATCATCGCCTACGGCGTCCGCCTCAGCCAGAGCCGCGTAGTCACTACCTTCTCCCACTTGCCCAAGATGGGGTACGCCCTTCCGGGCTCGGTCATCGCCGTCGGCGTCCTGGCGCCCCTGGCCTTCATCGACCACACCTTGAACGCATTTCTCCACGGTACGTTCGGGATCTCTAGCGGGCTCCTTCTGACCGGATCGATGGTCGGGCTGGTCTTCGCCTACCTGGTTCGGTTCCTGGCGTTGAGCAGCCAAACAGTGGAGACGACCCTGCTCAAGATCACGCCGAGCATGGACATGGCCGCGCGCTCACTCGGGACCGGCCCCTGGGGCGTGCTCCGGCGCATCCACCTCCCTCTGATTCGGGGCGGCCTCTGCACTGCCGCCATCCTCGTGTTCGTGGATGTGATGAAGGAGATGCCGGCTACCTTGCTGCTCCGCCCGTTTGGGTACGAAACATTGGCGGTGCGGGTGTGGCAGCTCACCTCTGAGTCTTTTTGGGAAGCTGCGGCGCTTCCAGCGCTGACCATTGTCCTCGCGGGAATCCTCCCGGTAATTATCCTGGTGCGAACCAGCGTGCGGCCGTTGAAGGGAACGGACACCGAAGCTAACACCAACCGCCGTGAGAGTGCGGGGATGCTATGAATCTTGTTTTGTTGAACTCGGGTGTGGTTCTCTTGGTGTGAAGCAATGCTGCAGCTCTCGCTGACGGCGGTCACGAAACGCTATCCTCGGAACCCGCGGCCGGCCGTAGACGCCCTCACCCTGACCGTCGAGACGGGAGAGCTCATCGCCCTGCTCGGCCCGAGCGCTGCTGGAAAGACGACGATCCTCCGGCTCATCGCCGGCTTCGAGATCCCGGACAGCGGCGTCATCGAGATCGGCGGCGAGGTGATGGCGGATCAGAGCAGGTTTGTGCCGCCCGAGCGGCGGGGTGTGGGGATGGTCTTCCAGGACTATGCCCTCTTTCCCCATCTGAGGGTAGCGCAGAACATCAGCTTCGGTCTCCGGGGCCTCAATAGCAGGGAGCGGGAACAACGGACTCGGGAGGTGCTCGCGCGCGTAGGGCTTGAGGGGGTCGCGGACCGCTATCCCCACGAGCTCTCGGGGGGCCAACAGCAGCGGGTGGCCCTCGGACGGGCGCTCGCGCCGGCCCCCAAGCTGCTCCTCTTCGACGAGCCGTTCAGTAATCTCGATCCTGACCTTCGGGCCCAGGTGCGGCGCGAGGTCGTTGAGGTCTTGAAAACCACCGGCTCGACGTCGCTCTTCGTGACGCACGACCAGGAAGAAGCCCTCATGATGGCCGATCGGGTCGGGGTCCTCTGCGAGGGGAGGATCGAGCAGCTGGACCGGCCAGAAGAGGTCTACCACTGGCCCTCAACCAGGTTCGTGGGCGAGTTCGTGGGTTCCGCTGATTTCATTGCCGGGCAGGTAGTTGCCGAGGGAATTGAAACGGAGCTCGGCCTAGTCCAGAACCAGGTGAAGCTCCCCGTCAGCGCCAAGGTTCAGGTCATGATCCGTCCCGACGACATCGAGATCACCCCCTCCGCCGGTGGCGCTGCGGTCGTGGTCGCAAGGCAGTTCAGGGGGTCGGAGGTGCTGTACGGGGTGCGTCTGCCCTCCGGACAGCTCGTCCACTCGAGTCAGGGGTCCACTTCGCCGTATGGCGTCGGCACCCGCGTGACGGTGCGGGCGAACCCGGCTCACGTCGTAACATTCGACCTGGCTTGACCGCCAACGAAGTCCGATGGCACCAGACTCGGTCGCAGCGTGTGGTTTCCCGGACAGTCGTGACCGCTTCCCGGTGCCGCTCGAGGTGGCGAGACTGGCTCGCCGGCGGCCAGCTTTCTTGACAGCCCTCGGACCTCAGGAGTAGCCTGTACATGACACGCTTCGTCAGATCCCCGTCATGAGAATCGCCGTTCCGAAAGAGACCGCGCGGGGAGAGTTGCGCGTGGCGATCATCCCCGACTCCGTCAGGCGCCTGGTGAAACACGGGTACGAGATTGCCGTGGAATCGGGCGCCGGAGCGGGCGCCCACTTCCCGGATGCAGCATTCCAGGAGGCCGGGGCCACCATCGAGCCGTCGGTCGAATCGCTCCTCGCGGCCGCGGACACGGTGGTGAAGATCCAAGAGCCCTCACCGCAGGAAGTGGAGGCGCTGCGGGCCGGGACCAAGCTCGTGAGCCTCCTCCTGCCCCTCGTCAACCTCGACCTGGTCCGGACCCTGGCCGCGAAGAAGATCACCGCCATCGCTGTGGATAGCATCCCCCGGACCTCCCTGGCTCAGACGATGGACGTGCTCAGCTCCCAGGCGACGGTCGCGGGGTACCGCGCGGTCATCTTGGCGGCCCAGACGGTGCCGAAGCTGTTCCCGATGCTCATGACCGCCGCGGGAACGCTCGCGCCAGCCCGGGTCCTGATCCTGGGTGCCGGGGTCGCGGGGCTCCAGGCCATCGCCACCTCGAAACGGCTCGGCGCGGTGGTGGAGGCCTTTGACATCCGCAGAGCGGTCAAGCAAGAGGTCGAGAGCCTCGGCGCCAGGTTCATCGAGGTCGAGACGCTCGAGGACGCCGCCGGGGAAGGCGGCTACGCCAAAGAGGTTTCCGAGGAGTTCAAGCGGAGAGAGCAAGAGCTCATCCGCGCACACCTCGCCAAGGCGGACATCTGCATCACCACCGCCCTGGTCCCCGGGAAACGGGCGCCCATCCTGGTCACGGAGGAGATGGTGCAGGCCATGAGGCCGGGATCCGTGATCGTCGACCTAGCCGCGGAGCAGGGGGGCAACTGCGCGCTGACCGAACCCGGCACGGACGTCGTCAGGCACGGCGTGAGCATCGCCGGGCCCGTCAATCTTCCCAGCTCGACGGCCATCCACGCGAGCCAAATGTACTCGCGAAACATGGAGAACCTGCTGCTTCACCTCATGCGCCCGGACCGACCCGACATCGATTTCACCGACGAGATCGCCCGAGGCTGTGTGATCACCCATGAAGGTCAGATCGTGCACCCCCGGATCCGGGATTCCGTGACTCGAGGAGGAGGTCCCTGATGCCACCCGAACTTCTCTTCGCTCTCTACGTCTTCATCCTGGCCATCTTTGTCGGGTTCGAGCTGATCTCCAAGGTCCCCCCCATCCTTCACACGCCGCTCATGTCTGGCTCCAACGCCATCTCCGGCATCACGCTGGTGGGAGCCCTGGTCGCCGCGGGATACGGGGGCTTCAATCTCGATGGGCTGTTCGGGTTTCTAGCGGTCGTCTTCGCCATGATCAACGTGGCCGGCGGCTACCTCGTCACCGATCGCATGCTCCGGATGTTCAGAAAGAAACAGTGATGGCGTCCGATGCCTGAGCTTCAACTCGTCGACCTTCTCTACCTCCCGGCCGCCGTCCTCTTCATGCTGGGTCTCAAGCGGCTCAGCAGTGTGAAGACAGCGCACGGCGGCAACCTCTTGTCGGTGGCTGGAATGGCCCTCGCGGTGGGCGCGACGCTGTTCCGGGTCCAGGCCGGCAACTGGGGAATGATCTTCGTCGCCGCCGCGCTCGGCGCGGCGATCGGCGCGGTCTCCGCCATGAAGGTCCGGATGACCGCCATGCCCCAGATGGTGGCGCTCTTCAACGGGTTCGGCGGCGCAGCCTCGGCGCTGGTGGCCATGACCGAGTTCTTCCGTGGCATCCCCAGCGTCCCCCTGGTCACCCTGGTGGCGATGGTCCTCTCCGCGCTGGTTGGCGGGGTCACGTTCACCGGGAGCGTCGTGGCCTTCGGCAAGCTCCAGGAGGTGATCTCGGGCAAACCCGTCCTCTTCCTCGGCCAGCATATCCTCAACCTGCTCTTGCTGCTCACCGGGGTGGGGCTCGGCCTCTCCCTGGTGCTCGGGACCCAGATCCCGGGGCCGTTCCTGCTTCTCACCGCGATCGCCCTGATCCTGGGCATCCTCCTGGTCATCCCCATTGGCGGCGCCGACATGCCGGTCGTGATCTCGCTCCTCAACTCGTACTCGGGCGTAGCGGTGGCGACCACCGGCTTCGTGCTGCTCAACAACGTCCTCATCATCGCGGGCTCGCTGGTGGGCGCCTCAGGGTTAATCCTGACGCGGCTCATGTGTAAGGCCATGAACCGTTCTCTGGCCAACGTGCTCTTCGGCGGCTTCGGCGCGACGACGGAGGCAGCGGTGTCCGTGACCCAAGCGGCCAGAAGCGGCGTCAAAGCCGGGACCATTGAGGATGCCGTGACCATCCTGGAGAACGCGAACTCCGTCATCGTCGTCCCGGGCTATGGGATGGCGGTGGCCCAGGCTCAGCACGCTGTCCGCGACCTCGCCAACCTCCTGGAGGATCGGGGGGCGACGGTCAGGTACGCCATCCACCCCGTGGCGGGTCGCATGCCCGGTCACATGAACGTGCTCCTCGCCGAGGCCGACGTCCCCTACGACCGGCTCTTCGGGCTCGAGGAGATCAATGACGATTTCGGGAAGACCGACGTCTCCCTCGTGGTCGGAGCCAACGACGTAGTCAACCCAGCAGCGAAGACCGACCGCAGCAGCCCCATCTACGGCATGCCGGTGCTCAACGTGGACGAGTCCCGCACCGTCATGGTGCTCAAGCGAAGCATGAACCCGGGCTTCGCCGGCATCGACAACGAGCTCTTCGTGCGCTCGAACACGATGATGGTCTTCGGCGACGCGAAGCAGACGCTGGCCAAGATCGTGGCCACGCTCAAGGAGTGATCCCGGAACCAACCACCCTCCTGACCTCGCCCGGCATCTGCACGTTTGTGCGGAATTTTGGCAGGACCCCACCGGCGCCATGCCGAGAACCGAGCAGATCAAGGACGCAGGGAGGAGCCCACCGGAGGCGTACTC
>JBHIAB010000071.1:0-14728 GCA_046758385.1 Methylomirabilia bacterium | reverse complement strand
CCGTGGAACTTCCGCCCGAGGAAGCTCATGACATCATCGGGGCCAGCACCTCCCGCAGCAACGGGTTGACCCGGCGCGCATCCCGATCGAGCAGCGCCACCCACCCCAGGCTCGCGAAGCGATCCGCGAAGCGTTGCGCCCGCCGGCAGTCCTCGAGCCAGAGCAACGCGTTGTCCTGCTCGGTGTACCGGAGGCCGTGCCGCGTGAGCTTCCGCGCCAGCCGCTCGTGTCCGTTCACGTAGACCTGCACTTGCATGGGAAACCACCGGAACAGCACTCGGTCAAAGCAGGAAAGCGTCCCCCGTAGCTTGTCGGCGTGCTTGGCGATGAAAGCGTCCATGGACTCCTAGCACACCAACTCCCAGAGGAACCGCAAGCCCTGGCTTGGCTGCAGCCGCTAGGCCGCGTTGGACACTATTAAGGGCCTTTCTCAGCCGGGCCCGCCCCGGGCCGAACCCGCGCCCTCGGCTGCCGGCCCGGCCCTCCCGGCGTCAGGAGCCCTATCCGGAACATGGCTGATGCTACAGCTTGCTGAGTCGGTCTAGACGGCGGGGATGCCGGCGGTCACGGCGATGCACTGGCCGGAAATGTTGCGGGCCTGGTCGCTGCAGAGGAAGACCGCCAGGCTCGCGATGTCCTCGGGCTTGGACATGCGCTTCAGCGGGGCCTGCTCGATGAAGCTCTGCCGCACGGTCTCCACCGGCCGCCCGAGCGCCCGGGCTTGGCCGGCGATGACCTGATCGATGCGCTCTCCCTCCACGGGGCCGGGGGCGATGGCGTTGACCGTGATGTTGTGGGGCGCCAACTCCAGGGCCATGCCGTACGTCATCCCCACCTGGCCGGCCTTGGCCGAACAATAGCCGATGCGGAAGGGAAGGCCGCGGCGCCCGGCACCCGAGGAGATGTTGACGATGGCCCCGCCGCCGGCCCGCATCATCGCCGGCACCGCGAAGCGGATGCAGAGGTACGAGCTGGTCAGGCAGGAGTTGATCGTGTAGAACCAGTCCTCGGTGCTGTATTCCTGCACCGGCTTGGTCGGCCCGCCGTCGCCGGCGTTGTTCACCAGGGCGTCGATCCGGCCGAACGCGGCGATCGCCGCCTCCATCAGGCCTCGGGTGTCGTCTTCCCTGGAGAGGTCACAGACCACGCTGATGGCCTGGTTGCCGGCCGCCTCGATCAGGGAGGCTGTCTCCTTCACGAGGTCCGCCGATCGCGCCGCGCAGACCACCTTCGCTCCCTCCCGCGCGAAGAGGCGGCTCATGGACCGGCCGATGCCCTTGCTGGCTCCGGTAATGACGGCTACCTTTCCGCTGAGCAGACCCATGCTGTGCTCTCCTTTGGCCAGGTTCCGGGCATAGACACTATTAAGGGCCTTTCTCAGCTTCACCGACTTGGGGATCCTCCCCTCATCCTTACCTTCCCAGTTTGAAAGTGACCTTGAGGAATGCTTTCACCGCTTGGACGGAGCGGCGGTGCGCGTGAGCATCGTAGCCCACCGTCGCCCCGTGCGAGAAGCAGGGGTCATCGAAATCCAAGGGCCGCCCAGTCTCTCGGTTCACCAACTGGCCTTCAGGGCGCTCTACGAAAAAGCACCGGCTCGCGTTGCCGACCTCAGGGCGATACAGGGCCTGCGGCAAGGTTGGGTCGTCGAAGGCGTGACGAGCGCCCGGGTACGCCGTGAGTTGGATGTCCTTTCCAGCCCGACGCAATCGGTCGGCGTATTCGCGACACGGAGCGATGGGCGTCCAGTCGTCGGCCGAGCCATGAAAGATCCGAATCGGCCGATCGCTCACCTGCTCTCCGCCGATGTAGTCAACGATGCAGCCAGGATAGAACGGCAGATACGCCGCGAACTCAACGCCGGCAGGGCCGTGCATCCGACGGAAGCGGGTGAGGTTTGCGTAGAGGGTCACGAGGCCACCTCTTGAGAAACCCATGAGCGCAATCCGGGTAGGATCGATACGCGGGTGAGTGGACAGGAGCCCCAGCGCCCGATACGTGTCCGCGATCAGAGCGCCCGAGCTGAGATCCGAGGTCGCCCCCACGAACCCGCGCCCAGTTAGGGAGTCCAGGATCAAGGTCGCTGCGCCGATCTCGTCGAGTTCCTCAGCCCACCGTGCCTCGCGGCGCCCAACCCCTTCCGAGCCGTGCACGAGGATGACCGCCGGCACGCGTCCGGCCCCCTCCCGAGGAAGTCGGAGATCCCCCCAGACGACGACCGGTTTACCCTCCTTGACGCCGGTCAGGAACTGGGTAGTAGTGAGGGTCACGGTCTCGAGGCCGATGCGGTCGGTCTGCCCACTGGCGAGCGTCGTGAGGGGTGTCGCCGGTGCGCAAGAATCCTCGTAGTGAACCATAGTCGTGCCCGCCACTCCCTGCCCATCATAGAGAGTAAGCTTCAGTCTGAATTGGACATCAACTCCCCCATCCGGGGCGCGCTCTGAAGGACGCCAATACCGCCATCCGCTCCGAAACGAGCCGCTCTCGCTGACGTGTGGAGAAAGCTCCTCACGGTCTGGAACGAGTCTCCACATACTGATTGGTCGATCACCGGAGCGGTGCCAGTGGGCCAACATCTCTATATTGTGGACCGCTGCAAGCCCGCCCGGCAGGTTCCTGTACGAAAACCCGTACTGGACGGTGTCCCCGTTGCAAAGTCTTGCAGGATTAAACCGGAAATTCTCAATGGCAGGCCCACGGTCTTGAGCCTGGGCAATCGAACAAAGCCCACCGACGACGGCGACACTGAGAATCCCGATGACCGCTTTCCATTTCATCAGGATGTCCTCGGTCTGAGACACTATTAAGGGCCTTTCTCAGCTGGGCCCGCCCCGGGCCGAACCCGCGCCCTCGGCTGCCGGCCTGGCCCTCCCGGCGTCAGGAGCCCCTCCAAAAGCATGGCTGATGCTACAGGGCAGATGAAGCGCCGGTCAAGGGGAACACTGACGCCGCGTGAGCACCCGGCTGCGAGGGGGAATCACCCCTCCGGGCCGCACGAAGGGTGGGGCCCGCGCCGGCTCCGCGGCAGAGAGCGGCGGAGAGAGCTGCATTCCAGCAGAGGAGCGATCAGGCGCATGCGGCCACCACAGCGGGGGCAGGCGAGCACGTCTATCTCGAAGGCGCGCCGCATCAAGTCCGCCCACGCCCAGTACCGAGGCTTGCCGGGAGCCTCACCCTGAAGCCTGGGGGCGCCGAACGCGGCGGAGTCAGCCGTGGGTGTCCTCGCAGGGATTCCCGAGCCCTCGTAGGCGACGGCCCGGCGCCGCCAGCGGGCATGGGATCTCCAGTTGCAGGAGAGGATCACCAGGCCGAGGCGCTGGCTAGCCGCCTTGGTACTGGCCGATCAGGGAGATGAGGTCGCCGGGCTTGAGCTCCGAATCCAAATCGTGGCTCACGCCCAGGACGGCGTCGTTGACCAGGACCTCGATGCTGTCGCCCAACTCCTTCTTGGACTCGTCCCAGAGGGCGTGGTCGAGCTCGGGGTGGCGGTCGGAGAGGCGGCGGAGGATCTCGCGAACGGTCTCGCCGGCGATGGGCTCCTCGTAGAGCCTCCGGCCGGTGCCGTCGCCGCCCACGAACTTGTTGATCCAGGCGACGACCTCGACCTGGACCGTGGCGGGCCGGGGGGAGCTCAGCGCTTCCTCCCCCACACGGCCGGGATCAAGGCTTCGAGCCCGAGGCTCTTGAGGGTCTCGCGGTGGGGCCTGCCCGTCTTCCGGTCGTAGCCCAGGTCCCGGTACCAGACGTCCAGCATCTTGTCCCACTGCTCGCTGACGGCCTGGCCCTTGGCGGGGCCGTTCACCGGGGTGGAGGCGTAGCGCTTCGAGGGCCGCTCGAGCTCGGGGCCGATGCCGCAGCGAAGGTTGAAGGCCCGGAGGAGCGCAGCCGTGCGGCGCCCGAGGCGGATCGCCTCTTCGAGGGTGTAACTCCAGCCCGTCGCCGCAGAGAGGGCGCGGCACACGTTCTCGAGCAGGGTGCGAGTGGTGAAGACACAGGCCCCCAGGGAGTCCTCGAAGTGGCGGCGGCCGAGGAGCCCGGCCACCAGCTTGGCCACGGCCTCGCCGTCGAAGACGTTGATGCGTGCGGGCTGGCCGAGCTCCTGCGGGTGCACGGGAATGCCGGTCTCGAGAGTCCCCGTGCTCGCGGTGCAGGTATCGAGCATCTCGTCCCAGCGGGCGCGGTGGTCGTGGCCGCGCGGACTGGCGCCCTTCATGATGTAGATGGCGCACTCCTGCGCGGGACCACCCAGGCGCTCCGCCGCCCGCTTCACCCCTTCGGCGAGGATGTCCCCGAAGCCCTGGCGCTGGCTGATCATCTGGAGCACCCGGTGGGCGCCCTCGGCATCCCCCCACTTGAGCCGGAACCCCAGCTGCTCCTTCGTGATGTACCCCTTCTCCTGGCACTCCATGACCCAGCCGACGATCCAGCCGAACTCGTTGACGTCCACGCAGGCCCGGTCGACCTGGGTGTTGAGCCAGGAAATGGCCACCGGGTCGGTGAGGCCGATCGTCCACCCGGCCCCGGACCACCCCTCGTACTCCGGCTCGTCCACGAGCTGGCCCTTGTGCTTGCCTGAGGGAATGACCTGCATGTGGCAGTGGTGCATGCCGCAGGCGCTGCACTGATGTCCCCGGTGGTCGAACCCCTCGCGCAGGGCCCGAGCCTCCCACTGGGACATGTCCGCGCTCTCGGGGATCTCGCTGGTCGTGTAGTTCTTGATCGGCAGCGCACCCGTCTTGTGGAGGCCCACGACGGCCGTGAGGGTCCCGTACTCGTAAAGGGAGCGGGCCGTCGGGTTGGTCTTGAGGTCGTAAGCGATGTCGTCGGCGGCCTGGAACACGCCACGGGGGTCGGCGGCGGCCACGCCTCGGGTCCCCCGCACGATGGCCACCGCCTTGAGGCGCTTCTTACCCATGACAGCGCCACAGCCGTTCTTGGAGGCCACGTGCCCGTAGTCGCCCCCGATGGCGGCGAACCGGACCAGATTCTCCCCCGCGGGACCGCTGGAATAGACACTCAGCTGGTGCCCCGAGAGGCCGTGCTCGGCAGTGAGGGCATCCTGGGTCTCCCACGTGTCCTTGCCGAGGAGGTGGCGGGCGTCCCGGAGCTCCACCGTGTCATCGTTGATGTAGAGATAGACCCAGCGCCGCGCCTGGCCCTGGATCACGATGGCGTCGTAGCCGGAGCACTTGAGCGCGGCACCGAAGAAGCCGTTGGCCTGGGTGGATGTAGCCCCGTTGGTCTGGGCCCCGCGCGTGACCACCGTCAGCCCGCCCGTTCCCCATAGCGGAAGCCCGGCGAGGGGACCGGTGGCCAGGATCAGGCGGTTGTCCGGGTGGTCCCAGTTGGCCCGAGGCCGGACCTCGTCGTACAGGATCTTGGCCCCGAGCCCCACCCCGCCGAGGTAGGTCCGCATCTCATCATGGCTCCACGGCACGCTCCAGCAGCGCCCGCGTGAGAGATCCACCCTGAGCAGCTTCCCGGCGTAGCCGCCCGGCAGAGGGCGACCGGCTTCTTTCTTCGCTGTCCGCACTGCCTGTGCCGTGCTCATACCGAGGCTCCCGCACGCCCGGGCGACAGGGACGGCCGCCCGAGAATCGTCTGTGGCAAGAGGGTTGCCGTCGTGGACGAGGCCGTGAAGGCCGGTTTGATGTCGAAGGGGTGCTTCTGGAGATGCTCCTTCCAGGAACGCAGACGGACGCCGGACTGCACGAGCCCCTTGAGCATCCCCACATCGTTGGCGGGCCAGATCTCCTCGCTCCGCCCGATGATGATGGCGCCGGTGATCCGGTCCTCCTTCCAGAGGAGCTTGCGGTAGGCGGCCCGATCCTGACGGGTCTCGACCATGGCCTCGGCTCTCGGGTCGTCCCAGGCCCCGAAGCTGGCCACCTCGAGCTTGCACACGCCGACGATGTTCATGAGGAGGCTTCCCCGGTAGGCGACCTCACGCCCCGCCATCTGGGCCCCGACGACCCGGCCGTGCTCCATGGCGGTGGGCTCGATGGCGTGGACCTCCGAGGCCCCGGTCACCAGGTTCCGCCCCTCAGCCACATCTCCGGCGGCATAGACGTTCTGGAAATTGGAGCGCAGGTGGTCGTCCACCACCACGCCCTGATTGACACGGATCCCCGAGCCCTGGAGCCACTCGAGGTTCGTCTTGATCCCCGTAGCCATGATGACCACATCGGCCACGAGGTCTTTCGCCCTCTCGAAGCGCAGGCGCCGCTTTCCCCTGGCTTCCTCGATCCTCTTGAGCTTCGCCCCTGTGCGAATCTCCACGCCGTGCTTCTTGAGCCAGGCCTCGACGATCTCGGCACCGGCCTGGTCGACCATCCGGGGGAGGATCCGCGGGAGAATCTCGACGATGGTGAGCTTGGCCCCGAGGGCCAGGATGGAGTCCAAGATCGTGAAGGCGATGAACCCCGCTCCCACCATGACCACGTGGGAGCCGGCCTTGATCTCGCGGATGACGCCCCGAGCCTGCTCCAGCGTCCAGAAGGAGTGGACGCCGGGGCCGTCGGCGCCGGGGATCGGAGGCCGAACGGGCGAGGAGCCAGTGGCGATCAGGCAGTCGTCGTACTCGACCACCGCGCCGTCATCGAGGGTCAGCTTGCCAGCCTTGGGATCGAGCGACGCCGCGCGGCGGCCGATCTGGGTCTTGACGCCCCAGTGGGCCAGGTTGGCCATGGTCGCGGTGTAGACGTGGGATTCGGCGATGGCGCGCCTGAGATAGTAGGGGAGCACCATGCGGGAGTACGGGCGCTCGGCGGAGACCAGAACGATCTCGGATCCGTCGGGCTGCTCCTCGCGGAGGGTCCGGACCGCGTTGATCCCAGCAGTGCCGCCGCCAACGATCAGATGACGAGTAGCCATCAGCGAGCCCCAAGAGCGAGGAGCGGAGCGGCGCGATCGGCGACGAACTCTCCGAGCCAGTCCGCCGTCTCGGCGTCCTCGTAGACGATGGCGGCGGTGGGGCAGGCCTCGGCACAGGCCGGCGCCCCGCCGCAGAGATTGCACTTGAAGGCCTTGCCGGTGTCGGCGTTGTAGAAGATCGTGCCGTAGGGGCAGGCGATGGTGCAGAGCTTGCAGCCCACGCACTGGTCATCCAGGACCACCTTGGCGCCCGCGGGGGAGATGGCGATGGCGCCCACGGGGCAGGCGGTCATGCACCACCCCTCGGCGCACTGGGTGCAGGTGTAGGGCGCATAGCTGGTGTGGGCCTCGTAGGGCGCCACGCGGATGACGGACTTGGACGGCTGAAAGGTGCCCACCTGCATGTAGGAGCAGGCGAGCTCGCACCGGAGGCATCCGGTGCACTTGTCGGGGATGACCTTGAGGACTTTCATCAGCGACCTTTCTTCCTTCGGCGGGCCCGAGGGCGCTGGAGGCGTGCGATGAAGTTGTCCAGCGGGATGGCCGCCAGCGACATGATCTGGACCGAGCCCCGGGAGCCGAGCTCGATGGAGACGCGGGACACCGTCTCGTTGTCCGGCGCTTCCAGGACGGTCACGAAGTCGTAGGGGCCCAGGACCGCGTACTGGGCGTGGATCTTAGCCCCCATGCGTTCCACCTCGTGGTTGATGTTGCGGATCCAGCCCGGCCGCTCACGCAACACTTTTCGTCCTCGATCGCTCAACGTGCTCAACATAATGTAAAGGCCCACGATGATACCCTCCGTGTCTGATGAAGCGGCGATCAGTATAGCACGCGCGAGGTTCAGGTTGACAGGGGAAGCTCGGGGGGGGATCATGAATCCTCCGTACGAGCTGAAGCGGACCGACACAATCTGCTGGATGAACTTCGGCGGGCTCGAGGACGAAGCGCTGGGGGTTCGGTCAGGGGAGAGGGAGCAACTGCGGGGAGAGGGTCAGGGTGAGGGGGCCAGGGAAAAAGAAGACCAGGAGTGAGACGAAAGCCTATGACGAAGGCGATTGACGTACACGCCCACATCTCCACGCCGCCGTGGCACCGCTCGAACCGGAAGTTCCTCGAGGCCATGAAGGCGTACTACAAGACCGAGCAGCCCGTGAAGACCGAGGACGAGATGGCCCAGGACTTCGTCCGGGCCGGCGTCAAGGCCTGCATCATCGCCTGGGACGCCGAGGCCGGGACCGGCGAGCCCAAGACGCCCAACGACTACATCGCCGAGCAGGTCCGACAGCACCCCGAGGCCTACGCCGGTGGGTGGGCGATGGTGGACCCGTGGAAGGGACAGGTCGCCCTCGCGGAGATCGAGCGCGCGGTGAACGAGCTCGGCCTGCTTGGCGTCAAGTTCCAGCAGGGCGCCCAGGCCTTCTACCCAAACGACCGCCGCTTCTACTCCATCTGGGATCTCTGTCAGTCGCTGGGCGTGCCGGTGCAGTTTCACACCGGCACAACCGGCCTGGGTGCGGGGCTTCCGGGCGGGATGGGAGTCAAGCTGGACTACATGCGGCCGATCCCGTACATCGATGACGTGGCGGCCGACTTTCCCAAGCTCACCGTCATCTGCTGCCACGTCGCCTGGCCCTGGCACGAGGAGCTGATCGCTATCCTGCTGCACAAGGCCAACGCGGTGATGGAGACCTCCGGCTGGGCGCCGAAGTACTTCCCCCCGAGCCTCAAGCGAGAGATCAACGGCCGGCTCCAGGACAAGGTCCTGTTCGGCTCGGACTACCCGGTCCTCCTGCACGAGCGGCTGTTTCGCGAGTTCGAGACCGAGGGCTACAAGCCCGAGGTCATGGAGAAGATCTACCTGAAGAACCCCCACCGGATCCTGGGGCTCAAACCCTGACACCCCCCCCACCCTGACCCTCTCTCCGCGGTCTCTCCCCCGCTGTAGTGCTTTTGCATTAGGGTCAATGCTTATCCTCCTCGGTCACCCCGGACAAGCAGAGTTTTGGTAAGCTTGACAACCGATGGCTGACCCCGCCGCGTCGATTCGACAAGTCCTTGCTCGAGGGCGCCCCCGGCGCCGCCTGGTGTTAGGCCTGGCGGCAGCAGTGGTCCTCCTCCTGGGCCTGGGCTACGGCGTCTCGCTCTGGCGCTACTGGCAGACCCATATCTCCACCGACGATGCCTTCGTGCAGGCGCGCGTCTCCCCGGTCAGCGCCAAGGTCTCCGGTATGATCCTGGAGGTCTTGGTGGAGGACAACCAAGAGGTCAAGGCAGGCGATGTCCTCGCTCGGCTCGATCCCCGGGATTACGAGGTCCAGGTCGAA
Organism: Methylomirabilia bacterium; assembly: GCA_046758385.1. GTDB lineage: Bacteria > Methylomirabilota > Methylomirabilia > Rokubacteriales > CSP1-6 > JBHIAB01. The sequence goes on along the minus strand of JBHIAB010000071.1, from coordinate 5,528 downwards.
CGGACGCGGGCGGCCGTGCTGATGGCCCGAGGAAAGGAGAAGACAGCGACCACGGCAGTGCCGCTGAGCGACGAATCCACGGGGAGCATTCTCAGGGAGACCGAGGCGGCCCTCGAGACGGCGGCCCTCGGGGTGGAGATGGCCGCGAGCGTGCTGCAGGAGCGCAAGAGCCGCCTCAAGGCCACGCAGGCGGCGGTGGCGGCGGCCGAGGCGGCAGTCGAGGCTGCCGAGGCGAGATTCAAGCGCGCCCGACTGGATCGGGAGCGCATGAGACAGCTCGTCCGCGAAGAGCTGGTGGCGCAGCAGAACCTCGATCACGCAGAGGCGGCGTTCACAACCGCCCGAGCTGGCGTCGACTCCGCTCGGCGGAAGCTGGAGGAGGCGCAGGGGGAAGTCCAACGGGCCGAAGCAGAGGTCAGGAGCCAGACGCTGGCGCTGGCCCAAACGCGGCGAAGGGTGGAGGAGAGTCGCGCACGACTGGCCAATGCCAAAAGCCGCCGGCGAGAGGTCGCCCTTGAGCGGGCTCGGGTGGAGACGGCCCGAGGCCATCTGGCCGAGGCTCTTGCCGGGCTCCGCGAAGCCGAGCTCAAGCTGGAGTACACTGTGATCCGCGCCCCCATGAGCGGTCGAGTCACCAGAAAGATCGTCGAGATGGGCCAGGTCGTCCAGCGGGGGCAGCTGCTGCTGGCTATCGTGAGCCTGGACGACGTGTGGGTCGTCGCCAACTACAAGGAGACCCAGCTCACCCACGTCCGGCCTGGGCAATCGGCGACGATCACTATCGACACGTATCCGGGAGACGCTTTCAAAGCCCGCGTGGACTCCATCCAGGCCGGCACGGGCTCCCGCTTCTCGCTCCTGCCGCCAGAGAATGCCTCGGGGAACTTCGTCAAGATCGTCCAGCGAATCCCGGTCAAGCTGGTGTTCGAGCCCGGGGAGAACCCCCACCTCCTGATCCCCGGGATGTCGGTGATCTCGACCATCGACCTCGAGTGACCCCCGTCGCGATCTCACCCGGCAAATGGATCGTCGCCGGTGCGGTCATGCTCGCGCCGTTCCTGGAGATTCTCGATGTGTCCATCGCCAACGTGGCCCTCAACCACATCCGCGGCTCGCTCTCCGCCGGTGTGGATGAGGTACCGCCATCTTCACGCTCAGCTCCGCGGCAGCCGGGGCGGCCCCCACCCTGGAGTTCCTCATCTTCGCTCGGATCTTGCAGGGTCTGGGGGGAGGGAGCCTGATCCCACTCTCGCAGGCCATCATGGTGGAGACGTTTGAGCCCGAGGAGCGGGGGATGGTCATGGGCTACACGCCACTCCTGGCGGGGCTGATCCTGGCTCCGGGGGGCGCGGCGACGATGATCACGATGCCGCTGGCCGGGGTGCTGGTCAATCGGATCGATCCGCGGTGGATTCTCGGGACCGGCGCGGCGCTGGCGGCCCTGGCAATGTCCATGATGGCGGGCCTGACTCTCGAGGCGAACTTCTGGCAGATCATGTGGCCACGCTTCATCCAGGGCCTCGGGATCGGGTTCATGTTCGTCCCGCTCACCACGGTGACCCTGTCTGCCGTCCGCCGAGCGGAGGTCGGTCACGCCGCCGGAATCTATAACGTGATGCGCAACCTCGGGGGGAGCGTCGGGATTGCAGCCATGAGCAGCTTCCTCGAGCGGGGCGCCCAGATTCACCAGGCGCGGTTGGTGACACACGTGAGCCTCTACGACCCCGAGACCTGGCAGCGCGCCCAATCCCTGACCACACGTTTCATGACTCGCGGCGCCGATCTCGCCAGCGCGCAGCAGCAGGCATGGGGTGCCCTCTACGCCACCGTCCAGAAGCAGGCCCTGTTTCAGGTGTCCTCCCGGTGCGTCAGTTAGCGTGCTGATCATCAGACGACCTCCCCGGCTCCCGCAAACATCTTGATCAGCCCGCCTTTGAACAGCCAGTAGTACACGATGTAGGAGCCTGCCAGCACCAGGAGCACCCCGGCCGCCCGCCCCACATAGGGGAGGGCGCCACGCAGGCGGCTCATGGTAATCCCCTCTTTGAACAGGGCCATGCCGAGCGTGAGCACGATCAACACCGTGGCCATCCCCAGGCCGTAGCTCACGAACTGAACCAGACCGGAGAGAAATCCCCCGGCCGCGAGAGCGCTCCCCACCACGACCAGGAAGATGGGCAGCGTGCAGCTCAGGGATGTCGCCGCGAAGGCTAGGCCAAAGAGAAAGAACCCCCGGACGCTGGTGGACCTCGGATCTCCGATCCGGCTGGCGACCCGGCCCAGGAATCCGGCGGAAATAGGGCGCCCAGCGAACATCGCCAGCCCGAGAATCACCAGGCTCACACCAATGGCCATGGCGATCCATGGCATGGCTGGAATCAGAAAGCTCCCTCCTGCGGAGACCGCGATTCCGATGGCAGTAAAGAGCAGCACAAAACCTGCGGACACGCTCACGCCCACAAACAAGGCCCTCAGTGTTCGGAACCCAACGGAGCGTTGATAAAATTGCTCGTTCTGAACGCCCAGATAGAGGGAGAGATAGGCAGGAAGCATGGCGAATCCGCAGGGGTTGACGGTGGAAACCATCCCGGCACCAAAGGAGTAGCCGATGGGGAGAAAGTTCACCAGCCGCTCCATCCAGTACCACACGAGTTGCTGGATTTCGCTCATAGCGCTTTATCCACCTCAGCCCGCAGGATGTCGTATGGCGTCGCACCGCTATCACGATAGGTGACGAGGCCCTCTCGGTCGACTACGACCGTGGTGCCCAGCCGCATGACGTGGAAGGCATCGGCTGCCCGCTGGCCGGTGTCTTGCGCAAAGAGGACTTCGTCACCGCCCCCGATGCGCCGCCAGTAGGTCTTCCATTTCTCGAGGGTGTACAGCCCCGGAAGGAGATTGATCACGACCACTTCCACACCCTGAGCGCCACTCTCCGACTGAACCCTCGCGAGCGCTGGAGCCTCCAGCGCGCAGACCGGTCAACCAGGAAACGAGAAGAAGAGCACCAGGACCTTTCCTCTGTGCTCGGAGAGGCGAAACTCCCCGTCTGCCGTGCGTACGGTAATGTCTGGAGCGGGCTTACCGGCCGTACCTGAAGCGGCTAGCAATGCCGTGGGAAGGAGGGCATAGGCCACGACGACCGCGAAGAATGCCAGCGATCGGTGTCTCATCGCGCTCCCTCACCGATGAGGTGGCCGATGCGGGTGATGGCCTCCTCGATGGCCGTCAACTGACCCTGGCCATCACGCATCGTCACGACCACCTGTTTCATCCGGGGATCCCCTTCCACCGACACCACTATGGGGAGCTTCTCGAGTGTGTCCCTGATCTTCGTCACGCAACCCTCGCAGTGAATGCTCGGCACCGAGAGGGCAACCTGCCTGAGCGTGGCAGCACGCCACCCCGCCCGAGCCACCAGACGGCCCCAGAAGGAGTTCAGGAGGACTACCGTCACGCTGGCGACCATGGCGGCCATGGCCCAGGCGGGGGGGACGAGGCCGGTGGCACCGAGCGGCACGCCGATCCCGTTGAAGGAGAAAGCCAGGGCGAGGTTTTGCACGGTCTTCCGGTAGGTCCGGCGGGCGATCTGGTGGGCGTCCACTACGGCGCCCAGCCGCTCGCCGACCAGCACGATGTCGGCGGACTCGATGGCGATGTCCGTGCCGGCCCCGATGGCGAGCCCGACGTCGGCCTGCACCAGGGCGGGAGCGTCGTTGATCCCATCGCCGACCATGGCCACCCGCCGGCCGCGGCCCTGGAGGACGCGCACTCGCTCGGCCTTCTCGTTCGGAAGGACCTGGGCCAGCACCTCAGAGACGCCGACCTGTTCCGCCACCGCGCGAGCCGTCCTCTCGTTGTCCCCCGTGATCATCACGGGCTCGATGCCAGCCGCCCGGAGCTGCCCGATCGCCTCGGCTGCATCGCCCTTGACGGTGTCGGCGAGGGCAATCAGCCCGGCAGCTCGTCCCTCTGTAGCCACGGTGATGATCGTTTGAGCCGACGCCTCGTGCTCCTCGACCGTCCGAGCAATGCCACGAGCATCGAGCCCGGACTCAGCGAGGAAGCGGAGGGTCCCCACCAGCACAGGCTTCCCAGCTACCGTGGCACGCACCCCCTTGCCCGCGACGGCCTCGAAGGTCTCCGCCCGCTCGAGACGGAGGCCCTTTGCCCGCGCCGCCTTGACCACCGCCTGGCCGAGCGGGTGCTCCGAGACCTGCTCGGCCGAGGCGGCGAGCGAGAGGAGCTGGTCGCTCGCCCACCCCTCTGCGGGGAGCACCTCCACCACCCGGGGCTCGCCGTGGGTGATCGTCCCGGTCTTGTCCAGGACCACCACGGACACATCTTTGAAGGCCTGGAAGGAGGCAGCGCTCCGCATCAAGATCCCCCGGCGGGCAGCCTCGCCGCCCCCACGGATCATCGCCAGGGGCGTCGCCATGCCGAGGGCACAGGGGTAGCCCATCAGGAGGACGGCCAGGGCTGCAAACCCGGCCGTGTCCCAGTCCGGGCTTCCCCAGAGGAGCCAGGCACCGGCCGTCCAGAACACCAGGGCGAGAGCGCCCACCGCGAGGACTCCAGGGACGAAGTGCTCGAGGATCCGGTCCAGGAGGAGGAGGACCCCTGGCTTGAGGGCCCGCGCCTCCTGGATCTGGCGGGCCACCTGCTGGAGAAAGCTCTCCTCGCCCACGCGGGTCACGCGCACCAGCAGCGCGCCCGAGTGATTGAGCGATCCTCCGATCACCTCGTGGCCGGGGAGCTTCTCCCGCGGGAGCGACTCGCCGGTTACCAGGCTTTCATCGACGGCTGAGGCCCCCTCCTCCACGATGCCGTCCACCGCGATCTGCTCGCCCGGGCGGACTCGGACCAGATCGCCCTTCCTCACCTCGTCGAGGGGCAGCTCCTGCTCGCTCCCATCCCTCATCACGCGCGCCGTGGGAGGCTGAAGCGCCAGGAGCCTCTTCACCGCCTGGGAGGCGCGCGTCCTCACGAGAAGCGAGACATAGCCGCCGAGGACGTGGTAGGCGGTGACGAACACCGCCACACCGAAGAAGTCGGAGCTCGGGAAGAGCGTATCGATAACCAGGCCGGGGCCCACCCGCTCAGGGTCGTAGACCACCAGCGTCTCCTCGTGGGCGAGACTCACGTGGACGCCGGTCACCCCGTCGATCTGGCCAAGCCCCTTCTTGACGGTCTCGGTGCAGAAGGAGCAGGCCATCCCGCCGATCTTGAGCTGGAGCTTCCGCTCTGGCACGCTACGCTCTCCACGACCGGCGGCCAGTGCTCCTCTGCACCTCGATGTGGGGACAGACTGCGGCACCCACCGTTGGCCGCCCTCCCCAGGACGCCAGACTCTGACGAATCCGCCGGCGAAGAATCTGGAGATCCCTCAGCTTTCGATCCAGCTCCCGCGACTTCTCCTTCAAAAGCCCATAGACATGCCTGCACGGCGGGCGACCGCCTCGCCGGATGGCGATGATCTCTTTGATCTCGGCTAACGTGAGGCCCAGTCCCTGCGCCTGCTTGACGAA
>JBHIAB010000070.1:0-14804 GCA_046758385.1 Methylomirabilia bacterium | reverse complement strand
GGGGGGGCCAGCGGAGGCGTCCGAGCGAGCAAAGCCCGTCGAGGCGAGGAGGCCCTAAGCGAGGGAGGGCACTCCCGGCGCACGCGAGCCCTCTGCGCAGCCAGCGACTTCGTGTCATGGGACGCCTAGTCCTCTTCCTTGAGGCGCGTAAAGATCATCCGCCCAGCCGTGGTCTGGAGTACGCTGGTCACCACCACGTCCACGCTTTGGCCGAGATATTTCTTGCCGTGGTCCACCACCACCATGGTCCCGTCCTCGAGGTAGGCCACCCCCTGGCCCGATTCTTTCCCCTCCTTGAGGACGTGCACGTGCATCACCTCACCGGGCAGCACCACCGGCTTCAGGGCGTTCGACAGCTCGTTGATGTTCAGTACCGAGACGCCGGAGAGCTCAGCGACCTTGTTGAGGTTGTAATCGTTGGTGACGACCTTGCCACCGATGAGCTTGGCAACCTCGACCAGCTTGCGGTCTACCTCGCGAAAGTGGGGAACATCGATGTCGTGGATCTGCACCTTCACCTTCGGGATCCGCTGGATCCGCTGCAGCACATCGAAGCCCCGCTTCCCCCGGTTCCGCTTGAGACTGTCGGAAGAGTCCGCGATCTGCTGGAGCTCCCGGAGGATGAACTGAGGGACGACGAGGGTGCCTTCAAGGAATCCGGTCATGCAGATGTCCGCAATGCGGCCATCGATGATGACCGAGGTGTCAAGGATTTTGTAGACCTCGCGGCGTGCCGCCACCTTGGGAAACAGAATGCCGGTGAGTCCTTCAAGCTCCTCCCCTTTCCGGAGCGCGACGGCCACGCCCAGGTAACCCAGGGAGATCCCCAACAGTCCCCGGGCCCACCCCGCCGCTTCGGGGACCAGGGCGGTTATCACCGCAGCCAGGGCCAACCCAGCCATGAGGCCGGTTATCCCGCCGACCCCGCCCCAAAACAGGCGATCGACGGGGAGCCGCCCAGCCCCCCACTCCAGAAGCACGAGTAGTCCTCCCACGACCAACCCGCCCGCGGCCGAGATCGGCCAGGGAAGCCCGAGCCCAGTGGCTTCCCCCGCAACGAGCGCTGCGACTGCCGCCACACAGAGCACAACAACCCGCGTGATAACAATGGTCATCGCTTCCCTCACTGCGACAGATGTGTAGGAATGGAATCATGCTGCAAAAAGAGCCCGCACCGCTTCATCGACGGAAGGCACACCCAGAACATCCAGGGGGAGCAGGGCTCCCTCGCGGAGGTTGCTCTCGGGCACCATCGCGCCCTTGAGTCCGAGCGCCGCCGCCTCTTTCAACCTGAGGTCGAGCCCGGTGACTGCGCGGACCTCACCGGTAAGCCCGACCTCGCCCATGATGACCAGATGACCCTTCACCGGCTGGTTCAGATAACTGGAGGCCGCCGCCATCACTACCCCCAGATCGAGGGACGGCTCCTTCACCCAAGCCCCTCCGGCCACGTTCACGAACACGTCCTGCGTCTGCAGTGGAAACCCCATCCGCTTCTCCAGGACGGCCAGGAGCAGGCAGACACGGTTGTAGTCCGTTCCGAGAACCGTGCGCCGCGCGGTCCCGAAATGGGAGGGGCTCACCAGGGCCTGGAGCTCCAGAAGGAGCGGTCTGGTCCCCTCGAGGCTTGAGACAATGACGGATCCGGGCGCTCCTTCCGGCCGCTCGGCCAGAAAGAATCTGGAGGGGTTCGTGACCTCGGCCAGGCCGCGCTCGGTCATCTCGAAGACGCCGATTTCATTCGTGGACCCGAACCGGTTCTTCACCGCCCGCAGCACCCGGTAGGCATGATGGCGCTCGCCCTCGAAGTAGAGGACCGTGTCGACCATGTGCTCGAGGACACGGGGCCCGGCCAGTGCCCCCTCCTTGGTGACGTGGCCGACGAGAAAGATGGCAACCCCTTTCCGCTTGGCCATGAGCATCAGGCGGCTGCCGCACTCTCGCACCTGACTCACACTCCCCGGAGCCGACTCCAGCCCTGAGAGATAGACCGCCTGGATCGAGTCCACCACCAAGACCGCGGGCTTGAGCTGATCCGTCTGCCCCTCGATGGCCTCGAGATCGCACTCGGCCAGGAGGTAGAGACCCTTGGCCGAGATGCCGAGGCGGTCGGCCCGGAGCTTCACCTGAGCCGGCGATTCCTCTCCCGAGACGTAGAGCACCCGGTCGACCCGGTCAGCCAAGGCATGAGAGGCTTGAAGGAGGAGCGTAGACTTCCCGATGCCGGGGTCCCCGCCGATCAGGACCAGAGAGCCCCGGATCACCCCGCCGCCCAGAATCCGGTCCAGCTCCCCGATCCCCGTAGGCGTGCGCTCGCCACCTTCCACCCTGATTTCGCCGAGGGGCTGAGCCCGGTCCGTCTCGGCGAGCCCGCGGCGCACCGCTCTGCGGGGACCCTGGAGCTCCTCCACTAGCGGGGGGTAGTTCCCTTGCCGGGCGCAGTCCGGACAGGTCCCCGGCTTTGGAGACGCGAAGCCACAGGCCTGACAACGGTAGACCGCGGCACGCGTTGGCATCACTCGTTCCCACTCTGGATCGTCGAGCGGATCAAGTACCGCAGAAGGACGCTTCGCTGAGCCCCTTCAAGAAAGGCAGCCAGGTTCTCGTAGACCGTAGGATCCTGGAGGAGGCCGCCGATGGTGCCGTCTCCGGCGGCAAGCCGGTCGGTAATCGCGCGAAGGTTCGCCAACGCCGCCTTGAAGTCTCTCGCCGCTTCTCCCAGCGGCCCGTCTGCCTCGTCCTGGAGGAAGCTTCCCATCACGCTTCTGCCGCCGGCGAGCTTCTCGGAGACGTCTCGGAAGTTCTGCGCCACGACCCGCAGATCTTCCATCACCGACTTGTACTTGGGGTCAAACAGGAGAGCGGCCAGCAGGGAGTTGCCCTCCCTGGCCCCTTCCGCGATCAAGCCGAGCGACTCAACGCTCCGGAGGAGTTGCCGCGCCGCGCGGCCACTCTCAGCGGAGAGGAGGACCGAAACGGCGCTCTCCCCTCTCTGGCCGTCTGCCAGAAGCCTCTGGGTTGACCCCAGGAGGGCATTGAGTCGTCTCAGCGCCTCGGGCTCCTCGTACAGGAGCACGTGGAGCCATCCCGACCCCTTCTCCACCTGCTCAGCGATTCGCCGCGCCGACTCGAGCGTGCCAGAGAGATTTTCCGCGGTGGCCCCCTTCTCGACCCTCTCGGCGATCCGGCGCGCCGACTTGAGTGTCGCGGCGAGGTCCTCCAGCGCCTCCCCAGTGTCAAGAGTCTCCACGGCGGTCCTCAGGGTGGCCGAGAGCGCGGCCACGCTTTTTAGAACCTCGGCCCCCTGGCCAACGATCCGGTTGAACTCGACGGCCTCCCGGGTGGCGATGGTCTCCCCTGGATTGAGGGCCCGAGCCGTGGGGCTCCCGAGGGAAATCTCCACGACCTTGTCCCCAAGGAGCCCCTGAGTCTCGATCCGAGCCACAGAGTCTTTCCGGATCCGGTCGCCAAACTGCCGAGCGATGCTCAGCGTCACCCGCACCTTCCCGCCCGGCACCTCGGGGAGTCGGACGTCGCTCACCCGGCCGATCTGGACTCCGGCCAGTCGCGCGATGGCGCCGGGGATGAGCCCGCCGACCTCCTCGTACTCGGCCACCAGTTCATACTTGGAGGTCCAGATCAGCCCCTCTGGCCCAACAAGCATGATGCCCAGCACAGAGAAGACAACCAGCGACACGGCCAAGAAAAGGCCGACGCGGAACTTGAGCGCCACCTGCGAGCGTGCGGGCGCCATCTCAGGACGCTTTGACGTCTCCGGTCAGGAATGCCCGGACCGATGCGACGTCCGAGTTGAGGATCTCCTCGGGGGTGCCCACGGCCGCCACCTGCCCCTCGTGGAGGATGGCCATCTGATCGGCCATCCTCCTCACGAACTCGACATCGTGGGTGACCACGATGGCAGTGTCGCAGACGCCACCCCGGAGCTGGGTGATGAGATCGATCACCAGCTTGGCGTTGCCGGGGTCGAGCCCCACCGTCGGCTCGTCATACAACACCACCTCCGGCTCCAGCACCAGGGCCCGGGCAATCCCGACGCGTTTCCTCATCCCGCCCGAGAGCTCTGCTGGCAGGAGCGATTCGGTCCCTGGCAGGCCCACCAGGGAGAGAAGAGTCCCGACGCGATTGGCGATCTCATTCTCGCGAATGCGGGTGTGTTCACGAAGGGGGTAGGCGACGTTGTCGTAAACCGAAAGCGAATCGAACAGCGCGGCCGCCTGGAAGACAAACCCCGTCCGGCGACGGAGGCGAAGCATCTGCTCCTCGCGCAGGGGCACGAGGTCAGTCCCGAAGAGGCGGACGACGCCGGCATCGGGTTTGACGAGCCCGGCAATGAGCCTCAGAAGCACGGTCTTGCCCTGGCCGCTACCGCCCATGACGGCCAGCGTGGTCCCTTTCTCAAGCGCCAGAGACACCCCCCGGAGCACTTCGTGTCCTTCGAAGGCTTTGAGGACGTTCATGACTTCGACGACCGTTTCCCCCACGAGTCGATTGCCCTCACGGCCAGAACAGGAAGAGGAAGAGCTTGGTCAGAAAGAAGTCAGCGATGATGACCCCCATGGCTACCTGCACCACCGTGGCCGTGGTGGCACGGCCCAGCCCTTCGGTGCCGCCCTCCGTTGCCAGGCCGTTGTAGCAGCCGATCAGCGTGATGATGAAACCGAAGAAGACACTCTTGCCGATCCCGCTCAGGAAGTCGCGCAGCACCACCCAGTAGAAGATATTGGTCCAGTACAGGTAAGGATCCGCGTGCCGCTCGTAGACCGAGATGAACATCCCGCCCAGGAGGCCGACGAAATCGGCCAGGACGGTGAGCAGCGGGAAGACCACGAGGGCAGCCAGGAGGCGCGGAACGATCAGCTTCTTGATGTAGTTGACGCCGATGGCACGGAGGGCATCGATCTGCTCGGTCACCTTCATGGAGCCCAGCTCGGCGGTGATACCGGAGGCGACCTTTCCCCCGACCAGGATGGCGGTGAGCACCGGGCCTAGCTCCCGCAGGATGGAGAGCGCCACGACAGGACCCACGTAGTTCTCGGCGCCGAAACGGGCCATGTTCACCCCGCTCTGCAGCGCGAGGACCATTCCCGTGAAGGCGGCGGCGGTGAGGGCCACCATCAGAGACTGGATCCCGATCGTGTCCATCTCCTGAATCACCACCCGCCAGTAGGAGGGGGGCAAGGCGAGGTTCCGCACCACCTGCACCATGAGGACCCCGAGCCCTCCGTACCAGATCGCCGCGCCCCGACTGTGAATTCTTAGCGCGCTCCCGATCGTCATGCGGCCCTCTCCCTCACGGTGTGAAGCTCCGGACGAATGCCTGAAAGTCCGACTCCCCCGCAGAGAACTCTTCTGGTGGAGCCACGTAAACCATGTCGTAAACGCACCGCTCCCCCTTGATAACGTACGCCTCGGCCTTCACCGGAATGCCGTCCAACCGCCCCCGCAGGAGCACCCGGATCCCCGGCCGCCGCGCCACGCTCACCTCCGTCCGCTCGAGCTCCTGCCGGTCCCTCAAGCCGAAGCTGAGGTGCTTGGCCAGCACCGGAAGCGATCGGAGGAGCGCCTTGCCTTGGCAGGTGGCGTGAGCCAAGATCCCGGCTTGCACCCTCGTGTGCCTGAGCTCGAGGTCAGCCCGACCGTCGGAGCTGACCCGCCACAGCGGGGAAGGTAGGCTCACCCGATATCCTTTGGAAGAGTGGAAGACCCCGCTCTCTATCCGAGACGCACTACACGCCGAAAGCCCGAGGAGCAACAGCAGGGCTCCCTGCCCGAGACAACCCCTTGATGACGCAAAAAGCGCCTTCAGCTCTCGCTCCCCCGAGACCGAGCTGGCCGCTCGCGGTGACGCCGCGCCAGCTCCGCGAAGAGCCGGCGGAGCGGAATCCCCCGCCCGCCAAGAAGAATCAGGGTGTGAAACCAGAGGTCGGCAACCTCTGAGAGCAGCCGGCTTTCGCTTTCCCCACCCAGGGCGGCAGCCACCACCTCGATCGCTTCCTCCCCCACCTTCCGGCACACGGCTGACTCCCCCCCAGCCAGGAGCCCGGACACATAGGAATCCGGCCTGGGATCCGCCTTTCGTGACTGGATCACCCGCTCCACCAGCTCTAGGATCTCTGGGCCATCCCATCGGTCCGGCAAAGTCCCTCTACCGTTCAAACGTGAGAAGAAGCAGGTTCGGCTTCCCGTGTGGCAGGCCACCCCCTCCTGATGGACGAGCAGGAGGAGGACATCCCGGTCGCAGTCAGCATAGATGGCGTCCACATGCTGGATGTGCCCCGAGGTCCCCCCCTTCTTCCACAGCGCCTGCCGGGAGCGTGACCAGAAGTGGGCAAGCCCGGTCTTCCGGGTGACCTCGAGGGCCTCCCGGTCCATCCATGCCACCATCAGCACCTCCCCCGTCGTGGCTTCCTGAACCACCGCGGGGATCAGCCCCTGGGCGTCAAACCGGAGCTCCTCAGCCATGCTCATTCTCCCACTCTCACCGGGACACCGCGGGCCATCAAGTACTCCTTCGCCTCCCGAACAGTGTAGGGGCCGAAGTGGAAAATGGAGGCCGCCAAGACGGCATCCGCCTTGCCGTCAGTCAAGCCCTCAAAGAGGTGCTCGAGGGTCCCAGCACCGCCGGACGCGATCAGCGGTATCGACACCGCCTCGGCGATGGCGCGAGTCAGCGCCAGATCGTAGCCGTCCTTGGTACCGTCCCGATCCATGCTGGTGAGGAGGATCTCGCCAGCTCCCAGGCTCTCCGCCTCTTGAGCCCACCCGACGGCATCACGGCCCGTCGATCGCCTGCCCCCGTGGGTGTAGACAACCCACCGGCCGTCATCCCGCTTGGCATCGATGGCCACCACGATGCATTGACTTCCGAAGCGCTCCGCCGCCTCGCGGATCACGGGGGGGCGCTCGAGAGCCGCGGTGTTCAGCGAGACTTTGTCGGCACCCGCTCGCAAGAGCACCCTGATGTCTTCAACGCTGCGAACCCCGCCCCCCACGGTGAGCGGCATGTAGACCCTCTGGGCGGTGTCTCGCACCACATCCAGCATGATGGCGCGTCCCTCGTGGGAGGCGGTGATATCCAGGAACACGAGCTCGTCGGCACCCTGTGCGTCATAGGCCTCGGCGGCTGCGACCGGATCGCCGGCGTCCCGGAGGTTCAGGAACTGCACACCCTTGACCACGCGGCCATCCTTGACGTCAAGACAGGGAATGACGCGCTTAGCCAGCATCGAGCACCCCTACCCAACCGTGGCGAGAGCCTCACGCAGGTCCACCGCGCCAGAGTAGAGCGCACGCCCGATCACGGCCCCGGCTACCCCCGGAATGGCCGCTAGGCGGTTGAGATCCGCCAAGCGCCCCACGCCCCCCGAGGCCAGAACCGGAGCCCCAGCGGCTTGGGCCACCGCCGTCGTGCTCTCAAGGTTCGGTCCGGCCTCAGTCCCGTCCCGGGGGATGTCCGTGTAGAGAATCGCGGCAGCCCCTGCCAGCGCCGCCTCCTGGGCCAACTCGACCGCCGATCGGTCGAGGATGCGCCGCCAGCCATCCACGGCCACCCGCCCGCCTGAAGCGTCAACCGCCACGATGATCCGCCCGGGGTAGCGCCGACACGCCTCAGCCAGAAACCTCCCATCCAGAGCCGCCCGCGTGCTGGGCACGGCCCAGCCGGCCCCAGCCTCAAGCACCACCGAAATGGCCTCAAGGGTCCTGAGGCCTCCCCCCACCTGAACGGGCGCAGTCACGCTCCCGATGATTTCGCGGATCAGCGCGGTCTGTTTCGACACTCCTGCGAACGCACCGTCCAGGTCCACCACGTGGAGCCGCGGGGCCCCCCACTCGGCCCATCTCATCGCCACGGCCACCGGATCGTCACCGAAGACCGTCTCTGACTCCGCCCGCCCTTGAACGAGACGGACCACGCGGCCCGCCCGAAGATCGATCGCCGGGATCACGATCATCTCGGGCCCTCTCTGGCGATCCGTGCGAAATTCTCAAGCAGCTTGAGCCCCCACCGCTGGCTCTTCTCGGGGTGAAACTGAGTCCCGAAGATCTTCCCCTTGCCCGCGGCAGCTGCGAAGCTCACCCCGTACTCGCACGTGGCCACCCGGAGTCCGCCCTCGAACGGCTCCGGATAGTAGGAGTGGACGAAATAGAAGTGGGCCCCGCTCGGAATCCCCTCGAAGAGGACCAAGTCGCCGGCGTGAAGAACCTGGTTCCACCCCATGTGCGGAACCTTGAGCCCTTTGGGGAAGCGCCGGACCACTCCAGCAATGACTTCCAGCCCCTTGCCCTGTCCGAACTCCTCGCTCTCGGCGAAGAGGAGCTGGTAGCCGAGGCAGATGCCAAGGAACGGCCGGCCATCCCCAAGCGCGCCCTTAAGGGCCGAGATGAGCCCGAGTGCGGCGAGATTACCCATGGCGTCTTGAAAAGCGCCATCACCAGGGAGCACGACTCCCTCGGCGGCTCGGACCATCTGGGGGGCCTGAGTGATGGTGGCCTCCATACCGAGGCGCTGGAACGCCTTCTCTACGCTCCCGAGGTTCCCCCTGCCGTAATCCACTATCGCAATCATCGATCACTTCGGAGGGGGCCTCGACGGCCCCCTTGATCCTCGAAGGGGGGTTCCACCCCCCTGCCGAGCCTCCCCCCGCAAGGTTGCGGCGGCAGAGCCGCCGCTCGAAAGCCCTCCGTCCTCACCCTGCTGGCCTCTCTATGGTTGGTGTCCGCCCCCACGTACGGGTCAGAGGTGGCCTTTGGTGGAGAGGACGCCGTGGACCCTGGGGTTGAGCCGGGTGGCGAGCGTCAGGGCACGCCCCACTGACTTGAACACCGCCTCGGCAATATGGTGGAGGTTCTCGCCGTAGTGGAGGCTCACGTGGAGGGTGATCCCGGCATTGAAGGCGAAGGCGCGGAAGAAGTCCTTCAAGAGATCCAGATCGAAGTTCGAGACCCGCGTCCGCTGAAGCGGAACGTTGAAGACCAGGTATGGCCTACCGGAGACGTCCACCGCAGCCGACACCAGAGCTTCGTCCATGGGGATGAAGGCCGTGCCATATCTCACGATCCCCTCTTTGTCCGCGACCGCCTCCTTGAAAGCCTTACCCAAGCAGATCCCCACGTCCTCCACGGCGTGGTGGAGGTCCACCTCGGTGTCTCCCCGCGCATCCACCATCAGATCCATGAGCCCATGCCTGGACCACGCCTCAAGCATGTGGTTGAAGAATGGGATGGCGGTCTCCACCTTGGCCACACCGGTGCCGTCCAGGTTGAGCTGGAGGAGGACCTCGGTCTCTCGGGTCTTCCGCTCGATCCGGGCCTGACGCGGCCACTCCTGCTGGATCTCTTGATCACTCATGGTGAAGATCCTCCCTCGGGGAGGCGGAGCCGGGCCGCTTCCCCATGGGCCTCAAGCCCTTCCACGCGACAGAGCAGTGAGAGATGCGGCCAAGCCTCCTGAACCCCCTCTGGAGAGAACTGAATGAGACTCGACCGTTTCACAAAATCTTCCACGCCTAGGCCGGAAGCAAAGCGGGCGCTGCCACCGGTCGGGAGCACGTGATTCGGCCCGGCTACGTAATCGCCAACCACTTCAGGAGTGTAGCACCCCAGGAAGATGGCCCCGGCATGGCGAACCCGAAAGACGAGGGGGAAAGGGTTCTCCACGTGGAGCTCGAGGTGTTCGGGGGCTAGCCCGTTGGCGACAGCCACGGCCTCCTCCAGGTCACGGGTCAGCACCAGCGCCCCGTTCTGCTCCAGCGCCGCCTGCGCGATCGCCTGGCGTGGGAGGTTGGGGAGCTGGCGTTCCAGCGCCCTGCCTACCCCATCGAGGAGTGCCACCGACGGCGTGAGGAGGATCGGGCGCGCCATGGGATCGTGCTCGGCCTGAGCCAACAGGTCCGCCGCCACCCAGTCCGGATCCGCGCTGCCATCGGCCACCACCACGACCTCGCTGGGCCCCGCAAGCGAGTCGATCCCGACCCGGCCGAAGACCATCGCCTTGGCCAAGGCCACGTAGATGTTCCCGGGTCCCACGATCTTGTCCACTCGCCGAATCGTCTCGGTCCCGTAGGCCAGGGCAGCCACGGCCTGGGCCCCGCCGACCCGATAAGTCTCGGTGACCCCCGCCAGCTCAGCCGCGACAAGCACCGCGGGATTCAGGGACTTGTCTTCCCCAGGGGGCGAAACGAGAGCGAGATCGGGGACCCCGGCGACCCTCGCTGGAATCGCGGTCATCAAGACTGTCGACGGGTAGGCCGCCCGGCCTCCGGGCACGTAGATGCCGACTCGCTCCAGCGGGCGGACCTGCTGGCCCACGAGTGAGCCGTTCGGGTCCTCCAGCCACCAAGAGCGCGGCAGCGTCTGGCGGTGGAAGGCCTCGATCCGTTGAGCGGCGAACCTGAGGGCCCGGACGACTTCGGGGCGCACCTCCTCTCGAGCCACCGCAAACTCCTCGGCTGTCACCGCCAGCTCTTGAGCCCGGAGCTTGAGCCCGTCAAAGCGCTCGGTGAACTCGAGCAGCGCCGCATCTCCCCGCGTCTTGACCGCTCGGAGGATCGCCTCCACGCTCTGACGAATCTCGGGGGCGACGGCCTCGGGTGGCCGCTCGAGGGCTCTAATCACTCCCTCGACCCCCAGGCTGGCCGCCTCCAGCCGTCGGCACCTCACCGCGAAATCTCCTTGCGCATCGCCTCCATCCATTTGCTGATCGGCCCGTACTCGGTCTTGAGCGAGGCGCGATTGACGATCAGCCGGGCCGTCGACTTCAGGATCTCCGCGACCTCGACGAGCCCGTTGGCCCGGAGGGTTTCACCGGACTGGACGAGATCGACGATCCGGTCCGCCAGCCCCGCCAGGGGGGCCAGCTCCACGGAGCCGTCCAAGCGGATCACCTCGACCTGGATCCCGCGCCCGGAGAAGTACCTCTCGGTCAGGCGCGGATACTTGGTCGCGACGCGCACCCACGACCACTTGGCCGGATCGTCTCGGCCCCAGAGCTCGGTGGGCTCGGCCACGACGAGCCGGCAGGAGCCGAAGCCGAGATCGAGCGGCTCGTAGACGTCGGGCTCCTGCTCGAGCAGGATGTCCTTTCCCACGATGCCCAGATCCACCGCGCCGTACTCCACGTACGCAGGGATGTCCGCAGGCTTCAAGATCAAGACGCGGAGCCCCGAGCGCTCATCGGAGAAGATGAGCTTACGGGAATCGGCTTCCACGCTGTCCACGCCCATCCGGCCCACAAGCTCCAGCGCCGGATTGAGCAGCCGGCCCTTCGGGAGCGCCAGCGTGAGCGCCTTGCCCGTCACGACTCGCGCCAGATTCGGGCTCCGAGCGACTTTAGCTTCTCCTCGAGCCGCTCGTAGCCGCGATCCAGATGGTAGACCCGCGAGATCTCCGTGCGCCCGCTGGCGGCGAGTCCCGCCAGCACCAGCGCCGCCGACGCCCGGAGGTCCGAGGCCATCACCGGGGCTCCCTGGTAGCGGGGGACGCCGCGCACGAAGGCCGCGGCCCCGTCGATCTCGATGCTGCCCCCCATGCGGCAGAGCTCAGCCACGTGCAGGAACCGGTTCTCGAAGATCGTCTCCGTGATCCGGGAGATCCCGTCCGCCAGACCAAGGAGTGTCATCAACTGGGCCTGCATGTCTGTCGGGAAGCCCGGGAAGGGGTGCGTGATGGCGTCCGCTGGCCGCGGCCGCCCGGGTCCGCGGGCACGAATGGAGGTCTCCGAGACCTCCAGCAGCACTCCCGCTTCCTCGAGCTTGCTCAGCACGGCCGAGAGGTGATGAGGCACCGCTTGGACGACCGTGACATCACCACCCGTGATGGCCCCAGAGACCAGGAGTGTTCCGACCTCGATCCTGTCGGGAATAATCCGGTGACGGCACCCTTCCAGCTCGGGCACTCCCTCGACCTCGATTCGTGACGTCCCGGCGCCCTCGATCCTCGCCCCCATGGACTTGAGCAACGTGGCGAGGTCCCCCACCTCGGGCTCGCGCGCGGCGTTGTCGATCACCGTGGTCCCCTCGGCCAGCGCCGCGGCCATCATGAGATTTTCTGTCCCCGTCACCGTCACCAGGTCCATGGTGATCCGGGCTCCCTTGAGCCGGCTCGCCCGGGCTTCCACGTAGCCGTTCTCGATCTGGATTTCAGCACCCAGGCGCTTGAGGCCTTTGAGATGCTGATCAATGGGGCGAACCCCGATGGCGCAACCTCCCGGCAATGCCACGCGCGCCGCACCGGTGCGCGCAAGCAGTGGCCCTAGAACGAGGACGGATGCCCGCATGGTGGATACCAGCTCGTAGGGGGCCTCGTGACTGTGTACCTCAGTCACTCGGGCTCGGATCGCTCCGCCGTCGGCCTCGACGAGCTCCGCGCCGAGCCGCTCCAGAAGGCGCCGGATCGTGGCCACGTCGGCCAGCGATGGGACGTTCTCCAGGATGACGGGTTCTGCCGTCAGAAGACACGCGGCCAGGGCTGGCAAGGTGGCGTTCTTCGCCGCGCTCGCCGTCACCGTGCCGCGGAGCGGCACCCCCCCTTCAATGAGCAGGCACGAAGCCATCACCGCCTCCTAGCCCCGATCATCCGCTCGACGCCCGCGAGGTCCCGGCGAACGGTCATGCGGTCGAAGGCTTCCGATCCCTCGAGGGCTCGGGTCAGTGGCTCGGCCTGTCCTTCGCCCAGCTCCATCAACAACCACCCGCTGGAGCGCAGGATTGCGGGAGCCCCGGCGATGATGCGCCGATGGACCACCATCCCGTCGGGGCCACCGTCCAGAGCCAGCGTGGGTTCCCAGTCGCGAACCTCCGGAGGAAGCGATCCGATCAGCCCTGAGGGGATATACGGCGGGTTGGCGATCAGCAGATCCGCCGTCCCTGCCAGCTCGGCGACGGGTTCGAAGAGGTCCCCTCGAGCCAGACGGACCTGACTCCCAAGCCCAAGGGTACGAACATTGTCCTCGGCTACGGCGAGGGCCCGAGCCGAGCAATCCACGCCGATCACCACCAAGCCCACAATCCTCGTAGCCAACGCGCAGGCGATCGCCCCACTCCCTGTCCCAAGATCGATCGCGACCCGCCGGCTGACAGCGGGGGGTCCGCCGGGCCCGGTCGGAGCCTCAGGCGTGAGACCATGGCAGATTTCGACCGCCCACTCGACCAACAGCTCGGTTTCGGGCCTCGGGATCAGGACCTCGGGAGTCACCCGCAGTCGGAGCCCGCAAAACTCCTCCCAGCCCAGGAGGTGCTGCAACGGCTCACGGCGGAGGCGCCGGGCCAGGAGCGCTCTGAACCGCTCCGCGACCTCTCTGGAGACCGAACGCCCGGGCTCGAGAGCCAGAGCCCAGCATCTGTCGCCGAGAAGACCGGCCAGCAGCCACCCAGCATCCCGGGCGGACCCTGGAAGCTCGGCGGCTTCCAAGAGCTCCCGAGCCTCCTCGAGCAGGCTCCCCACGGTCTCAGCCGCCTGGAGCTTCAACTGGCCATCTCCGCCAAACGCTCCGTCTGCTCTGAGGCCTGGAGGGCATCGATCAGCTCGTCCAGGTCTCCCTCGAGAACGGCGATGAGCCGGTGCAAGGTGAGCCCGATCCGATGGTCAGTGACCCGGTTCTGCGGAAAGTTGTAGGTGCGGATCCGCTCGCTTCGCTCGCCCGTCCCCACCTGGCTCCTGCGGGCCGCGGCGATCTGGGCCTGCTGCTCTCGCTGCGCGCGCTCCAAGAGCCTCGCCCTGAGCACTTTGAGAGCCTTCGCCCGATTCTTGATCTGGGAGCGCTCGTCCTGGCAAGTCACCACCTCTCCCGTGGGAACGTGGGTGATGCGCACCGCCGAATCAGTCGTGTTGACCCCCTGGCCGCCCGGGCCCGAGGACCGGTACACGTCGATGCGGAGATCCCGCTCATCGACCTTGACGTCGACATCTGCCGCCTCGGGGAGAACTGCCACGGTTACCGTGGAAGTGTGGATTCTCCCGCTCGACTCCGTCACCGGCACGCGCTGAACACGCTGCACCCCTCGCTCGAACTTGAGCCGACTCCAAGCCCCCCGACCCTGGATGAAGAGGATGATCTCTTTGAACCCACCCACACCCGTGGGATGGCTGTCCATCACCTCCACCCGCCACCGCTGGCGCTCCGCATACTTAGTGTACATGCGCGTGAGATCGGCCGCGAACAGCCCAGCCTCGTCCCCCCCGGCGCCGGCCCGGATCTCCACGAACACGTTTTTCGCGTCGTTGGGATCACGCGGGATAAGCAGGCGCTTGAGTTCCGCCTCGAGAGCCGCCTGGCGGCCCACGAGATCTTCCACCTCCGCGTGGGCCAGCTCGCGAAGCTCCCGGTCGGCCTCCTCGGCCAGGATGTGCCGGGCTTCCGAAAGACGGGACAGCAGGAGCTTGTACTCGTCGAAGCGTTGGACGATCTCATTGAGCTCAGCGTGAACCTTGGCGTGACGAGCGTACTCCGCCGGTTGGCCGATCACCTTGGGGTCGGCGAGCAGCCTCGAGAGCTCGCGGTACCGCTCTTCAATTTGGCGCAGTTTTCCAAACATCAGGGACCCTCACCGCCCGTTCCAATCGAAGGGAAGGAGGAGTGGAAAACCGAAGGAGGCCCAGCGACAGGATGGCCGGGCGGACAAGAAAGCAGGGAACGGGACGCCGAGCCTCCGCCCCCAGGGCCCACACCCTCTCGTTTCGGCCACCGCGCTCTGGGTGGAGGAGCGGCAGCTACCCGGCCTTCTGAGAGCTTCGTCGGTACTTTCGCTGGAAGCGCTCGACCCGACCGGCCGTGTCAACCAGCTTCT
>JBHIAB010000069.1:0-14866 GCA_046758385.1 Methylomirabilia bacterium | reverse complement strand
AAGGTCGGGCGCGGGCTTGGCCCGCGCAAGCTGCATGGGGGGAGGTTTCGGAAGGGGGGCAGAGCCCCCCTCCGAGTGAGCATGGCCGGGCCCAAGATCAGTCGGGAGCAGGTCGAGCATGTGGCGCGGTTGGCGCGCCTCGACCTCCCGGAGGCCGACAAGGAGCGGATGCGCGCCCAACTCGATGCGATCCTCTCCTACATCGATAAGCTCAGAGAACTGGACACGGCCGGCGTCGAGCCGACCTCTCACGTCATCCCCATGACGAACGTGATGCGGGAGGACGAGACGTGCCCGTCGTTCCCGGGCGAGCGCATGCTGGCCAACGCGCCGGAGCAGGACGGGGAGTTCTTCCGTGTCCCCAAGATCATCGAAGAGTGATGCCACCGGAGTCGATGTGGACCTGACGGGGCTGACGATTCACGAGCTGGCCGACCGCTACCGGCGAGGGGAGGCGACTCCCTCCCGGGCGGCGGAGGCCTACCTCGGGCGGATCGGGGCGCTGGATCCCAAGGTCCGCGCCTTCGTGACGGTGACCCGCGAGCAGGCCGTGGCCCGGGCAGCCGCGGCCGACCTGCGATGGCGGGAAGGGAATCCGCTCGGCCCGCTGGACGGGGTTCCGCTGGCCATCAAGGACGTGATTTGCACCAGCGGGATCAGAACCACCTGCTCATCGAAGATCCTCGAAGGCTTTGTGCCGCCCTACGACGCCACGGTGATGGAAAAGCTCGGCGCTTCTGGCGCGGTCTTGCTCGGCAAGACCAACATGGACGAGTTCGCCATGGGCTCCTCCACCGAGAACTCGGCCTTCTTTCCGACACGCAACCCGTGGGACTTGGCCCGCGTCCCCGGTGGCTCCTCGGGTGGCTCCGCCGCTGCCGTGGCAGCCGACCTCTGCGCCGGCGCTCTCGGCAGTGATACCGGAGGCTCCATCCGCCAGCCCGCAGCGTTCTGCGCCACGGTCGGTATGAAGGCTACCTACGGGCGCGTGTCTCGGTACGGCCTGGTGGCCTTCGCCTCCTCGCTGGACCAGATTGGGCCGCTTGCGAAAGATGTGCGGGACGCGGCACTGCTCCTTCAGGCGATCGCCGGTCACGACGCGCGGGATTCCACCTCTGCCGACGTTCCCGTTCCCGACTATATCGGGCTCCTGGCTGAGGGGGTCTCCGGGCTCACGCTCGGAATCCCCGGCGAGTACTTCATCGAGGGGATAGACCCTGAGGTGGAACGCGCCGTCTGGGAGGCGGTCGAGCTCCTGACGAAGCTCGGCGCTCGGACGGAGCGGATCTCGCTCCCCACCACTGACTACGCCCTGGCGGCCTACTACCTCGTGGCTCCGGCGGAGGCCTCCTCCAACCTGGCCCGCTACGACGGCGTCAAGTATGGCTACCGCGCGCCCGGCGGAAAGGATTTGATCCAGATGTACGGCCGGACACGTGCAGAAGGGTTCGGGGCCGAGGTCAAGCGCCGGATCATGCTGGGAACCTATGCGCTCTCGGCCGGCTACTACGAGGCCTACTATGGCAAAGCCCAGCGCGTCCGCACCCTGGTGCGCCGGGACTTCGAGCGCGCCTTCGCCACGGTGGACTTGATCGTCTGCCCCACGACCCCCAACGTCCCGTTCAAGCTCGGCGAGAAGGAAGACCCGCTTCAGATGTATCTGTGCGACCTCTTCACGATCCCGGTGAACCTGGCCGGACTGCCTGGGCTGTCGCTGCCGGGCGGCTTCACCCGCGACGGGCTGCCCGTCGGGCTCCAGTTCATCGGCAAACCCTTCGACGAAGCCACGCTGCTCCGGGTCGCCTATGCCTACGAGCAGGCCACGGACTGGCGCATCAGAAAGCCGCCCTTGACATGAGCGCGTCGAACGACTACGAAGTCATCATCGGGCTGGAGGTCCACGTTCAGCTCTCCACCCGCTCCAAGCTCTTCTGCTGTTGTTCCGCGACCTTCGGTGCGCCGCCGAACAAGCAGACCTGCCCGGTCTGCCAGGGGATGCCGGGCGTGCTGCCGGTGATCAACCGGCGCGCGATAGAGTTCGCCATCCGTACCGCGCTCGCGCTCCACTGCCGGGTGAATCCGTTCTGTCGCTTCGCCCGCAAGCACTACTTCTATCCGGACATGCCCAAGAACTACCAGATCAGCCAGTACGAGGAGCCGCTGGCCTCGGAGGGCTGGATCGAGCTACCCGTCGACGGCACCCGGAGGTCGATCGGGATCGAGCGCCTCCACATGGAGGAGGACGTGGGGAAGCTCCTCCACGAGGGTTCGGTTTTCGAGACCGCCCGCTTCAGCCTGGTGGACTTCAACCGCAGCGGGGTGCCGCTTATGGAGATCGTCTCCAAACCCGATCTCCGATCTGCCCCCGAGGCGCCTACGTACCTCCGAGCCCTCCGCGAGATCCTGATCTACCTCGGGGTCTCGACCGGCAACATGGAGGAGGGCTCGCTCCGCTGTGATGCCAACATCTCCCTCCGCCCGAGGGGGTCGAACGAGTTCGGGACCAAGGTCGAGATCAAGAACATGAACTCCTTCAGGAACGTCCAGGCGGCGCTGGAGTTCGAGGCCAAACGCCAGGCTCGTGCACTGGCGGCCGGTGAGCGCATCGTCCAGGAGACGAGGCTGTGGGATCCGGACAAGGATCAGACGCTCTCCATGCGCTCGAAGGAGTACGCCCATGACTATCGCTACTTCCCCGAGCCCGATCTAGTCCCGCTCAAGATCGAGTCGGGGTGGGTGGAAACGCTTCGGGCCATCCTGCCAGAGCTGCCTGAGGCGCGCCGCCAACGCTTCGTCAGCCAGTATGGCCTCCCCACCTACGACGCGGAGCTCCTCTGCCAGACTCCCGCTCTCGCCGGCTACTACGAAGAAGCGGTAGGCCAGTACAGCAAGCCCAAGGTGGTCGCCAACTGGGTCATGTCCGAGCTGCTGCGCGAGCTGCCCAGCGCTGAGGAAGCCCACATCAAGGCCTGTCCGATCCCACCCCGGAACCTGGCCCGGCTCCTCTCGCTCATCGACGACGGCACCATCAGCGGCAAGATCGCCAAAGAAGTGTTCGAGAAAATGTATCGCTCAGGGGAAGACCCGGACACCGTCGTCAAGCGCGAAGGGCTCACCCAGGTTGCTGACGCCGGAGCGTTGGGTGAGGTGGTTGAGCAGGTGCTCGCCACTCATCCCGCCGCCGTCGAGGACTGGAAGAAGGGCAAGAAGCAAAGCCTGGGCTTTCTGGTGGGTCAGGTGATGAAGGCCACCCGTGGGCGCGCCAACCCCGGCCTCGTCAATCAGCTCCTCCTCGAACGCCTCCCCAAATAATCTTCGGAGGGGGCCTCGGCGGCCCCCTCCGAGACCTCCCCCCTCGATGGCGCGGGCAAAGCCCGCGCTCGCGCCTCTCGGACTCGGGCCGGGGTCCTGCGCTTGGCGCCCTCCGAGGCAAACAGTTTGTGAGCAGCTAACTCCCCGGCGTATAATCTCAAATACGCTTGATGATTGACCTCCACAACGTGTGGAAGATCTACCGGGTGGGGCCGGTGGAGGTACCGGCTCTCAGCCGTGTCTCGTTTCACATCGACAAGGGCGAGTTTGCCCTGCTGGCTGGCCCGAGCGGCGCCGGCAAGACTACCCTCCTCCGCCTCCTCTATCGGGAAGACCTCCCCAGCGAAGGGAGAGTCCGAGTCGCAGGGGTCGAGGTGGCGCGGCTCCGGCGCTCTCAGATTCCCGAGCTCCGTCGGACTCTCGGGATCGTCTTCCAGGACGCCAAACTCCTTCCAAGCAGGACCGTCTACGAGAATCTGGCCCTGGTCCTTCGCGTGTTAGGGGTGCACCGGCGGGAGATCACGCCGCGGGTCTTCCAGGCATTGAAGGCGGTGGGACTCTCGGCTCGAGCCCAGGCGCTCCCGCCCCAGCTCTCCCTTGGGGAGCAGCAGCGCGCGGCTCTGGCTCGCGCTCTGATGAAGAACCCCGAGTTGCTCCTGGCCGATGAGCCCACCGGGAACCTGGACGAGGCGATGTCTCGCGAGATCATCGAGCTCCTCTTCGAGATCTGGAGTCGGGGCACGACCGTTCTCCTCGCCACGCATCGCGCCGCTCTCGTCACACGGCTCAAGCGACGCACGCTGTTCCTGGAGGCCGGGCGACTCGTGAAGGACAAAGAGGATTGGGTCGATGACCGTCCGGTATCGGCGTCGGCGGTGGGGGCGAGAGCGTGACGGGGTTCGTCATCGAGGAAGCCTTGCGCGACCTCCGCAGGGCCGGATGGGTAGGCGTCAGCGCGGTGCTCCTGATCACCCTCTCGTTGGCTGCGCTCGGCTCGTTCTGGGTGCTCTCGGTGAACCTGGGTCACGCGGTGACCGAGTGGCGCGAGCGCTTCCGGGTGATCGCCTACCTCAGGGATGAGCCGTCCCCCGAGGCCGTGGCCGATCTGCTCCAGCGAGTCGAGGCGGTCGGTGGCATCCAGCGCCTCCGGTATGTCTCCAAGGAGGAGGCCCTGGTCACGCTCCGAGAGGCCCTGGGTGAGCAGGCTGGAGTTGTCGACGAGCTGCCGGCCAACCCGCTGCCAGCCTCGCTGGTGCTCACGCCCTCGCCTGAGGCTGCGACCCCAGCCGGGACGCGGCAACTGATCCAGCGCCTCGCAACCGTTCCAGAAGTGGAGGAGGTCCAGGGCGGCACCGAATGGGTGGAGCGACTCGCCCAGTGGCGTCGCCTCCTCGGCGCCGTCGGTCTCGGTGTAGGGGGCGTGTTGGCCCTGGCAGCGATTCTGACGGTGACTACGGCGAGCACGCTGGCACTCCACGCGCGGCGTGAGGAGCTCGAGATCATGCGGCTGGTGGGAGCCAGCGAAGCGGTGCTCCGGCTCCCACTGCTCCTGCAAGGGCTTCTTCAGGGCCTCGTGGGCGCGGCGCTCGCCCTCGCCGTTCTCTGGCTGGCGTACACCCTGGTGCTGCGTCACTTGGAATCGCTCCTGGCTCTCACCCTGGGGCTTTCTGGGACCACGTTTCTCTCACCGCTTGAGATCACCCTCCTCCTCGGCGGTGGCAGCCTCCTCGGGGCCGTGGGTGGGCTCCTGGCAAAGGGACGATCCTGACGTGAGGTTCACCGCGCTCCTCGTGGCACTGCTGGTCGTCGGGCTCCTTAGGGTGCCGGCTGCGGCGGAGAAGCGGGAGGAGACCCAGCTTCGTGAAAAGGAGCGAGCCCTCAGCCAGGCGCAGAAGCAGCTCAAGGAGGAGAAGGCGAAGGCGGCCAGCGCCAGACGCCGCGAGGCTTCGCTTCTGGCTGAATTGGAGGCCATCGACCGGGCACTGGCCGAGAAGAAGCGCCAGCTGGTGCGGTTGGATCGCCGGCTCAAAGAGGCGAAAGGAGAGGTCACCACTCTCCAACGAGAAATCCAGGGGCTCGAGCAGCGCCAGGCGGGGCGGCAGGTGGCCCTGGCCCGCTGGCTCAGAGCGTTCTACAAGCTTCGCGCCGGGGGCGGGGTGCTGCCGCTGATTCTCTCGGGAGAAGACCCGGTGGCTCGGGCGGTTCAGCTTCGCCACCTAGCCACGCTCGCGGCTGTAGACGCGCGGCTCGTTCAGGAGTATCGTGACATAGGAGAGCGCTTGGCTGATCGACGGGATCGGGTGGAGAGCCGGAAGCGGGAGCTCTCGGCCCTGCGGGGCCAGGCCAGCCAGGAACAGGCCCAGGTCGATCGGGAGGCCGCGCGGCGGCGAAAGCTTCTGGCTAAGGTCCAGGAGCAGCGAGCCTACCACGAGCGGATGGTGGGTGAGCTCTCCGAAGCCTCCCGGCAGCTCAGGGCACTCATTCGCGAGCTTCGGGCCAAGCAACGAGATCTCGCCAGGCTTGGATCGGCTCCCGGGGCTGTGAGGCCAGGAGCAGGATTTGGCAGCCGCCGGGGGCGGCTCCCTTGGCCTACCGAGGGAGCGATCGTCACGGCGTTCGGCCCTCAGGTGCATCCCCGGTTTGGCACGAGGACGTTCCGCAGTGGTATTGATATCGAGGCCCAGGAGGGAACAGAGATCCAGGCGGTGTACGCCGGTCAGGTCATCTATGCGGACTGGTTTAAGGGATACGGACACCTGATCATCTTGGATCACGGCAACGATTACTACACCCTCTATGCCCACGCCGCCGAGATCCGCGTGAAGGAGAGGGAGCAGGTGCGGCAGGGGCAGGTGATCGGCACGGTGGGAGACACCGGGTCGCTGGCGGGTCCGCGCCTCTACTTCGAGGTGCGCTACCAGGGACGACCCGAGAATCCTGCCAAGTGGCTCCGCCGACCGAGCTGAGCGGGCAAGACAGGTGGCAAGGAGGCACCTCCCATGAGTCGCACCCAACCGATCAAAAAGGCCATTCTGATCTCCGTCGTGTTGCTGCTGCTCACCCTCGCCTTCGGGGGAACAGTGGTCAGCAGGAGCCAGGAGACTGGGGCCACCTACGATTCGCTCCGCCTGTTCACGGAGGTGCTCTCCATTGTCCAGAGCCAGTACGTGGAGGAGGTCGCGCCCAAGGAGCTGATCTATGACGCCATCAAGGGCACCCTCCGGGGCCTGGACCCCCACAGCTCATTCCTCGATCCGGACATGTACCGGGAGATGCAGGTGGAGACCAGTGGGAGCTTCGGCGGCCTCGGGATCGAGATCACCCTGAGGGACGACGTCCTCACCGTGGTGGCTCCCATCGAAGGCACACCGGCATACCGCGCCGGGCTCTTACCGGGAGATCGCATCGTCAAGATCGAAGGGATTGCCACCAAGGATATGCAGCTCTTCGATGCGGTGAAGCGGATGCGAGGCCGCCCCGGCACCAAGATCACGATCTCCGTCCTCCGGGACGGGTGGATGGAGCCCAAGGACTTCACCATAATCCGGGAGCAAATTCACGTGCAGTCGGTGCGGAGCCAAGAGCTCGAGGCGGGGATCGGCTATATCCGGCTCCGGCAGTTTCAGGAGCAAACCGGGGACGACCTCGAAGCCGCTTTGGAGAAGCTCTCCGCAGACGCCGAACTCCAGGGGCTTGTGCTCGACCTCAGATCGAACCCCGGTGGATTGCTCACGGCCGCGGTGGAGGTGGCCGAACAGTTTCTGGAGACCGGTAAGCTGGTCGTCTACACCGAGGGGCGCGTGCGCAACCAGAACATGCGCTTCACCGCCAACTCGAGGGACTCCGACACCGACGTGCCGCTGGTCGTCCTCGTGAACAAGGGCAGCGCCTCGGCGTCCGAGATCGTCGCAGGGGCACTGCAGGACTGGAACCGAGCCGTGATCCTCGGCACGGAGACCTTCGGCAAGGGGTCGGTGCAGACGATCATCCCCCTTTCCGACGGGGCGGGGCTCCGGCTGACTACTGCCAAGTACTTCACCCCCAAGGGCCGCTCCATCCACGGCGAGGGGATCATGCCGGACATCGTCGTGGAGCGAACCAGGATTATCGGAGCCGCCGAGTTGAGCAGGGCGACCGTCGAGCAGTCGGCCGAGGAGCGGGTGAAGAAGGACCCCCAGCTCGACCGGGCCGTTGACCTGCTCAAGGCGATGCGGATCTTGGAGAAGGGCCGACCGGAGTCCACCACGCCCCCCCGCGCTCAGCTCAACTAGTGCCGGGCCAACTAACTTCGCCAGACGTCGTCCTCGGTCGTCGGCCATCCTCGACGTACAACCGCGTACGCCTCCGGTGGCCTCCTCCCTGCGCCCTCGTCATGCTCGTCATTTGGCCCGGCACGAATCATCGGCTTCAGGGGATTCACAGCGATTCCTTGGAGCTGGACTAGTCGCGCCAGCCCGGTCCCTGGACCGTGGAGCGCTGAGTGCTGGTCCTGGGCATCGAGACCTCCTGCGACGAGACGGCCTCGGCCGTGCTGGCGGGCGAGAGAGTCTTGGCCTCGGTGGTGGCCTCCCAGGACGAGGTTCACGCTCCGTACGGCGGCGTGGTCCCCGAGTTGGCCTCTCGCCGTCACGTGGAAGTGATTCTCCCCGTGATCGAGAAGGCTCTGGCCGATGCCGGCGTCACCCTCCGTGACTTGGAGGGCATCGCGGTCACACAGGGGCCGGGGCTCGTGGGCTCGCTCCTGGTGGGTTGCTCAGTGGCAAAGGCCATCAGCTATGTCAACCGGCTCCCCCTGGTTGGTGTCAACCACCTGGAGGGACACGTCTTCTCCGCGTTTCTGGTGGAGCCCAAGCCGTCGTATTCCTTCCTCGCCCTGGTCGTCTCAGGAGGGCACACGGCCCTCTACCTGGCCAGGGAGCCACTTCGCTACCGGCTCATCGGCCAGACCCGGGACGATGCTGCCGGGGAAGCCTTCGATAAAGTCGCCAAGCTCTTGGGGCTCGGCTACCCCGGCGGCCCGGTCATCGAGCGAACGGCGAAGGCTGGAGATCCCACCGCGATTGCTTTTCCTATGGCTGAGATCAGCGATGGTACCCTGGACTTCTCCTTCAGCGGGATCAAGACCGCGGTCTCGCTCTTCGTCAAGCGTCACGCCCCGCTCTCCGGGGCGATGGTGGCCGACGTGGCGGCCTCCTTCCAGGCCACGGCGGTCAAGATGCTGGTGCGGAAGACCGTCAAGGCGGCGCTTCGCCTCGGCGTCAAGCGGATCATCCTGACGGGCGGGGTCGCCGCGAACACCCAGCTCCGGATGGCGCTCGAGGCGGAAGTCGAGGGCCGGAGCTGGGAGCTCTTCATCCCGCCACAGCGACTCTGCACCGATAACGCGGTCATGATCGCCCTGGCGGGGCATGCTCGCTTGCTCGCGGGCGAGCGTGCGCCGCTCACGCTGAACGCGCTCCCCGACCTGAAACTCGCCTAGAATCCAGATTCTTCGCTGAGCTCAGAATGACATGCGCTGCCCGCCGAGAGTGCCACACACCACTGGAATAGGTCGGTTCCAGCGCGGGCTTTGCCCGCGCCACCGATGAGGGGAGGTTCGGAAGGGGGGCACAGCCCCCCTCCGAAGGCGATGGCGCACCTCGATTACCGATCCCTGTTGATGGGGCTTCCCGATGCCGTGGTTGGCGTGGACGAGGCCCTGCGGGTTGTCCTCTGGAACCCGGCCGCCGAGGCGCTCACCTCCCGCTCGGTCAGACGGGTGGAAGGACGGACCCTGAAGGAGATCCTTCCACCCGATTCCTCGCTGGCTCGGCATCTGACGGAGACCCTCCGGACCGGCGAAAGCCGCGCTGAGGGCGAGGCCGTACTCGAGAACCCACACGGTCGGCCCCTCGCCGTGAGCATCGTCACGGCGCCGATGCTCGGACTGAGCGGTGCTGTGGAAGGCGCCGTGGCGGTGCTGAGGGATCTGACCCGCATTCGCCAGCTCGAGGAAGAGGTGCGGTGGGGCGAGCGGCTGGCCGCTGCGGGGCGCATGGCGGTGGGTCTCGCTCACGAGATCCGCAATCCTCTCGGGGCGATACGCGGCGCCGTGCAGCTCTTGAGAAAAGAGCTGGGCGACGACGCGCGGTCGGCGGAGTACACCGAGGTGCTGATCAAGGAGGTGGATCGGGTCAACCGGATCCTCGAACTGCTCCTGGACCTCGGACGGCCTGTCCGGCTGCGTCCCCGTCCCCTCAACCTCCACCAGATCCTCGAGCGCGTCACGCTCCTGTCCGAAGACTTGGCGGCGGGCTGTCGAGTGAGCATTGTTCGCCGCTACGACCCGAGTCTGCCGCCGATTCTCGGAGACGAGGACCGGCTGGTCCAGGTTTTCACCAACGTCGTGAGAAACGCCATAGAGGCCATGCCGGGAGGGGGTCATCTCACGGTCACCACGCGACTGTCCAGAAACCCACTCTTCTCCAAAGTGGACCTTGGGACCGGGATGCGGAGCATGGTAGAGGTCCAGGTGGCGGACGAGGGGGAAGGCATCCCCGAGTCGGTGCGGGAGAAGATCTTCGATCCCTTCTTCACGACGAAGCAGAAGGGGCTGGGGCTGGGGCTGGCCCTTTGCCACCGGATCATGGAGGAGCACAAGGGGGCCATCCAGGTGGACAGTTACCCCGGCGGTGGTACCACCGTCAGCTGCTTCCTGCCGGTCGCCAGATGATGGGCGAGCGCGGCGGCACCGTCCGTGGATCATGCCCGAAGGCCGCATCCTGATCGCCGAGGACGAGGAAAGCCTCCGCTGGGTCCTGGAACGAGGCCTCGGGCATGCGGGCTACCAGGTCACGGCGGTGGCGGAGGGCGAGGCCACGCTCCGGGAAGCTCGGGCGGAGCCCTTTGACCTCATCTTCCTCGACGTGCGCCTGCCTGGAGTGGATGGCCTCACGCTCCTGGCCAGCCTGCGCGAGCTGAGCCCGGAGGCCCAGGTCGTCATCATGACCGCCTACGGGACCATGGAGACCGCCATCCAGGCCATGCAGCGCGGGGCCTACGACTACCTGACCAAGCCCTTCGATCTCGACGACATCCTCCTTCTGGCCGAGCGGGCGCTGGCGGCGAAGCGGCTCACCCAGGAGGTGGCGCGGCTCAGGACCGGACTCAGGGAGGTGTGGGAGTTCGGGGCGCTGGTCGGGCGCCACCCGCGGATGCAGGAGGTCTACAAGACCATCGGCCGGATCGCGTCCACCGAGGTCACTGTGCTCCTCCGTGGCGAGTCGGGAACGGGCAAGGAGCTGGTGGCGCGAGCCATCCACCACTACAGCCGGCGCGGGGGCCACCCCTTTGTGGCCGTCTCCGGGGCGGCGATCCCCGGCACCCTGCTCGAATCCGAGCTGTTTGGCCACGAGCGGGGGGCCTTCACCGACGCCCGCGAGCGTAAGCTCGGCAAGTTGGAGCTGGCCCATGGCGGCACCGTCTTCCTGGACGAGGTGGGGGACATGTCCCTCGAGCTTCAAGCCAAGCTCCTCCGAGCGCTACAGGAGCGGAGCTTCGAGCGGGTTGGCGGGCAGAACACGATTCGGGTGGACGTGCGGCTGATCGCGGCGACCAACCGCGACTTGGAGGCGATGATCCGGGAGGGGCGCTTCCGAGAAGACCTCTTCTACCGCCTGAACGTGGTCAAGCTCGCACTGCCTCCGCTCCGCGATCGAAGTGAAGACGTTCCGCTCCTGGCCGAGCACTTCCTGGCGAAGTATGCCGCGGAGCTGGGCGAGCGCGCCATCGCGCCCGAGGCGTTGGATCGCTTGATGGGTTACGCGTGGCCCGGGAATGTACGCGAACTGGAGAACGTGATCCAGCGGGCCATGGTCATGGCCACGGGGGGCGTGATCCTGCCCGAGCACCTGCCGATCGGCCCGGTGTCGGCGGGAGCAACGGTGAAAGCTGGCCCCACGCTGGAGGAGATCGTGGAGCAGAAGCTTGAGGAGTGCGTGCGAGGGCTCGGCGGACGCGCCGAGGCGAAGCTCTATGACCTGATGGTGGGGCTCGTCGAGAAGCCGTTATTGCGGGCGGTGCTCCGAGAGACCGGCGGCAACCAGCTCAAGGCGGCGGCCCTCTTGGGCATCAATCGCAACACCCTCCGCAAAAAGCTCAGAGAGCACGGCATCGGTCCCGACGCGGCGGGTTGAGGTCGCACGCACCCTCTCTC
Source organism: Methylomirabilia bacterium (assembly GCA_046758385.1). GTDB lineage: Bacteria > Methylomirabilota > Methylomirabilia > Rokubacteriales > CSP1-6 > JBHIAB01. Next base: position 3,360 of record JBHIAB010000069.1, on the reverse strand, counting down.
GCCCTTGCGCACCGGGACCCCATTCCGTAGGAGCCGTCCCGCGGCGTCCCCCTAGCCATAGTATTTTTTCCTTCTTTTCTCCCTCGTAAAACGCGATAATACTCCCGGCCGGATTGGGAGGCGCCGGGCGGCGAAGTTCCTTTTCCGCGGTCGACACGAATCGGGCAGTTCACCTGGAGCAGGAGGGAGGGAACGGTATGGCAAAACGGAAGCTAGCCTTCGGGGGGTACGCCATCAACTTCAAGGGCTGCAGGGACTCGCTCGAGGTGGTATTCGGGGGCAAGCCCATTGGCCCTTCCGAGATGACCAAGAAGCTCTGGGTCTACATCAAGCGCAAGCGGCTTGCGAAGCGCTGAGCCACGGGCCCGGATCGGCCTATCCTGACTCCGCCCGGCGCCTTCAGGATCTCAGCCGTCGTTCTGCCCTCGTCCTCTCCCGCCGCACCGCCTGAGCTGAACGCTGCCTGGACAGCGCGACCTTCCACCGCTACAATTGCGACGCGGGGACGACGGCGGGCGCGGTGGGGCATGAAGCGACAGATCCTCTACGATGGAAGCCACGCTAGTGGAGGATGACAGCGCCTGCTCTCGAGGGAACTTGCTCTGGTGTCGACCCGGGTCGCTTCGCTCGGCGCGGACTCCGCACGCGTGCATCGCCCTCGGAATCTTCGAGCAGCCGAACCAGTTTCTCGCCTGAGGCCTGAAGTCTCGATCCTGAAGGCTGAGGTTTCAGATGGAGTGGTTGGCCGGTCTCCTCATCCTGGTCGCGCTTGTCGCGTTGGGCTACGGTGGCTGGGTGGTGGGCCGGCGCGCGCTCCGGCTCTGCCCGCACTGCGGCTGGGTCGTCAAACGGGTTCGGACGGGTTGGCTCCGCTGTCCGCGTTGCCACAAGCAGTACGGCCGCCACGTGAAGGTGCGGCCGTAAGACGGCTCGAGGGGCAGCCCGCTACATTCCGAGAGCGGCGCGGGCCTCGTCCATCACCTCCTCGGTGATGCGGCGATAGCCCTTGCCCTCGGCGTAGCGTTCGATGGCCTTCTTGGCCATGGGGCGGATGAAGGAGGGGATCCGCTCAGCCCGAGCCTCGGCCTCGGAACTCCAGCTGATCGTGCTCGGGCTCTCGGTGTCCTGTCCGGCCACCATGGCGGCAAAGGGGCAGCTGGGCCCCTCGCCGTCGGCTGCCGTCTCGCGAGCCTGAATGGCATCGGCGCCTTCGAAGGCCTCCTCCCGCTGCTGCGCCATGGAGGAGCGGAGGCGCTCGAAGGGAGTCGGCGGCGCGGTGCGCCCGCCCACCTTCACCCCGAGGCTCCGGACGAGCTGAGTCTCGAACGGGTTGGTGAGCATCGCCACGCGGCGCCCGCAGCGCCCGCAGGCGAAGGTCACCGTCAACGAGCCTTCGTCCGGTCCCTCGCTCCGCTGGAGCCGCATGGGCTCGTCACAGTCCACGCAGAGGAATTTCATGGCGTTATCCTACCACGGGCGGAGGCGGGAGAATCGCGCGCGCATCTCGGTGGGGCGAAGCCGTGGGCAGAAGCGCCGAGCGCTCGGAATCTGCAGCAGAGCGACCACGGCAAGCGCGGCGGCTACGGCATCCCAGTGACCGGCCCGGACGCCACGGAGAAGCTCCAGTGATGCGAACAGGTAGGCCGCGAACCGGGCTCGCGGGTGTCCGCGCCAGAGGAGCGCGCCGACGAGAGGGGCCACGAGCAAATACGCTGGATAGGCCAGCCAGGGGGTCGGGCCGAAGTTCAGAAGACGGAAGGGGGGTGGCGCGATGACGGCGCAGATCTGCAACAGGGGGCTGGCGAAGAGAAAGCCAGCGAGCAGCGTGATGACCAACGGGCGGTTCACACCGTGGCGCTCTGGATGTAGAAGGAGCCCGTCGCCAGCGCCACGAGCTGGTCGCCGTCGCCATGGACCCGGGCTTCGAGGACCCCGATCCGCTTGGTGTGATTCACCACCCAGGCCTCGGCCCGTAGCTTCCCGCCCGAGCAGGCGGCCAGGTAGTTGATCTTGATCTCAAGCGTGGCGCATCGCTCGCTGGTCTCTAGCCGCGAAGTCAACGCTCCACCCATGGCGGAGTCCACGAGGGAGTAGACCACGCCCCCGTGGACCACGCCGTCGGGGTTCATGTGGTCAGCGCGGACAGTGAGCTCCAAGCAGCACCGTCCGTTCTCGATGCTGCCCCGCTCGATTCCGAGAAGGGCAGCCAGGGGGCCCGGGCCTGCATCGGTTCGCTTGGATGGCACGACGCCGCCAGCATAGAAGGGGGCGCGGACTGTGTCAACGCCCCGGGCGCAGCGAGGCAGTGCGGCAGCGTTTAGCAATGGCCCGATCCTCGCACCTGCTTCGGACAGCTACTCTGCAAACACCTGGACCCGCGAGGGCTTCCCCCCGCACGGGCACGCCGATAATGCACACAAGCAATTCATCTCGGCGCGAAACTCGATATAGTCGCCGGGTTTGCTTCGGCCGGGAAGGATTCCAAGCTTACCGGTCTCGGCGTCGATCTGCATGGTCTGAAAGACGTTGAACGGACTCGGGATGTCCTCAGCTGGAATGTTCCACGGCTTCAACGCCTCGGTGAGGATTTCCCAGCATCCAAACTCAGGGGTACCCTGACCGGCACCCGGTTGAAAGCCCCCGGTGAAGCCACGGTACTTCCCGCTCTGAAAGATCCAGCGGCTGCACATGCCATACTGCAAGTCATGAATTCCATAGGTGTCCTCAGTGATCGTCATCATCACCTCGTTGCCCTTCGAGTACAGCACGTGCCCCTTCGTGATGAGAATCCTCCCCTGATTTGCCTTTGTCCGGGCCTGATCGAAACGCTCCTGGAGATTGCCGGCGTTGAACACCACGAAGTCTCCGATCTGACCGCCATCGACCTCCACGATCCGTAGCCGCTGGCCTCGTGGCACCAGGCCCGCCCACCCAGTCCTAGGCGGAAGATGCTTATCGAGCACTAGCTTCATCGCTTCTCTCCTCTCTTACACCGGAACGTGTCAGCGCGTCACATTCTCGAAGATCCAGTGATGATAAGAATCCTCACGGCGTTGACGCGGGCGCCGGAAGGAAACTGCGTCTACTCTAGCAAGCGCCAACCAGCTCGCTGAGTCAAGGGCCGGCGTTGGCTCGTTCATGGCCGGCTCCACGGCGCCTCTGCGCGCATTTCCGCCTCAGAAACGAGCTCCAGTGGACCGCATGATCACGGTTGGAAAAGCTGTCTTTGCGACAGCGGCAGGTGCAGCGGGAAACAAGGGGGGTGGCTTCAGCTTGCGCACACGACGTGGCATCAGGATCGCTGCAATGGCCCAGCCCTAGAACGTGGCCAAGCTCGTGGGCGGCCACCTCCGCGAAGTT
>JBHIAB010000068.1:0-15147 GCA_046758385.1 Methylomirabilia bacterium | reverse complement strand
GTGCCGATAACCGTCGCATCTCTGCGTCCTCGGTCGTCGCCCATCCTCAACGTACGGGGAGTACGCCTCCGGTGGGCTCCTCCCTGCGTCCTTGATCTGCTCGGCTCTCGGCACGGCGCCGGTGACGGCGTGCCCAAATTGGACACAAACGTGCAGATGTTGGCCGAACAAGCATGCTATCGACCCGTCCCCATCCCGGCGAGTCCCTTCTTCCTAGCCACATACTTCATCAACCCACCCGCGGCCATGATCTCCCGGGCGAACTCGGGAAGCGGCTGGGCCTGGTAGCCCTCGTCCTTGGTCAGGTTCTTGATCTCGCCGGTCACGGGGTTCAGCTCGAGGGTATCTCCCTGCTCGATTCGCTCAGCTCCGTCCGGGCACTCGAAGAGCGGGAGCCCCACGTTGATCGAGTTCCGGTAGAAGATCCGGGCAAAGGACTTGGCGATCACCGCTGACACACCCGCGGCCTTGATGGCGATCGGGGCATGCTCCCGGGAGGACCCACACCCGAAGTTCCTGAGCCCCACGAGAACGTCACTGGGCCGGACCTTCTTGACGAAGTCCGGATCGGCGTCCTCCATGCAGTGCTGGCCCAGCTCGTCCGGGTCAGAGGTGACCAGGTACCGGGCAGGGATGATCTGGTCGGTGTCGACGTTGTCGCCGTACTTCCACGCGTTGCCGACGAGGTTCATCAGCTCCCCCTCTCGCGGACCGCTTCGTCCGGATGGGTAATTTTTCCCCTGACGGCGGTCGACGCCGCCACAGCGGGGCTGGCCAGATATACCTTCGCTTTCGGATGCCCCATCCGCCCGGCGAAGTTCCGGTTGGAGGTGGAGAGGCAGACCTCCTCGGCTCCGAGCACGCCATTGTACCCGCCCAGGCACGGGCCGCAGGTGGCCTCGGAGACCGCGCACCCTGCCTCGGCGAAGACCTCGATCAGCCCTTCGCGCATGGCCTCCAGATAGACCCGATGGGTGGCTGGAATCACGATGCAGCGCACGTAGGGCGCCACCTTCTTGCCGCGCATGATCTGGGCCGCCACCCTGAGATCCTCCATTCGGGCGTTGGTGCAGGAGCCGATGAAGACCTGATCCACCTCGATGCCGGCGACCTCCTCCAGCGGCCTGACGTTATCCGGGGAGTAGGGGCAGGCCACCTGGGGCCCGATCGCTCCTGCGTCCCACTCGAAGACCGAGTGGTACCGGGCGTCTGGATCCGACTGATGGAGCGTCCAGGGCCGCTTGGCGCGAGGCCGGACGTACCCGAGGGTGACCTCATCGGGAGCCACGATCCCGCTCTTGCCGCCAGCCTCGATGGCCATGTTGCACAGGGTGAGCCGCTGATCCACGGGCAGCGAGTGCACCACCTCGCCGGTGAACTCCATGGCGCGATAGGTGGCCCCGTCCACGCCGATCTGACCGATGGTGTAGAGGATCAGATCTTTCGCAGACGCCCAGGGTGTGAGCCTTCCGTAAAAGTGGAACTTCATGGACTCCGGGACCTTGAACCACGTCTCACCGGTGATCATGGCGGCGGCAAGATCGGTGGACCCCACGCCCGTGGCGAAACAGCCGAGCCCACCGTATGTGCACGAGTGGGAGTCAGCCCCCAACACCACGTCGCCGGGGACGACCAGCCCTTCCTGGGGGAGGAGGATGTGCTCGATGCCACCCCTGCCCTCGTCGTAGAAGTGCTTGAGCCCATATCGCCTGGCAAAGTCTCGCGCGATCCGGCACTGGTCTGCCGACTTGATATCCTTCGCCGGAACGAAGTGGCTGAGCACGATGGCCAGGCGGTCGGGGTCGAACACCGCCCTTGCCCCCGCCTTCTCGAATTCTTTGATGGCGATGGGAGCGGTGATGTCGTTTCCCATGAGCAGATCGACCCGGCAGGTGATGAGCTCCCCCGGATGCACCTGGCGCTTCCCGGCGTGGGCAGCCAGGATCTTCTCGGTGATCGTCATGCCCATTGCGTCAGCTCACAGAGGCTCCCGCTCTTCACCTACGGGCCTTCCTCGACGACCTTCTTGGCGAGCGGCGAGACCAGACGGTTCAGCGCATTCACATAGGCTCGGCCGCTGGCCTCGACGATGTCGGTGGAGGCGCCCTTGCCACTCACCACGGTCCCGTCGAAGTCCACCTTGACTGACACCTCGCCGATGGCGTCCTTCCCCGACGTCGCGGCACGGAGCGAATAATCCTGCAGCCGGCCCTTCAGTCCGGTGATGGCATCGATCGCGTTCAGGACCGCATCCACTGGCCCATCACCGACACCCGAATCCTGGAAGACCTGCCCTTCCTTCTTCAGACGCACGGTCGCCGACGGAATCACGCCAGTGCCTGACACAACCTGGAGGTAATCCAGGGTGTACGTCTCCTGGGTGGCAGCCATCTCGTCCGTCACGATGGCCATCAGGTCCTCGTCGTAGACTTCCTTCTTCCGGTCGGCCAAGTCCTTGAACTTCCGGAAGGCTTTGTCCAGATCGGTCCCGCTCAGGTCATAGCCGAGATCCTTGAGGCGCGCGGCAAGGGCGTGGCGTCCGGAATGCTTTCCCAACACCAGCTTGTTGGAGGCGCGGCCGATGTCCTCCGGCTTCATGATCTCGTAGGTGAGCCGCTCCTGGAGCACCCCGTGCTGATGGATTCCCGCCTCGTGGGCAAAGGCATTCTCCCCGACGATCGCTTTGTTGGGCTGCACATGAACCCCGGTGACGTGAGACAAGAGCCTGGAAGCCCGGAAGATCTCCTCGGCCTTCACCCGACTGTCAATGCCGAAGAAGTCCTTCCGCGTCCGAAGCGCCATCACGATCTCCTCCAGGGAGGCGTTGCCCGCCCGCTCGCCGATCCCGTTGATCGTGCACTCCACCTGCCGGGCCCCGTGCATGATCGCCACCAGGGAGTTGGCCACCGCCTGCCCCAGGTCGTTGTGGCAGTGGACAGACAACACCGCCTTGGCGCTGTTCTTGACCCGCTCCCGGATCCGGGCGATGCGCTCCCCCCATTCCTGCGGGATCGCATACCCGACCGTGTCGGGGATGTTGATCGTCGTGGCCCCGGCGTCGATCACCGCCTCCAGCACCTCGCACATGTAGTCGAAGTCCGAGCGGGAGGCATCCTCGGGCGAGAACTCCACATCGCCGCAGTATCCCCGAGCATGCTTGACCGCCTCCGCGGCCGCCTTCAGCACCTCGGCGCGGGTCTTTCTGAGCTTGTACTTCAGGTGAATGTCCGAGGTCGCGACGAAGGTGTGGATACGCTGCCGCCTGGCGTACTTGACCGCCTCCCAACACCGGTCGATGTCTGCCAGCCCCACGCGGGAAAGCCCACAGACGATTGGGCCCCCCTCCAGCGTGCCGACCTGCTTGGCCACTTCACGGGTGGCGCCAAAGTCCTCGTCGGACGAGATCGGGAAGCCCGCTTCGATGACGTCCACGTTGAGCCGAGCCAGCTGCCGGGCCATCTCCAGCTTCTCCATCGTCTTCATGGAAAAGCCCGGTGCCTGCTCCCCGTCCCTCAACGTGGTGTCGAATACGACGACGCGATCCATAATTCCCTCCTCCTTGCGAGTCATCGACCCTCGAATCCGCTCTAGCTCGGCTCTCGGGGTTCAACACCCGCGAGAACGGGAGCTTCTCGTTTCCTGATCCACAGGCGGCGCGCGGGCCCAGACAGCCCGTAGAGTCCGAAGAGGACAAATAGGAAGAGCTGGGGATAGGTCGCCACGATCAACGCGCCCAGCACCACCACCACGATCGTCCCGAACGGCCGGCGGCGGGCGAAGTCCACGTCCTTGAAGCTGTAGTAGCGGAAGGTGGAGACCATCAGGAGAGCCAGGAGATAAGTCCCGGCGCCGACGGCGAGCAGCTCCCAGCGGGACAACACCCTGCCCTCCAAGAACAGGACGGCGGAGGCGACCAGCCCTCCGGCTGCCGGAGTCGGCAACCCCACGAAGTAGCGCCGGTCGGCGGTGCCAGTCGCAACGTTGAAGCGGGCCAGCCGCAAGGCGCCACAGACGACGAAGAGAAAGGCGGCCACCCACGCGGCCCTGCCCATCGCCGAGAGCGCCCGGGCGTGGAGGAGGAAGGCCGGGGCCACGCAGAAGGACACCACGTCCGCCAAGGAGTCGAACTCGACCCCGAACTGGGTGGTCGTCTTGGTCATCCGGGCCACCTTCCCATCCAGCATATCCATCACGATGGCCACGAAGATGGCCAGAGCCGCCTCGGCATACCGAGCATCCACGGTCAGGATCAGGGCGAGGAACCCGCAGAAGAGGTTGCCGGTGGTGAGGAGGCTCGGGAGGAGGAAGATCCCGCCGCGGCGGCGCTCGCGGAATTCCCGCCAGCGCCTCACCCGCGGGCCCTTGGGCGCCCCACCGCGCCCAAAGCGGTGTCTCACGAATCGCCGCCTCATGAAAACTCCCCGATCACCGTCTCACCCCCGCGCACCCGATCACCCACCCGGACGCGCACGTCAACGCCTCGCGGCATCAGCACGTCGGTTCGCGAGCCGAAGCGGATGAGCCCGAACCGCTCGCCCAGCGCGAGCTGGTCACCCGGCCGCACCCGGCAGACGATCCGGCGCGCAAGGGTCCCGGCAATCTGCCGCACCGAGACCGGTCCCGCCTCACCCTGGAGGCGGACGCTACAGCGCTCGTTGGCCTCCGAGGCTTCAGCCCGGTAAGCCGCCAGGAATCGGCCCGGCCGGTGCTCCACCTCCGTGACCAGCCCTCCAATCGGCGCGCGGTTCACATGGACGTCGAGAGGCGAGAGGAAGATGGATACCCGCACCCCCTCACCAGCCACGCCGTCGTGGACTGTCTGCACGTCCATCACGCGCCCGTCGGCCGGTGCGACGACCACGCCAGGCCGGTCCGGCGGCGTCCGTTCGGGGTCGCGGAAGAAGCCCACGCAGGCCACCGCCGCGACCCACAAAACCGCCCCGGCCCCCCGCCATCCGGCAAAGGAGAGGACCAGCGCCGCTCCTGCGGGGACCAGGACGACCGGCCAGCCCTCAGGAGCGACCGGCAGCCGTATCCGTCTCTTCGTCATCCCCTCCCACGGTATGGGCCCGCCCCCACGTCCGCCGCCTCACATCCGTGGCGGCGTGATCCAGCTCATCATGCCTCTCAGGCGCTTGCCGACTTCCTCGATTGGGTGTTCGGCATCCCGCTTGCGCACGGCCAGGAACTGCGCCCGGTTGGCCTGGTTCTCCAGCACCCACTCCCGGGCAAACTGACCCGACTGGATCTCAGCCAGAATCTTCTTCATCTCGGCGCGGACCTCTTCGGTGATGATGCGAGGGCCGCGGGTGTAGTCCCCGTACTCGGCCGTGTCGGACACCGAGTAGCGCATGTACGCCAGGCCCCCCTGGTAGAAGAGGTCCACGATCAGCTTCATCTCGTGCATACATTCGAAGTACGCCACCTCGGGTTGATAGCCCGCCTCCACCAAAGTCTCGAAGGCGCCTTTGATCAGGTGGGAGATCCCGCCGCACAGCGTAGTTTGCTCCCCGAAGAGATCGGTCTCGGTCTCTTCCCTGAAGGTGGTTTCGATGACCCCTGCGCGGGTGCAGCCGATCCCTTTGGCGTAGGCCAGGGCGACCTCCCTGGCCTTCCCCGACACGTCCTGTGCCACAGCCAAGAGCGCCGGCACTCCAGGGCCCTGGGTGAAGAGGTCCCGCATGACGTGGCCAGGCGCCTTGGGCGCGACCATGGACACGTCGACATCGGGAGGCGGCACAACCTGGTTGAAGTGGATGCTGAAGCCGTGGGCTACCATCAGCATCTTGCCCTTGGAGAGCGCGCCCTTGATGGACTCCTCGTAGGTGGCCCGGTGGGCCTGATCGGGAAGGAGGATCATGATGACGTCGGCCATCTGGGCCGCTTCGGCAACGCTGGCGACTCGGAGACCGTCTTTCTCGGCCTTGCTCCAGCTCTTGGAGCCCTTGTAGAGCCCGACCACCACGTCCTGGCCGGAGTCCTTGAGATTCAGGGCGTGAGTGTGCCCCTGGCTGCCGTACCCGATTACCGCGATCTTCTTGCCCCGAAGCAAGCCGAGGTCCGCGTCCTGGTCGTAATAGATTCTTGCCGGCATTGTGGTCTCTCCCTCTCTGAACGCTTAATCGACGAACCCGACGATCTTCGGATTGCCGACGGGCTCCTCGGGCCGATGTCCCACAGGGACTCTCGGCTTCCCGAGCTTCTCCTCCATTCTGCGGACCTTGGTCTTGGGGCTCCGGGCGATGGCGACCTTGCCGGTGCGAACCAGCTCCTGAATCCCAAAGGGGCGCATCAGCTCGACGATGGCATTGACCTTCGATTCGTCGCCGCTGGCCTCCAGCGTGTACGTCAGCAGCGTGACATCCACCACCTTGGCGCGGAAGATGTCAGCGATCCGCAAGATTTCGGCGCGGGAGGTCGGTTCCGCGTTGACCTTCACGAGGATCATCTCGCGCTCCACATGGTTCTCTTCGGTGAGGTCGGTGACCTTGATCACGTCTATCAGCTTGTGAAGCTGCTTGATCACCTGCTCGATGACGAACTCGTCGCCACGCACCACCAGGGTCATCCGGGCCACTGTCGGGTCCAGGGTTTCTCCGACCGAGAGGCTTTCGATGTTGTAGCCCCGGGCGGAGAAGAGTCCTGCAACTCGTGAGAGCACCCCGAAACGGTTCTCCACCAAGACCGCGATCGTATGCTTCCTTGGCTCACTGCCGTTCTGCATTTCTGTCCCCTCGGAGGGAGGCTACACTCCCCTTCCGAGCCTCCCCCCATCGGTTGCGCGGGCGAAGCCCGCGCGGACCCTAAAACCCGCTTTGAGACTTCGCCGCTCGCTCTTTGACCGCCGAGCCTGGACGCTCCAGGATCATATCCTTGTTGGCTCCCCCGGCCGGCACCATCGGGAACACGTTTTCGTAGCGGTCCACCGCCATATCCACTACGACCGGCCCGGGGGTCGCCAATGCCTTCTCCAACGCCGACACCACCTCACTGGGCTTGCTGGCGCGAATCCCCACGCAGCCGTAAGCCTCGGCCAGCTTCACGAAGTCGGGGCTGGCCGAGATGTCGATGGCGCAGTAGCGCTCCTTGTAGATGATCTCCTGCCACTGGCGCACCATGCCGTGGTAGCCGTTGTTGATGATCACAGTCTTCACGGGGAGATGCCAATGGCAGCAAGTCGCCAGCTCCTGGCTATTCATCAGAAAGCTGCCGTCACCGTCGATGTTGACCACCACCTTGTCCGGATTACCCGCCTGCACCCCGACGGCGGTGGGAAGCCCGTAGCCCATGGTCCCCAGGCCACCCGAGGTGCACCAGTGCCGGGGGTGCTTGAACTTGTAGTACTGCGCCGTCCACATCTGATGCTGCCCGACGCCCGTGACAATCAGGGCCTCGCCCTGGGTGAGGTTCGAGATCTCCTGGATCACGTGCTGGGGCTTGATCATCTCATCGTCACGGTCGTACCGGAGCGGGTGCCGGGCCTTCCACTCGGCGATCTGGGCATGCCAGTGCTTGCGGGCCTCTCGCGCCAGGGTGGGCAGATCCTCGCGTATCTCGTCCTTCAAGGTGTGCACCAGCTTGGCAAGCACCCGTCGGGCATCGCCGACGATGGGGATGTGCACCTGAATGTTCTTTGAGATGGAGGAGGGGTCTATGTCGATATGGATGATCTGGGCCTGGGGAGCGAAAGCCTCGATCTTCCCCGTGACTCGGTCGTCGAAGCGCGCCCCCACCGCGATCAGACAGTCCGAGTTGTACACGGCCATGTTGGCGTAATAGGTTCCGTGCATTCCCAGCATGTCCAGCGACAGCGGGTGCTCCGAGGGGAAGGCCCCGAGCCCCATCAGAGTCGTGGTGACGGGGGTCTGGGTCAGCTCTGCCAGTTTCAGGAGTTCCTCGTGGGCATCCGAGGAGATGACTCCACCGCCGACATAGAGGACCGGTCGCTTCGCTTGAAGGATCGCCCTCGTCACCCTCTTGATCTGTCCCGGGTGCCCTTCGTACGTGGGGTTGTAGCTGCGCAGGGAGACCTTCTCCGGGTAGCGAAACTCCCACTCGTTGACCAGGACATCCTTTGGCAGGTCCACGTGGACCGGGCCTGGCCGGCCGGTAGAAGCGATGTGAAAGGCCTCTCTGACGATCGTGGCCAGGTCCCCGCCGTCCTTGACCAGGAAGTTGTGCTTGGTGCAGGGCCGGCTAATCCCCACGTTGTCGGCCTCCTGGAAAGCGTCGTTACCGATCAGATGGGTGGGGACCTGGCCGGTGAACGCCACGATCGGGATGGAGTCCATGTAGGCGTCCTGGAGCGCGGTGACCAGGTTGGTCGCGGCCGGCCCCGAGGTGACGAGGGCCACGCCCACCTTGCCCGTGGTCCGAGAGTACCCCGCCGCGGCGTGACCAGCGGCTGCCTCCTGGCGCACCAAGATGTGCTTGAGCCCCGAAAAGTCGTAAAGCGCGTCGTAGATGGGGAGGACTGCCCCACCCGGCAGCCCGAAGACCAGCCTGACTCCTTCACGCTTGAGGGACTCCAAGAAGATGCGTGCGCCTGAGAGTTTCACTGCTGTTCCTCCTCACTATTCTCGGAGGGGGGCTGCGCCCCCCTTCCGAACCTCCCCCCATCGGTTGCGCGGGCGAAGCCCGCGCTCGAACGGGGCCCGCTACGGCTCGTCGGCATGTCGCTCGGGAGGGCATCCCCGGCGCACGCAGGGCCCGGCGTCGCCATGGGGCGGCGTGTTGGCATCTTTGTCCCGAGATCACTCCAAATCATGACGGTTTATTTAGAGGAGGCCGACGGCGGCCAGGAACTCCTTGATGTCTTCGATCGCGTCCCCGTCGGGTACCGGGAGGGGAGCCCGACACGGACCGCCGTAGAAACCCTCGAGATCGAGGGCCGCCTTGAGCCCGCCAAGGCCGTAGCGCGCATACACGCCGCGATCCACCGGCATGAGTCGATAGGCAATCTCGCGCGCCTCGTCCCAGGACCCCTGACGGGCCAGCCGGTAGATCTCGCAGTACTCTTGGGCCGCGATGTTGGCCAAGGCCAGGATCCCTCCCGAGGCGCCGAGGGCGAGGGCTGGCAGCAGCGCCGCTGCGGCCCCCACCAGCACATGGAACGACTTGGGGGTCTGATGGATGATCTGGCCCGCCTGCACGATGTTTCCCGAGGAGTCCTTGATCCCGCACACGTTCGGGTGCTCAGCGATGCGCGCCACGGTCTCCGGCTCCAGGTTGACTCCCGTGTTCCGCGGAAAGTTGTAGAGCATGACGGGAATCGGAGAGGCGTCGGCCACCGCCAGATAGTGACGAACCTGGGCGCTGGCTTGAGTCAGCGCCGGCTTGTAGTAGTAGGGCGTGATGACGATGGCCGCATCGGCCCCGATCTCGGCGACCCACCGGGTCCGGCGGACGGTCACCTGCGTGGACTCGGCCCCGGTGCCCGCGATGAAGGTCTTGTCCGGCAGGATGGCCTCGCGCGCCGCGCCGAGCACGCGCTCCCGCTCCTCCTCGGTGAGGAGCGGGAACTCCCCCGTGGAGCCCAGCACGACGTAGCCGGCCAGTGCCGTTCGGTTCCAGCGTTCGAGGTTGGCCTTCAGTTGCTCGACGGCAAGCTCCTCACCGCGGAACGGGGTCGGAACCGGGATAAAGACTCCTTCAAAGTTCGGCACGGTCACCTCCGCCTGCTGCGCGCCCTGGGCCGTTTCCCCACTCCCGCCTCGGCGCTGCGTGTCTCCTTGATCCGTGCGTGGGCTACCGCCAGCCGGGCGATGGGGATCATGAACGGAGAGCAGGACACATAGGTCATCCCCACCCGGTGACAAAACTCGACCGAGGAGGGCTCCCCGCCATGCTCTCCGCAGATGCCGATCTTCAGACCGGGGCGGGTCTTCCGTCCGCGCTCGATCCCGATGCGAATCAGCTGACCGACCCCTTCCTGGTCGAGGACGGAGAATGGATCGCGCGGAACCAACCCATTGTCGAGGTAGAACGGCAGGAACTTGCCGACGTCATCGCGGCTGTAGCCAAACGTCATCTGCGTCATGTCGTTGGTCCCAAACGAGAAGAACTGGGCGTACCGGGCGATCTGATCCGCGATGAGGGCCGCCCGTGGCACCTCGATCATCGTGCCAATGAGGTACCTCACCGCGATCCCCGTCTCCGAGAGCACCTCGTCGGCGACGGCCTTGGTCATCTCGTACATCAGCTTCATCTCGCTGACCGTCCCCGTGAGCGGGATCATGATCTCTGGCTCGACACGGACCCGCTCCTTCGCCATTGCGCAGGCCGCCTCCATGATGGCCCGCACCTGCATGTCGTAGATCTCGGGGAACGTGATGCCAAGCCGGCACCCGCGGTGACCCAGCATGGGGTTGAACTCTTGGATGGAACGGACCTTCACCATGAGCTCCTCGAGCTCCTTGACACGCCCGGGGTTCTCCCCGAGTGCCACGAGCCTGGTCTGCTCCTCCAGAAGCTCCTCGTAGCGGGGAAGGAACTCGTGGAGCGGCGGGTCGAGGAGGCGAATGGTCACCGGCAGGCCGGCCATCGCCCTGAAGATTCCCACGAAGTCCTCCCGCTGCATGGGAAGGAGCTTGTCCAAGGCCTGCCTCCGAGCCTCGGTGTTCGCCGCCAGGATCATGTCGCGCACGTAGGGAATCCGCTCGGGCTTGAAGAACATGTGCTCGGTACGGGTGAGCCCGATCCCCTTGGCGCCGAACTCGCGGGCCTTGCGGGCATCCTCCGGAGTGTCGGCGTTAGCTCTGACCCCCGTCGTTCGAATCTGGTCAGCCCAAGTCAGGAACACCTCAAGCTCCTTGCCGATCGGCGGAGGGATGAGCTTGACCGCGTCGCGGATGACCTCCCCTGTGTTGCCGTCGACGGAAATGAAGTCGCCTTCGCGGACGACGATCGATCCCACGCGAAAGGCCCGCTGCTCCTCATCGACCGCCACGTCCCCCGCACCCACGATGCAGCATCTCCCCATCCCCCGGGCCACGACGGCGGCATGGGAGGTTAGGCCGCCACGGGACGTGAGGATCCCTTTGGCAGCGTGCATGCCTGCCACGTCCTCCGGAGAAGTCTCGGGGCGGACCAGAATGACGTCCTCGCCTCGCTTCCCCCACTCCACGGCCTCGTCCGCCTCGAAGACCACTTTCCCGACGGCCCCGCCTCCGCCGCCAGAAAGTCCCTTAGCGAGGAGCCGCCCGCCGCCGATGGCGTGCGCCTTATCTGCCGGGTCGAGCACAGGGTGAAGCAGCTGGCTCAACGAGTCGGGATCAATGCGCAGCAGGGCGGTCTTCTTGTCGATGAGCCGCTCCGCCACCATCTCGACGGCGATCCGGACAGCCGCCCGGGCCGTCCGCTTGCCCGAGCGAGTCTGCAGCACATAGAGGGTCCCCTCTTGGATCGTGAACTCGATGTCCTGCATGTCCCGGTAATGCCGCTCGAGCCGGTCCTTGATGCTCGCCAGCTCTTCGTAGAGCTTCGGCAGGCTGGCCTGGAACGCCGAGATGGGTTCGGGAGTCCGAGTCCCGGCCACCACATCCTCACCTTGAGCGTTGGCAAGAAACTCACCGAAGAAGCGCCGCTCCCCGGTTGAGGGATCCCGGGTGAACGCCACCCCCGTTCCCGAGTTCTCGCCCAGGTTGCCGAAGACCATGGCCATCACCGTGACCGCCGTCCCCCACTCTCCGGGGATCTCGTGGATGCGCCTGTACTCCTGGGCACGCTTGGCGGACCAAGAATCGAAGACCGCATTGATCGCCAGCTTGAGGTGCTCCTTCGGGTCCTGGGGAAAGGGCCGACCAGTGTCACGTCGAATCAGCGCCTGATACGCGCCCACGAGCTGGCGGAGCTCCACGGCCGGGATTTCCGCGTCAGTCCTGACCCCAGCGCGCGCCTGCGCATCGCCCAGGAGTTGGTCAAAGGCCCGGCGTTCGATGCCGAGGACCACGTTGCCAAACATGGACAGGAAGCGACGGTAGCAGTCCCAGGCGAACCGCTCGTTCTTGGTCCAGCGGCCCAGCCCCTGCACGGTCTGGTCGTTGAGGCCGAGGTTCAAGATCGTTTCCATCATCCCCGGCATGGACACGCGGGCGCCTGAGCGGACGGAAACGAGAAGCGGGCGGTCAGGGCTGCCGAACCGGAGTCCGGAGACCCTCTCCAGCCGGCCGAGATGGGTGAGAATCTCTTCCCAGAGACCCCGGGGCTGTCGTTTGCCCCCTTTCGTATGCGCCGCCCAGGCCTCGGTCGTGATGGTAAAGCCGGGGGGAACAGGAATGCCGAGGTTCGTCATCTCGGCCAGCTCACACCCCTTGCCACCCAGAAGGTGCCGCAGCTTGGTGGAACCCTCTGCCTTCCGGCCTCCGAAGAAGTACACAAATTTAGGCATCCCGTCCGGCTCCCTGTGTTCGGAATTCAAGTAGGTTGGTAGCCATAAAATGGAAAAAGCCCTTTAAATTTAGCAAGTTTTATCTCCCCCTGTCAACGCCCTCGAAAAAAACCGGAGCGGAAAAGCAAAAGGGCCACGGCGTGCCCCGTGGCCCTTCGTGTTTTCAATTGCCACGGGCCCGCTCCCGCCCGTGACATCCCGCGTTGCTTACATCGCGGATGCTCCGGGCGAGCCCGGCAGCGCCAGGATAATCAGACCCAACAGTCGCACCCGCGTAGTCAGCACTCCGTTCATCGAGCCCTACTCTAATGCTCCCGAGAAGTCTGTGTCAAGTCAAAGGTGATGACTCGAGCCCAGAGCCCGCGGGGGAGCCCCCCCAGAGGGTTCCCTCATCCACCCCTCAACGAGGAAAGGCAAGGCCATGACCACATAAGCCACCGTCACGACTTCCGAATCGCCGAAGCTATACTCGAACAGCCCGGCAGCGAGGAAGGCCGCCACCGCGGCCACGCTTGAGGCCACCAGCACCCGCTGGGGGGTCTGCCCGCGCCTGAGCTTTCTCAGGACCCTGAACGACCGCCGGAAGAACTCCACCCAGATCCAGAGCCACGCTCCAAGCCCGAGGACGCCACGTTCGGCGGCGATCTGCAATGGCGAGTTGTGAAGGTGTCCCGTGCTGGGCTTCCGGGCCTGGGGATTGCGGTAGCGGGGGTACTCGGCGCCGACACGCCCCACTCCGACTCCCGTCAAAGGATGGTCAACCACCATCTGAAACCCGCTCCCCCACATGTAGAAGCGCTCGCGAGCGGTCGGGTCGGTGGGATCAACGATACTTCTCGCCCGCAGGAGAATCTGCGGGGAGAGGAGCAGGAGGCCTCCAGCGGCGACCATAATGGCCAGAATCTTGAGCTGCCGCTCCAGCGCCGCCAGACTGAGCACCCCGACACCGAGGCCCAGCCAGGCATTGCGGGTGAAAGCCGCACCAAGGGCCGCCAGCTGGACGAGCCCGCCCAGGGTGAGCAGCCCCCCGTGCCTCAGCGGGAGCGCAGCCCAGCGCGCCGTGAGGAGCACCAAGCTCTGGAGTAGAACGCCTCCGTAGGTCATGTAGATACTGAAGGGGCCCCTGGCCCGAAACAGCTGTAGCGCGCGGCATTCGGCCAGGCGCACGCGCAAGAGGGTCTCCACCCCTCCCGGGACCGACAGCTCCGTGCGGCAAACGCCCACCTGCAAGAGTCCGTAGAGCGCCATGGCGCTCATGATTCCGAAGAAGCCGGTCAGAAGAGCTGAGAGGTGGGAAACGCTTTGGACCCGGTTGACCACGACGAAGAAGGTGAGGAGCAGGAGCAGGTCCTTGGACTCGAACAAGCTCCGCCTCAGGTCCGGTGAGAGCAGCACCGACAGCAGCGTGGCTGCCGCGAAGACTCCCATGGGCCAGGCAAGCGGGAAGACGAGCTCCTGGCGATGCGCAGGCTTGAGCCACCGGAGAAACGTGAGGAAGACGAGAACCGCCAAGAGAGACTGGGACAGTGAGATCGAGAGGCCGAGCGAGAGGACGAACGCGGCGAGAAGCGGGTCCGTCCGGAGGGCGGAGAGCCAGTTACTCACGGGGTGGCGTGACGGGTTCGATCAATCCGGCGGACTGCCGTGCTCTCGGCCAGCGGGCTTCTTTTTCTTGCTCGGACCCACGGGGCGGCCTTCCTCGCCCTGCCGTTCCATGAGGAGCCCCTCGACCGCCACCAGGTGGTCCACCATTGCCTCCTGAGCCCCGACCTCATCCCTGCGCCTGATCGCCTCCAGGATCCGCCGGTGATCCTGGTGGGAGCGGGTAGGGCGGCCCGGGGTCTGGAGGGATTCCTCGCGGCTCTGGGTGAGGAGATCCATCAGGGCGTGAACGATGCGGGTGATGGCGCGGTTGTGAGCGGAGCCGGCGAGGCTTGCGTGAAAGGCATTGTCCTGGGCCAGGCCCGTTCGGCCCATGGCCACCTCCTTGGCCTGCTCGTCTAGGATCCGCTCCATTTCCTGGACCTCCTCCGGCGCGGCCCGACGCGCCGCGAGCCCGGCGATGGAGGGTTCGAGGAGTCTCCTAGCTTCGAAGAGCTCTCCCACCGCCGCGCGCTGCGTGAGGATCACCAACGCGAACGGTTGAACGAGCGACTCGACCGACACCTCGCGGACGAAGGTCCCCTCCCCCGGCCGGATCTCGATGAGCCCCAAGCTCTCCAGGGCTCGGAGGGCCTCCCGCACCGAGGCCCGGCTCACCTTGAAGTGCTCAGCCAGATCTCGCTCGGGCGGTAGCCGATCGCCAGACCGGAGCTTGCCCTCCGAGATGAGCGTCCGGATCTGACGCACGATCTCGGCGTAGACCCGGGTGCTCCTGATCGGCTCGACTTCGGGCCAGGTCATGTCTCACCGACAGCCGCAATGAGGTGGCTCACCCCTCGCACGGCGTAGGCGGGCTGGCCGGAGGCAAATCGAACCCACCTCGATGCCTCACGACAGTCGGAACACGACATAGATCCCCGCTAGGTAGACAAGCCCCACGCCGACCATGGTGGGCACCACGGGCGCCCAACGGCGCTGGCCTCGCAGCAACACCTGGGCCAGCACCAGGGTCATCACCACAATAGCCACCAGCGCTGCCACCACATGGGCACCTTCCATGGTGTTCAGCAGAGGTCCGGCGGTGTAGAAGGGGTCTGCCAACGCCAGCACCAGCACGTTGAACACGCAGCTCCCGTACAAGTTGCCCACCCCCAGGT
>JBHIAB010000067.1:0-15395 GCA_046758385.1 Methylomirabilia bacterium | reverse complement strand
CGACAGTGGACCGAGACGAATGGCCATCCGCCCTGGCTTCAGGTGGCGGAGCTGCTGGTGTCCCTGAGCATTGCCTTTCGCCTCGCCACAGCCCCGCTGAGCTGGCTCGGGAGCTACCGGCTTCCCCGCCGCTTCGAGCTCTTGCACCAATCCCTCGGGCGCTGGCTGCTCGATTACCTGAAGACGGTGGCGCTCAGTGGGATTCTCATTCTGCTCGGCGCCGAGGTCGTCTACGCGCTCCTCCGGGCCACCGCGTGGTGGTGGCTCTGGGGGGCAGTGGTCTTCTTCGTCGGCTCCGCGCTGTTAGCGTCGGTGGTTCCGCTCTTGATCGTTCCTCTCTTCTACCGCCTCTCCCCACTGGATGACACCACCCTCCGGGAGCGATTGCTCGGCCTGGCCACGCGCACGGGAGTCCCCGTGGCGGGTGTCTGGCTCGTGGACCAGTCACGGAAGAGCCGGACCGCCAACGCCGCATTGACCGGCCTCGGCCGCACGCGCCGGATCCTCCTCTTCGACACGCTGGTCCAGCAGTTCAGCCCGGACCAGGTGGAAGCCGTCCTGGCCCATGAGCTGGCTCACCAGGTTCATGGCGACCTCCGGCGCGGCCTCTTCGTCCAGGGCGCCCTGACCCTCGTCACGTTCTGGATGGTCGATGGCTTTCTCCAGATCGGTAGCGCGTGGCTCGGGTTAACGGGCCCCGCGGACCCGGCGGGCTTGCCGCTCTTCGCCCTCATCGTCATCGGGCTCGGGCTCGTCGCGTTGCCCCTCTCCAATGGCTACTCGCGCTGGGTCGAGCGCCGAGCAGACGACTTTGCCCTGGGCGTGACGCGGAACCCGGAGGCTTTCATCGGGGCCATGGAGACCCTGGGGGAGCTGAATCTGGCCGAACGCCGCCCCCATCCGCTCAAGGAGTTTCTGCTCTTCTCGCACCCGTCCCTGGAGCGCCGCATCGCCAGGGCCCGCCGGTTCGTCTCGGAGAGCGGCCCGATCATTGCCGGGCGCGGCGCTATCTGATATCGTCAACGCACACAAGGCAAAGATCGAGTGTCTTCGGGAAATGACGGAGGGTGGGGCATGACCACACGCAAGCGGTTTCGTGAACTGCTGAGGCAGCCCCGAGGGCTCGTGGTGCCGGGAGCCTACGATTGCGTCTCGGCCAGGTTGGTGGAGCGCGCCGGGTTCCTTGCCGTATACATGACCGGCTACGGCACCTCGGCCTCACGTCTCGGGCTCCCCGACCTCGGCTTCGCCGGTCTCGCCGAGATGATGGACCAGGCGCGGAACATGGCCGCCGCCGTTTCAATTCCGCTGATCGCCGACGCCGACACCGGGTACGGCAACGCCCTCAACGTGCGCCGCACCGTGCGGCTCTATGAGGCCGCAGGCGTGGCCGCCCTCCACCTGGAGGATCAGGCGCTCCCCAAGCGTTGCGGCCACCTCGCCGGCAAGCAGGTGGTGCCGCTCGAGGAGTTCGCCCAGAAGATTCGAGCTGCGGTGGAGACGCGCACCGATCCCGATCTCTTGATCATCGCCCGAACGGACGCCATAGCCGTCACCGGCTTCGACGACGCCCTCCATCGCGCCGAGGCAGCGGTCAAGGCCGGGGCAGAAATCCTCTTCGTCGAGGCCCCGACGACCGAGGCTCAGATCGAAGGAATCGCGAAGCGCTTCGACACGCCGCTTCTTTTCAACTACGCCCCGGGCGGCCGCTCCCCCCTGCTGCCCTTCTCGCGGCTCAGGGAGCTGGGCTATGCGATCATCCTGCTCCCCGTGGACACCTTGTTCGTGGCGGTTCGGGCCGTGCAGGCCTTCCTGGCCGGGGTGAAGTCCGAGGATGACGTCCTCCAGTTCGCGGACCGCTACGTCCCGTTCAGAGAGTTCAACGACCTCATCGGCGTCGGCGAGCAGATCGCCCTCGGCGACCGCTACAAGGCCTGAGCAGCGGTCGCCACCCCTTCCCCGCGCGTGACCCTCTGTGCTAGGCTCGAAGCCGGTCCGTCCATTCATCCATTCACAGGAGGCCCCCTCATGAGCCTGACCAAAGACACAATCGTCCAGGCCGTCGACCGCCTGGCTGACGAGCTAGACGCCCTCTCCCGCCGGATCCACGCCAACCCCGAACTGGGTTACCAGGAGGTGAAAGCCTCCGCCTGGCTCGCCGAGTTCCTGGGCTCCAAGGGCTTCAAGGTGGAACGGGGCGTGGCGGAGGTGGAGACCGCCTTCCGCGCCACGCTCGAGACGGGCGAGGGACCCAGCGTTGCCATCCTCTGCGAGTACGACGCGCTCCCGGGGATCGGGCACGGCTGTGGCCACAACGTCATCGCCGCCTCAGGCGCGGGGGCCGGGGCCGCGCTGGCAGCGGTGAGAGACAGCCTTCCCAGGGGCCGCATCCAGGTCATCGGCACCCCGGCGGAAGAGGGCGGCGGCGGGAAGATGAAACTAATCCAGGGCGGGGTCTTCAAGGATGTGGACTGCGTCATGATGATCCATGGCATGGACCGCACCCTCCTACACCAAGATCTTCTGGGGATCGTCCGCGTGAACTTCGACTTCACCGGGAAAGCGGCCCATGCCTCCGCCGATCCCTGGGAGGGGCTCAATGCCCTGGATGCCGTGATCCAGACCTTCAACGCGGTCAGCATGCTCCGTCAGCAGGTCCGCCCCAACGTGAGGATTCACGGCATCATCACCAACGGTGGCGCGGCCCCCAACATCATCCCAGAAACTGCCGCGTGCGCCTTCTACGTGCGCGCCGCGAGTCTCGACTACATGTGGGAGGTCTACCGCCGGGTGATCGCTTGCGCCGAGGGGGCGGCGCACGCCACCGGGACGGAGGTGCGGACCACCGAGCTGCCGACCATCTACGAACCGTTCAAGCGCAACCAGACGCTCCTCGACCTCTTCGGCGCCAACCTGGAGCGCCTGAAGGTCCAGGTGGAGACACCGATCCCCGACCGAGTGGGCTCGTCGGACGTTGGCAACGTCAGCCAAGTGATCCCGACCATCCACCCCTACATCAAGATCGCCGAGACCGGCACCGCCATCCACTCCCGGGCCTTTGCGGAGGCGGCCGTCAGACCTCTGGCACGCCAGGGGCTCCTGGTCGCGGCGAAGACCATGGCGATGACCACCGCCGACCTGCTGGCCCGCCCTGAGGCCGTGCGCCAAGCCAAGGAAGAGTTCGCCGCGAAGACGGAGGGCCGCCGAGCGTGAGTCTCGTTGCCCGGACTGACTTCCCTGACGTCCCGCTCTTCCGCCGCGGCAAAGTCCGCGACGTGTATGCTGTCGATCCCGACAAGCTCCTCATCGTCGCCACGGACCGCATCTCCGCCTTCGACGTCGTGCTTCCGAATGCCATCCCAGAGAAGGGGCGGGTCCTCACCGCGCTCACGCTCTTCTGGTTGGACCTGTCCCGGGACCTAGTCTCCAACCATCTGCTCACCGCTGAGGTTGGCGAGTACCCTGCGCCGCTTCGGAAGTACGCCACCGAGCTCGAGGGGCGGTCCATGCTGGTGCGGCGCTCTCAGGTGGTGCCCTTCGAGTGCGTGGTGCGCGGGTACCTGGCTGGCTCGGGATGGAAGGACTATCAAAAGACCGGCGCGGTCTGCGGCATTTCCTTGGCACCCGGGCTCCAGGAGTCCGCCAAGCTCCCAGAGCCGATTTTCACACCGGCCACCAAGGCCGAGGAAGGGCACGATCTCAACGTGTCGGAAGCCGAAATGGCGCGGGCCGTAGGGACGGAGCTGACCGCGACGCTCAGGCGACTCAGCCTCGATGTCTATACCCGGGCGGCCGACTATGCGAGAAGCCGCGGCATCATCATCGCCGACACCAAGTTCGAGTTCGGGCAGGCCGACGGCCAGGTCACCCTGGTCGACGAGGTGCTGACCCCGGACTCCTCCCGCTTCTGGCCCGTCGACGGCTACCTCTCGGGAACGTCTCCGCCCTCCTTCGATAAGCAGTACGTGCGCGATTACCTGGAGCGGCTTCCCTGGAACAAACAGCCCCCCGCGCCGGAGCTGCCGGCCGACGTGGTCAGCCGCACCAGCGAGAAATATCTCGAAGCCTACCGTCTGCTCACCGGCAAGTCGCTCTGAGGAGGACGCAATGAAACAGGCTGAACAGGCCCGCGGGCGGCCAAAGCGCTATCCCAACGCCATCGACCCGGTTCTCGGGTACGCCCCGGGGACGATCCTCACGGACGATGTGGCTGACTACCGGAGCGTCCGGGCGGCCGAGGAGGTCCTGCTCTACCGCTACAAGAAGGACGGCCTCGACGGCGTGAAGAACGTCATGATGCTCGTCGACAATTGCAGCCTCCCAGACTTCTTTCACGGGCCGGCCTACCAGGAACGCTACCTGGCAAGCAAGCTCGCGGAGGAACGACTCGATACGCTCGCCAAGGCTCACCTGGGCGGTGATGACGCCTTCCGCGTCTTCGCCTTCAACCGGACCACTGCGGCGAACCTGACCGTGGTGCTGGCCCTCGCCAGGCCAGTCACGGCCGTCCCTTACGTGGTGCCGCGGTACCCGAAGGCGGGATTCAAGGGGCACGGTCACCCCTCCATCCCGCGGGCTGTCGAGTTGGCCCGCGCCCACTGCCCCGTCATCGTGAGCCTGGATGAGCTTCAGGCAGTGCTTGACCGATCGGCCGTGTCGCTCATCGTGGTCTGCCCGTCGTATCGGGGAGTCGTCGCGGAGGAGATCACTCGGGGTGCCTGCCAGCTTGGGCGCGCGAGGGGGATCCCCGTGTTCGTGGACGATGCCTCGGGCGCCCGCATCCGCACCATCGGCGAGCGGCAGGCGCGCGCCATCGACCTGGGCGCCGATCTCGTCGTCACGAGCTGCGAGAAGTACGGGCTCAACGGCCCGCGGGCAGCGGTGGTGGTGGCCCGGAAAGAGCTGATGGAACGGATCGGGGCCAAGGCCGCGATCCTCGGGACCGAAGCCAGACCGTCTGTCCTCGCGGCGATCGTTCGCTGCCTGGAGGAGTTCACACCCGACCGGGGCGCGGCCACCTACCGGGAATGGGAGGAGCGGCACCGGGTCCTCTTCGAGGCGATGAGGAAGGTCTTTGGCGATCGCGTCTCCTGGAAACCCTACGGCGGGGTCTGGTTCCTCCCGGAAGACATTCTCGAGATCGCCATGGACCGGGCGGGGATCGACGAAACCGAGCTCGCCCCGGTGGACGCGAGCACCGCACTGGCAATGATCCTGCTCAGGACCCATGGCTACATGACCATCCCCGCGCTCCACTACCCCGGAGCCTCCAAGTCGCTGACAATCCACCTGGCTCAGCCGGCTGCCCAGCGTCTGAACGCCGAGGACATCGTGCAGGCGGTAGACGAGGCCTTCGCCACCCTCGCCAAGATCCTCACAAGCCGTGGCAAGCTGGAGGCTCTCCTCTTCGGCCCTCCCCACGAGCCCCTATCGGCGTAGCCCTCTTCCGAGGCGTTGGTGTACCGGGTCGGAATCGACATCGGCGGCACCTTCACCGACTTGGTCTTTCTGGCCGAGGACGGGCAGGTCATAAGGGGAAAGGTCCTTTCCACGCCAGAGGACTACAGCCGGGGGATCGCTGCCGGGCTCCGCACCCTCTTCGCCGAGAAGGGATTGCGCGGCAGTGCCATTGCCGAGGTGATCCACGGAACCACCATTGCCACCAACGCGATCCTCGAACGGAAGGGTGCCACGACCGGGCTCATTACCACGGCCGGGTTTCGAGACGTGCTGGAGATCCGTCGGCTCCGGATGCCGAACCTCTACGACCTCTTCTGGGAGAAGCCCGAGCCCCTTGTCCCCCGCCACCGCCGGCTCGAGGTGGAGGAACGCGTCGACCATCGAGGCGAGGTCGTCCATCTCCTCGATCCGGAGCAGGCGCGAGGAGTGATCGACCGCCTCCTCTCTCACGGCGTCGACGCCATCGCGGTGTGCCTCCTGAACGCCTACGCCAATCCCGTCCACGAGGAGCGTCTGGGTGCCATGCTCCGCGAGCACGCTCCCGGGGTGCCGGTCTGCCTCTCCTCCGAGATCCTCCCTGAGATCCGGGAGTACGAGCGGACCAGCACGACGGTTGTCAACGCCTACATCATGCCGGTGGTGAGCCGGTACCTCACCTCGCTCACGAGCGCGCTGGGAGAGCTCGAGATCAGCGTCCCACTCTTGGTCATGCAGTCGAACGGCGGCGCCATGCGGGCCCGGGCGGCGGCAAAGCGACCGATCCACATCATCGAATCTGGGCCGGCCGCCGGAGTGGTGGGGGCCCTCGAGCTGGCCCGCAAGATCGGCATCCCCGACGTCATCACCTTCGATATGGGCGGCACCACAGCCAAGACCTCGATGATCGAGGGTGATGGGGTGACTCGAGTCTCCGAGTACGAGGTCGGAGCCGAGATCAACCCGGCGGGGCGGCTTCTCAAGGGTGGGGGGCACCACGTCCGCGTCCCCGCCATTGACATCGTCGAGGTCGGCGCCGGCGGGGGAAGCCTCGTCTGGCTGGACAAGGGCGGATCACTTCGGGTAGGGCCCGAGAGCGCAGGCGCGGATCCCGGGCCGGTCTGCTACGACCAGGGTGGGAAACACCCGACCGTCACCGACGCGAACGTCGTGCTTGGGTTGATCAATCCGCGCTTCCTGGTGGGAGGCGCTCTGGCGCTCAATGCTGACAAGGCCAGGGCCGCAATCCGAGAGACGATCGCCAACCCGCTCGGCCTGAGCGTGGAGGAGGCCGCCCACGGCACCCACCTCGTGGCGAACGCCGCCATGGCCAGAGCCGTCCGGACCGTGTCCACCGCGCGCGGACGGGACCCTCGCCAGTTTGCCCTGATGGCCTACGGTGGGAACGGACCGGTTCACGCCGCAACCCTGGCCCGGTCGCTCGAGATCCCGCGCGTGATCGTGCCGCCGATCCCGGGCCTGTTCAGCGCTCTGGGCCTCCTCTGCCCGGACGTGGAGCACCACTACGTCAGGACGCGGAAGCGGCGGCTGGAGGCAGCAGATCCCGACGAGATCCATGGACTCTTCCGGGCCCTCGAGGAGGAGGGAGGGGCGGAGCTGGCGGCCGAGGGATACGGGCCGGAGGCGATCCGCTTCGCCCGGCTCGTCGACCTGCGCTACGTGGGGGAGAACTCCGAGTTGACCATCCCGGTCCCGGAGGGCGGCGGCTCGCCGGCGTGGCGGGCGGTGCTCGTCGAGCGCTTCAGCTACGAACACGAACGCACCTACGGGTACCGGTCAGAGGAGGAGCCGGTGGAGCTTTTGAACCTCCGCCTGATCGCCCGCGGGGTGCCGGCCACGCCAAGGGCTCCCCATCACCTTAGGATCGATGCTGATGGGGCACACCCTCCCTATCGTGCCGCGGGCCGCCGAGTCTTCTTCGGGCCTGACCACGGCTGGATCGAGACTCCCATGAGGCGGCGGGGGGAGCTGGCGGGCGCGGAAACGACGGGACCGCTGATCGTGGAGGAGTACGACAGCACCACGGTGGTCCCTCCTGGCTGTCAGGTCTGGCTGGATGGCTGGGGCAATCTCATCATCACCGTTGTGGGCATCGCGTCCACGGCGTGAGACCGACACCATGCCGAGAGATTCACGAGGTCGAGACCCGATCACGGTCGAGCTGATCAAAAACGCGCTCGAGTCCATCGCCGACGAGATGGCGGTCACCGTGGTCAGGACTGCCCGGTCGTTCGTCCTGAAGGAAGCCATGGACTTCTCTACGGCGCTCTTCACCTCCCAGGGGGAGATGATCGCCCAGGGGACCTGCCTCCCCCTCCACCTGGGGAGCATGCCCGAGGCGCTCAAGGCCGTGCTCCGCTACTACGAGGGAGCCATGGCCCCGGGGGACATCTACGTCCTCAACGACCCCTATGACGGAGGGAGCCACCTCCCCGACATCATTGCGGTCAAGCCCATCTTCGCTGGAGAGCGCCTGGCAGGGTATTCCGCGGTCCTTGGCCACCAAACCGATATCGGCGGCCGGGTGGCCGGCGGAAACGCGTGCGACTCCACCGAGATCTATCAGGAGGGGCTCCGGATCCCGCCGCTCAAGGTCTACGACCGGGGACGGCCCCAGGAAGAGATCTTCCGCCTCATCGAGCGAAACGTGCGCGTCCCGGAGAAGGTCCTCGGTGACGTCCGCGCTCTCCTCGCGGCCTGCGCCATCGGGGAGCGGGAGTATCTCAAGCTCGTGGGCCGATACGGGCTGGCTGAGCTGGAGGGGTACTGCACCGAGCTTCTGGACTACACCGAGCAGTTCACGCGGGCGGAGATCGCCGCGCTCCCCGATGGCGAGTGTGCCTTCACCGATTACATCGACGACGACGGCATCGACCCGACGCCAGTCCGCTTCCAGGTCAGAGTGACCGTGGAGGGGACCTCCCTCACCTGCGATTTCACCGGGACCTCGCCCCAGGTCAAGGGGGCCATCAACTCGGTCCTGGCCTTCACCTCCTCCACCGTGTTCGCCTGCGTGCGGGCGATCCTGGACCGCACGATCCCCAACAACGCCGCCTTCTTCCGCCCGATCAGGATCGTCGCCCCGGAGCGGACCATCGTGAATCCGCGCCCGCCGGCCGCGGTAGCTGCCCGGGGGCTCACCGCCATGCGCATCGCCGATACGGTCTTCGGGGCCCTGGCCCAGCTCGCGCCCGACAAAGTGCCGGCCTGCGGGGTCGGCGTGGACTCGGGGATTAGCCTGGGCGGCTACTACCCCGACGGGAGCCCATTCGTCTTTCTCGAGTTCCTCGTCGGCTCCTGGGGCGGGGGTCCCTGGCGAGACGGGATGGACGCCTGCACCGGCATCCCCATTAACTACTCCAACACGCCGGCTGAGCTGGTGGAAGCCGAGCAGCCGATCAGAGTGGAGCGCTACGGGTTTGTCCCCGACAGCGGCGGCGCCGGTCTCTACAGGGGCGGGTTGGCCCTGGTCAGAGACCTCCGCTTTCTCGCCCCGGAGGCGACCCTTCAGGTCAGATCCGACCGCAGGAAGTTCCGGCCCTACGGCCTGAAGGACGGGAAGCCCGGGGCGGCGTCACTCAACGTGCTGAACCCCGACGGCGAGCAGCAGGTCCTTCCCTCCAAGTTCCTCTTCACCATCAAGCACGGCGACCTCTTTCGGCTGGTTCTGGCAGGCGGTGGCGGATACGGCAATCCGCTTGAACGCGACCCCATGCTGGTCCTCGGAGACCTCATCGAGGAGAAGCTCACCCGAGCCCATGCCAGGGAGGAGTATGGCGTGGTCGTCAGGGGCAGTCATCCGGAGGTGGACTGGGAAGAGACCAAACGGCTCCGGGCGGAGCTCGGGCGGCAGGCCGGAGGCACATGACCCCATGGCGTACCGGATCGGCGTGGACGTAGGGGGGACGTTTACTGACCTGGCGGCCCTGGCCGAAGATGGCTCGGACCTGAGGCTTCTGAAAGTCCCGACGACTTCGGACGACCCCTCCCGCGGGCTCTTCGACGGTCTGGGCTCAGTCCTGGCACTGGCGGGGATCGCTCCATCGCGAGTCAGCTATCTGGGCCACGGGACCACCGTCTGCATCAACGCGGTCTTAGAGCGCAGGGGTGCCCGGACCGGGCTGATCACCACGCGGGGGATGCGGGACCTCCTGGAGCTGCGCCGTCAGGTCCGGGACCACCTCTACGACCTCCAGGCCGACAAGCCCGAGCCCCTCGTTCCGCGGCAGCTCCGATGTGAGGTGACCGAGCGCACGCTTGTCGACGGCTCCATCCTGGAGCCGGTGGACCTCGAAGCCGTGACCCGCGCGCTCGACGAGCTCGGAGAGCAAGGGATCCAGGCTCTCGCGATCTGCTTCCTCCACTCCTATATCAACCCCGCCCACGAGGCGGCCGTGAAGGCACTCGTCGCTGAGAAGCACCCGGAGCTGTACCTCTCGGTCTCTTCCGAGGTGCTCCCCGAGTTCAGGGAGTTCGAGCGGCTCTCCACCACCGTGCTCAACGCCTATGTGGGACCCCTCATGAGCCACTACCTGGCCCGGGTGGAAGCGGGGGTGGAAGAGCTCCGTCTCCCTGTCCGCCCCCACATCCTCCAGTCCAACGGCGGCGTGGTCGCCCTCACCCACGCTCGGGAGCGGCCGGTCTTCACCATGGCCTCGGGGCCGAGCGCCGGGGTAGCGGGGGCCGCCTTCGTCGCCCGGGAAGCCGGGTTCGACCGGATCATCAGCTTCGACATGGGCGGCACCAGCACCGACATCTGCTTGGTGGAGCGGGGGACACCGCTCACGGCCCCGGAGAAGCACTACCACGGCCATCCCGTGAAGAGCTCCATGCTGGATGTTCATTCCATCGGAGCGGGCGGCGGAAGCATCGCCTGGGTGGACCCAGGCGGATTCCTTCGGGTCGGGCCCGAGAGCGCGGGGGCGGCTCCCGGTCCTGCCTGCTATGCTCAGGGCGGAGTGGAGCCGACGGTGACCGACGCCAACCTGGTCCTCGGTCGCCTCGATGCCAACGGCTTGCTGGGCGGGAAGATCCGCCTGGATCCCCATCTAGCGGAAGCCGCCATTCGGGAGCGGCTCCGTCGGCAACTGAACATGGACGTGCAAAGCGCGGCCGGGGCCATCCTCACCGTGGTCAACGCGAGCATGGCGAGCGCCATCCGCCTCTGCTCGGTGGCGCGCGGCTACGATCCGCGAGCCTTCACCCTGGTGGCATACGGGGGCGCCGGGCCGATGCACGCCGGCCCGGTGGCCCGCCAGCTCGGCATTCCTCGCGTCCTCGTGCCGCCCAACCCCGGGGTCCTCTGCGCGCTCGGCCTCGTTCTTGCCGATGTCAAGACGGAGCTCTCACGAACTCGCATCCGGAAAGCTGATGCGGCCGACCCAGAGGAGCTGGAGGGGCTCTACCGTGAGCTGGAGCACGAAGCCCGGCAGTGGGCGAGACGGGGAGGATTTCGGGAAGCGACGCTTCGGCTCTCCCGGTCGGCCGACATGCGCTACGTGAGGCAGAACTACGAGCTGGCAGTCCCCGTCCCTGCCCACCTCGGGCCGGCCCAGGTCAAGCAGGTGATCCGGAACTTTCACCGCATGCACCGCAGGGTCTATGGCTATGCCTCCGTTGATGAGCCCACGGAGCTGGTGACCGCGCGGGTCATGGCGCGGATCCCCGTGGCGAAACCTGCATTGTCGATCCGCCGTGAGCACGGGACTGTCCCCGATGCGGTGAAGGCCGAGCGCAGGGTCTACTTCGACGAGCACGGGTTCGTGCCCTGCCCGATCTACGACCGCACGAAGCTCCCCCCCGAGGTGCCGATCCCAGGGCCGGCGATCCTCGAGCAACTCGACTGCACCACGGTGGTCGGCCTGAACGAGGTGGCGCGAATCGATCCCCGCGGCAATCTGCTCATCGAGCTTCCCGCGAGGCCTGCGTGATTCTATGAACGAGGGGATCGACCAACTCCTCCACCAATTCGCCACCTCGATGATGCAAACCTCCAGTCACAGTTCGCGGAGAGGGTCTACCCCATTCCTGAGGAATTTTCACGGTCGATTTGCTTGCCTGATACTTCATCGTAGCGAGCCCGCGGAGACTGCGAAAAGACTCTTTCGGCTGACGTCTTCGACCGGCCAAGCCGTGCTGGTTCTAGTTGATGAAGCTGAAATCGCAGAGAGGAAACTCAACGAGTTGTATGACCAGCTACGAGCCCGGATGCTCGGTGCCAACAGACTGTGGCTTCTGAAAACAACGGCCGCGCATGACTCGGGGCCGGTGCGGGTCGCTAGCCCTTCACCGTACGACTCTTTCATTCGCAACACCCCGCCGGTTTATCCCGGCGCACGAGGAGAGATGCAATGAGCCATGAAGAGCTTCTCAACAGAGTCAGCGTGGACCCAAAGGTCTGCGCGGGGAAGCCTTGCATCCGGGGCACCCGAATCTACATCTCCATCATCCTCGATGGCCTGGCTGAAGGGTTGACGCCTGAGCAGATCATCGATCACTATCCCCAACTGGCGCTTGAGGACATCCGTGCGGCGTTGGCCTACGCGGCTGAGCTGGCCCGGGAAAATGTGTGGAAGGTCGCTTCGGGATCGTGAAGCTGAAACTGGACGAGAACCTCTCACGCTATCTGAAGCAGAATTTAGGCGCGTTGCAGCACGACGCGAAGACCGCAGCGGAGCAGGGCCTGCTGGCCCAACCCGATACCGCGGTTGCCGCAGCAGCCAAGGGTGAACAAAGGATGCTCTTGACCCTTGACCTGGAGTTCGGCGATCTTAGGAAGTATCCGCCTGGAAGCCATCCCGGGATCATTCTGTTTCGGCCGAGGAGCTTCGGTCCAGTGGCGGTCAACCGGTTTGTCGAAGAGTTTATGCGCGATACCGAGTCGCAACTTCTCGCAGGATGTGTCGTGGTGGTCGAGCCCTCGCGGGTCAGGGTTCGGCGGCCGCCATTGGAAACGGATTCCGAGGAATGGGAAGAGATCCCCATCTGACCGAGGAGGCATGACCACGAG
Source organism: Methylomirabilia bacterium (assembly GCA_046758385.1). Classification (GTDB taxonomy): domain Bacteria; phylum Methylomirabilota; class Methylomirabilia; order Rokubacteriales; family CSP1-6; genus JBHIAB01. The sequence continues at coordinate 2,929 of JBHIAB010000067.1, read as the reverse complement.
AGCCCTTAGTCCGTGGACCGATCCGGTGAAGCTTCACCCCGATGTCGAGTCCGGCGGTGACTGCCCAGATCGGCGTTTGAGCTTCGGCTAGCCTGATGGATCTGGTGACGGTCGAGGTTGTCCAGAACCAGCTCCTCACCGCTGCGGAGGAGATGGGGATCACCCTGGTCCGGACCGCCTACTCCCCCAACATCAAGGAGCGACGCGACAGCTCAGCGGCGATCCTCGACCCCGATGGCTCCGTGATCGCCCAGGCCGCCCACATCCCCATGCATCTCTCCTCGATGATGGAGCTGGCCCATGAGCTCTTCCGACAGTGCCCACGGGAGTCGCTGCGGCCCGGAGACATGTTCATCGCGAACGATCCCTACGTGGGCGCCGGCTCTCACCTGAACGACCTGGCCGTGATCTCGCCGGTCTTCGTCAAGGGCCGGCTGGTCGCGTTCGTCGCCAACGCGGCCCACCACGCGGATGTCGGCGGGCGGGTGCCGGGCAGCGAGTCGGGGGATTCACGAAGCATCTTCCAGGACGGGCTCCGGATCCCCATCGCCAGGATCATGCACCGGGGACGGCTCGACGACGGCCTCTTCCGCACCATCCTCCTGAACACCAGAACGCCGGAGGAGCGAGTCGGAGACCTCAGAGCTCAGTTCGCGGCCAATCGAGCCGGAGCCCGGCGCATCGAGGAGATCGCCCGCCAGTATGGACATGAAGCGCTGATCGCGGGTATGGGAGCGGTCCTCGACTACACCGAGCGCAGAATTCGAGAGGGGATCGGCTCCCTCCCAGCCGGGGTGTACACGGCGGCCGGATACACGGATGACAACGGCCTCGAGCCCACCTCGGTAGAGATCCGCCTCGCCGTTCACGTGAGAGACGGCGAGATGCTGCTCGACTTCGCGGGCACGGACCCCCAGGTGGCCGGCGCTAAGAACGTGCCGGTGGTCTCGCTCCTGGCCACGGTCTACTACGTGGTCAAGGCGGTCATCGACCCTGATATCCCTTCCAACGCCGGCTTCCATCGGGCCATCACCGTCAAGGCGCCCCGCGGGAGCGTCCTCAACCCTCTCCCCCCGGCGGCGGTGGCCGCGCGCTTCACTACTTGCCAGAAGGTGGCGGATGTGATGCTGACTGCCCTGGCTGCGGCGGTGCCAGAGCGGGTGGTGGCCCACTGCCACGGTGGAACGCTCGCCATCTACTCCGGCATCGATCCCAGGACGGGTGGGTTCTTCGTGGACTACGAAGTCTACGCGGGAGGAAGTGGCGCGCGATTCGAGAAGGACGGCGCGGACGGATTGGCCAATCACACCACCAACACCTCCAACCTGCCCATCGAGTGCCTGGAGCAAGAGTTCTCGCTGCTGGTGGAACGCTACGAACTGCTTCCCGATTCCGGAGGTCCGGGACGGTTCCGGGGAGGGCTGGGGGTGATCCGAGAGGTTCGGGGGCTCGATCAGGAGCTGACCGTGGGTGGATGGGGGTGTGATCACCGACTCCCACCAGCGGGACTCCAGGGCGGCAGCGACGGGGTGCCCGGGAGGTTCGAGTTCCACTCCCCCGGCTCCTCGGTCCCGCACGTCGTCAAATCCACGGTCGCCGGGGCCAGACTCCCAGCAGGAGGCCGGCTCAGGATCACCACCTCCGGCGGCGGAGGCTTCGGCAACCCGCTCGATCGGGAGCCGGAGCATGTCCTCCAAGATGTCCTCGAGGGCAAGATCACCTCCGAGCATGCCCGATCAGCTTACGGCGTGGTGATCGAGGACCAGGACGTGGACCGTCGAGCCACTGAGACATTGCGGCAGCACCTGCGGGAGGAATCTCATGTCTGATCAACCCAAGCACGAAACCTGTGAGGGGCTGCTCGCCGAGGCCCGGCGCCTTCTGGTCCGAAGCTCGTGGAGTGAATTCCTGCTGCCCGTGATCGAGCGGGCGAGCGGGGCGGTCATCACCGACGTGGACGGCCAGGATTACCTGGACTTCAGCTCGGGCCAGATGTGCGCCACGGTCGGTCACAACCACCCGAAGATCGTCGAGGCCATTCGGAAGAGCAGCGAGGGAGTCTTCCACTTGAACAGCTCCATGCTCTCCCCGGAGGTCATCGCCCTGGCCCAGCGCGTGACAGACCTCCTGCCCGGACCCCTCAAGAAAATCTTCTTCCTCTCTACCGGCGGCGAGTCCACCGAGGCCGCCCTCAAGATGGCCAAGAAGGCCATGGGGAAGTTCGAGATCGTCGGGCTCGCCGACTCCTTTCACGGCTCGACAGCAGGCGCGCTCTCGAGCACGTTCATCCCGAAACGACGCGCGGGCCACGGCCCGATGCTCCCGGGGACCCACGCCATCTTCGCTCCCAACTGCTATCGCTGCCCGCTCAACCTCACCTTCCCCGAGTGCGACTACGCCTGCGCCCGAGCCGGCTTCGAGCTGGTGGACAAGCAGAGCGTCGGCTCCCTCGCCGCTCTGATCGCCGAACCGGTCCAGGGGGCGGGGGGAATCGTGGATCCGCCGCCAGGGTACCTGGCCGTCCTTCGGGACCTCTGCCGGGAGCGCGAGATGCTCTTCATCCTGGACGAGGCTCAGACCGGACTCGGCCGGCTCGGTGACATGTGGGGGTTCGAGCGCGACGGCGCCGCGCCCGACATCCTGGCGCTCTCGAAAACGCTCGGCGGGGGCATCCCCCTGGCTGCCACCGTCACCTCTCCCGCCATCGAGCAGCGCTGCTACGAGAACGGCTTCTGGTTCTACACCTCGCACCTGAACGAGCCGCTCCCCGCAGCGGTGGGGCTCGCGGTGCTGGACGTGATTCGGGAGGAGCGGCTGGTCGATGCGGCTCGCGAGAAGGGCGCGTATCTCAAGAAGGGACTCCTGGCCCTCAAGAAACGCTACGAGATCATCGGCGATGTGCGGGGCCGCGGCCTCCTCATGGGCGTGG
>JBHIAB010000066.1:0-15513 GCA_046758385.1 Methylomirabilia bacterium | reverse complement strand
CCCGCACGGCCTCGAACATCCCCTGGACGAGCCGGGGCGCCAGACCCAGCGAGGGCTCGTCCAGCAGCAGGATCCGGGGGTCGGACATGAGGGCTCGCCCGATGGCCAGCATCTGCTGCTCGCCGCCTGAAAGCGTCCCGGCGGTCTGCTGCCGCCGCTCTCGGAGGATGGGGAAGAGGGAGAAGACGAGCTCCAGGTTCTGTGCCTGCCGGGTCTTGGCCCTCGGGCGGTAGGCCCCGAGCTCGAGGTTTTCTTGGAGGGTCATCGACGGGAAGAGCTTCCGGCCTTCCGGGACCTGCACCACGCCCCGGTCGACGATCATGTGCGGCTCCAGACGGTCGAGCCGGGTTCCGTCGAAGCGGATCTCCCCACGAGTCGGGCGCAGCAGCCCGGAAATCGTGTTGAGCGTGGTGGTCTTGCCGGCGCCGTTCCCGCCGACCAGAGAGATGAGGCTTCCCTCTGGGATCTCAAGGGACACCCCCTCGACGGCGCAGAGATCGCCATAGAAGACGTGAATCCCTCTGACCTCAAGCAAGGAGGAGGTTCTCCCCGAGATAGGCCTCCACCACGCGCGGATCGCTGGCCACCTGGTCCGGCGTTCCCTCGGCGATCTTCTCGCCGTGGTGAAGCACGAAGATGCGCGAGCAGACGGACATGACCGCCCGCATGACGTGCTCGATCAGCACGATGGTCATCCCCTCGGCGGCGAGGCCACGGATCAGCTCGATGACGCGGCCGATCTCCGTCACATTCAGGCCGGCCATCACCTCGTCGAGCAGGAGAACCTCGGGACGCGTCGCGAGGGCTCGCGCCACCTCTAGACGCTTGCGCTCGGCCAGGTTCAGGCCTCCGGCGAGCACCGTGGCCTTCCCCTCGAGCGCGACCCGCCGGAGGACAGTGTGTGCCTCTTCCCGCGCCGTACGCTCGGAACGTTCCCGGGTGAAGGAGCCCATCATCACGTTTTCGAGCACCGTCATCCGCGGAAACGGCTGGACGACCTGAAACGTCCGCACCAGCCCGCGCCGGGCGATTCGGTGCGGGCGCTCTCCCGTGATGTCTGCACCCCGGAGGCGGACCCGCCCCGCATCCGGGTGGAGGAAGCCGGAGAGGAGCGCGAAGAACGTCGTCTTTCCAGCCCCGTTGGGCCCAATGAGGCCTACGATCTCCTGTCGCGCAACAGAGAGATCCACCCGGTTGACGGCGAGGAGTCCCCCGAACGCCTTGGTCAACCCTACCGCCTCGATGATGCCGGCGCCCGTTGCGATCATGGGGTCTCCTCCCTGAGGCGCCGCGGTCGGCGCCGGCGAAGCTCTCTGACCCACGAGACCACTCCGCCGGGAGCCAGGAGGACCACGAGCATGAGGATCGCTCCGTAAGACATAAGCGCAACACCGGCGTAGCGCCCGCCGAACACGTACCGGGTTACCTCCGAGAGCGGAGTCAGGATCACCGACCCGACCACCGGGCCCCAGAGTGTCCCCATGCCCCCGATAATCGGTCGGATCATGATATCGATCGACACCGAGATGCCGAAGGTGGTCGCGGGGTCGATGTAGAGGTAGTACTGCGCGTAGAAGGCGCCGCCCATCCCCGTGAGCCCGGCGCTCAACGCGATGGCGGTGAGCTTCACCCGCTTGGCATCTATCCCCAGTGACTCGGCGGTCTCCTCGTTCTCTCGGATCGCCACCATCTGGTATCCGAGCCTCGACCGCTCCATCAGCCGCACCAGAGCCAGCACCCCGACCACCATCGCCAGCATGGTGTAGTAGTACGGCGCCTTGGTCTCGAACTGGAAGATCGACGGGGCGTGTCCCTCGAGCGGGATCAGGATGCCGAGGGCCGCCCCGAGGACCATCCAGTTGTTGAAGATGAGACGGAGCACCTCGGCAAAGGCGATCGTCGCTAGCGCGAAGTACGGGCCCCGCAGGCCGTAGTGGAAGCTCACGAATCCCTGGAAGAGGCCGATGGTGCCTGCTGTCACGGCGGCCCCGAACATTCCCACCCACGGCGTCACACCGAAATTCACCCACAGCAGGGTGGAGGTATACGCCCCCACGCCGAGGAACGCCGCGTGCCCGATGGACAGCTGCCCCGCGTACCCGCTCAGGATGTTCCAGGCGCTCCCCAGGTACGCCCAGAAGGCGATCAGGATAAGCAGGTGCAAGAAGAACTCCGACAGCACGAGTGGCGCCAGGAGGAGCAGCGCCAAGCCCACCACGCCCGCCTGTCGCATCAGAGCCGCTTCCCCCCGAACAGGCCTGTGGGCTTGAAGAGGAGCACCAGGATGAAGATCCCGTAGGTCACCACCTGCTTCATCGAGCCGGGCATGAACACCTCTCCGAAGGACTCGGCCACTCCGATGATGATCCCCCCGACCAGGGCGCCCACGAAGTTCCCGAGGCTTCCCAGCACGACGACCACGAACGAGGTTAGTGTGAACACCAGCCCGACATGGGGAGAGGTGAACAAAAACGGGGTGATGATGGACCCCGCCGCTCCCACGCAGGCCGTGCCGATTCCGAAGGCGATCCAGTAGATTCGGCGCACGTCAATGCCGACGAGCTGAGCCCCGTCCCGGCTGTCCGCGGCAGCCCGGATGGCGCGCCCGAGCTCGGTCGTCTTCAGGAAGACGTAGAGCCCGATGCTGATGACGATGGCGGACGCGAACGCGCCCATTCGTGGCACGCTGAGGTAGGCGGTCCCGAGCTTGATCGTCGAGGTCGCGTACGCGACACTCACCACCCGGGAGTCGGGGCTCCAGAGTGTCAGCGCGAAGTTCTGAAGGAAAAGCGACAGACCCAGCGTGAGCAGGATCTGTATCTCTTCCGGGGCCTTGAGGACCGGCGCGATCAGCCCACGCTCGACCGCTGCTCCGAGCAGGAAAAAGACAGGCAGCGTCAGCACCAGGCTGACGAACGGGTCGACGCGAAGGAACGTGAACAGCCAGTAGCTAGCATACATGCCGAGCATCAAGAACTCGCCATGGGCGAAGTTGATGATGCGCAAGACCCCGAAGATGAGCGTGAGCCCGACTGCGGCGAGGGCAAAGACGCCGCCGATCAGGACTCCGCTCACCAGCGCTTGCAGAAGGACAGTGGCGTCCACTGATCAGGGACGGGTCGGGTCAGAGACGGGACCATGGGGGCCTACCCGCTGGTGCCCGGGTAGGCCCCCTCCGGGGTGACTACTTCCGCTCCTTCCACGGTGGGATCGGGAAGACGACGGGCCGCGAGGCCGCTTCGGAGGGCCAGACGGTCCGCTGCGTGCCATCGATGATTTGCGTGACCAGGTTGGTGAAGTCGTTCTGTCCGTTCTCGTCGAACTTGATGCGCCCGGTCGCGACCATGGCCCCAGGCCCGCTGGTGATGTCGGTCTTCGACAGGGCGTCACGCAGCTTCTCGCGATCCGCTGAGCCGGCACGCTCGAGGGCATCCTTCAGAACCCAGGTCGTGATGTAGCACATCGCGGCGATCCCGTCCATCGCCTGGCCGAACTTCTTCAGGAACCGCTCACCGAGCTCAGCGGCGCCCTCCCGCCGCATATCGGCGTTCCACTCGCTGATCACCAGCCAGTACTCGGCATCTTTGCCCAGCTGCTTCGCGAAGTTGGGATCCTTCGGTCCGGCGCCTGCGGCGAAGAAAGCCTTGGGATTGAAGTCGAGCTCCTTGCTGGTCCGTGCCAGCAGGAGCGAATCGTTGAAGTAAGAGTTGTGAACCACCACGTCCGGCTTGGCTGCCTTGAGCTTGGAGATCGTGGCGGTCATGTCCAGGGTCTCCGCGGGATACGAAATGTCAGCGACGATCTCCCAGCCCATCTCCTTCGCGTATCGCTTCTGGCCTTTGGCTGTCGACTGGCCGTAGAGCGTATCCTCATAGAGGATCGCGATGCGCTTGACGGGTACCCCGCTTTGCTTGGCGAAGTCCCGAATCGCGCGGAACTGGTCACGGGCGAACCACGAGGCCAGCGACTCGGGGCGGAAGGTGTACTTGAAGCCGCGCTTGGTGATCTTGTCCGCGATGGAGACGGGGATCAGGTACGGCGTCTTGTAGCGTTCGGCGACCTGTGTCCCGGTAAAGCTGACCGCGCTCTGGTAAGCGCCCATGATGGCCGCAACCCCTTCGCGGATGAGCCGCTCCGTCTCCGAGTTGCCGATCTCAGGCTTGCCTTGGCTGTCCGCCACGATGAGCTTGAGCTTGGCGCCCCCCATCGCCTTGATACCGCCGGCCGCATTGATGTCCTCCACGGCCAGCTCGTGTCCCCAGAGGTTGGTCAAGCCAACCTTCGCCAGGGGCCCGCTCATCGGTAGGACGATTCCGATGGGAATCTCCTGAGCGCCCCAGGCGAGCGAAGGCAGGGTCACGACTGCGAGGCCGAGGATGATGCGCTTGAGTGTCGAGATCATGGCAGCCTCCTCTCCGTGTGGGATGTGAGTGATTTGTGCCACCGAGCGGCCACTCTGTAAAGCCAAAGAGACCGGCTCTGGGCCCCGGCACGACTCACGCCGGTGCCAGAACGCTAGCAGGGGCGACCGGACGTGTCAAGCGCTGTCCCGGAAGCTCCACGTCCGAGGGTCGGCGGGTCCTGCAAAATTTTTTCCATGATGATGGTGTCTACCCACTGACTGTCGAGCAGCCCTTGCTCCTTGTAGATGCCCACCGTCTGGAACCCGAACTTCCGGTAGAGCGCCATCCCGGCTTCGTTCCAGGGAAAGGCCGAGAGCACCATCTTGTGGTAGCCAAGGCCGCGGGCCAGCTCGACGAGCTGGGCGAGAAGCCGGCTGCCGATCCCCTTGCCGCGCCAGCGGCGCTCGACATAGACGGAGAAATCTGCCACGTAGTCGTAGGCCTTCCGGGGGTTGAAGCGGTTGAGGCTGCCCCAGCCGACCACGATTTCGTCCGCCTCGGCGACGATGACCGGGTGGCGCGGGCTACGCTCTGCCAGCCACTGCTGGCGGTCCTCGGGTGTCCGGAGCTCGGTGTCGAGAGTGGCGATCCGATCTTCGATCCCCTGGTTGTAGATCGTGGAGATCGGCGTGGCATCGCCCAGGGTGGCAGAACGGACGTGAATCTCCATCGTGCTACGTTGCTTGTTCCTCCACCCTGTGCAGTATCGGGTCAGGGGCTGACACCGTGCGTCTCGAGCTCTCGCGCATCCAGCCCGCCCGCCGCCTGGAGTCGGGCAAACTCTTCGGCGAGCCGATGCACCCGAAGGCGCCCGTCACCAGAATCGCCATAGCTCGGTCCGTGTCGGGCCCCCATGCTACCACGGGGGCAGGGAAGCGTGTATAATCCTTCCCCATGATGACCGACTCGAGGCCCCTCGTGGTGCTCTGTGGGCCGATTCATCCCGCGGGACTCGAGCTGCTCGAGTCCGAAGCTCGCGTCATGATCACCCAGGAACTGACTGAAGATGGCGTCATCAGGGAGGCTCGGGAGGCGGAAGCCATCCTCTTCAGGATCGAGCCCCTGTGTACGGAGAAGCTCATGGCCTCCTGCCCGAAGCTCAAGGTAGTGGGGCGTTACGGGGCCGGGCTCGACACCGTTGACCTGGATGCCGCCACCCGCCTGGGGATCACCGTGGTTCACGCTCCCGGCTCCAACTCGGACTCCGTGGCCGAGCACGCCCTGATGTTGATGCTCTGCTGCGTGAAAAAGACCATTGCTGTTGATCGCATCACGCGCGGGGCGGTCTGGAGCGAGGAGCGCTACCGGGGGATCACCGAGCTTAAGGGCGCCACGCTCGGGATTATCGGCGTAGGGAACATCGGCCGGCGGGTGGCCCATCTGGCCCAGGGCTTCGGGATGAGGGTGCTGGGCTATGACCCCTACGTGTCGCCCGAGGAGCTGCGCCGCCGGGAGACGGGACCGGTGACGGAACTCTCCGACCTCCTGACTCAGGCAGACATCGTGACCTGCCACACGCCCCTCACCCCCGAGACCCGCCACATGATCACAGCCGCGACGATCGCCCAGATGAGGGATGGGGCCATCTTCATCAACACCTCTCGGGGGAAGGTGCACGACGAGCGGGCCCTTTTCGAGGCGCTCACGCGCGGGAAGCTCAAGGCCGCGGGGCTGGATGTCTGGGAGGAAGAGCCGGTTCGAGCGGACAACCCGCTCCTGAACCTGGAGAACCTGGTCTGTACCTCGCACGTGGCCGGCGTGAGCGAGCAGGCCAACCGGGGGATCGCGCTCCAGGTCACCTCAGAGATCCTCCGGGTGCTGCGCGGCGAGAAACCCCACGTCCTCGGCAACCCCGACCTCTGGCCCAAGCTCTCTCACTTGCGCTGAACCGGGAACGACGAAAGGAGCGAGGAGAAAACATGCCCATCGATCCGCGTCACCCCAGAGAGATTCGCGGGGACATGCGCAAGGGGAAGTACACGGGCATCACCGCCGGCCTCGCGCCCGGGTACGTCCAGGCCAACCTGGTGATTCTCCCCAAGGACTCCGCCTACGATTTTCTGCTCTTCTGCCAGCGCAACCCACGCCCTTGCCCGCTGATCGAGGTGACCGATACCGGCTCCCCTGAGCCCGCCGGAGTCGCCCCCGGGGCCGATCTCAGGACCGACCTCCCCAAGTATCGGATCTACAAGGACGGCGCACTCGCCGGTGAGGTGACCGAGATCACGCCGTACTGGCGGGACGACCTGGTTGGCTTTCTTCTGGGATGCTCGTTCACTTTCGAGTGGGCGCTGATGGATTCAGGGATTCCCCTGCGGCACATCGAGCAAGGGCGGAACGTCTCCATGTGGCGGACTTCTCTGGCCTGTCGACCGGCCGGCTGTTTCTACGGGCCCATGGTGGTGTCCATGAGACCGATCGCCACGGAGCTGGTTCCCAAGGCGGTGACGGTGACGGCACGCTTTCCCATGGCTCATGGCGCGCCGGTCCACATCGGCGACCCGTCGGCCATCGGCATCGCCGACGTGGCGAAGCCCGAGTGGGGGGACCCCAGTGAGTTCCGCCCGGGTGAGGTGGCAGTCTTCTGGGCCTGTGGGGTGACGCCTCAGGCAGTCGCCCTCGCAAGCAAGCCACCCTTCGTGATCACCCACAGCCCCGGGCACATGTTCATCACCGACATGCCGAACCACGTGCTCTCTGTCATCTAGTGGTGCTCACTACAAGGTCCAAGCGCCGGGTCGGCCTCGTAGAGTAGGCCGTTCCGAGCGCGGGCTTTGCCCGCGCAACCCTGGGGGGAGGTTCGGAAGGGGGGCGCAGCCCCCCTCCGAGTGACTTGATGTACGATGAGCCGAGGTTGCTTGCTGCGGGGGACCTGTCGGTCTCGGTCGAGTTCGGCAACGAGATCAGCCGCGAGGTCAACACCCGCGTCCGCGCCCTCGAGTACCTGATCCAGCAGAAGGCGATTCCGGGCATCATCGAAACCGTCCCCACCTTTCGGGCCCTTCTGGTGTACTATGACCCGCTGGTGATCGGCTGGGAGGCGCTCCTGGCCGGGCTGAAGGAGCTGATTCCCCAAGCGAGACCGGAGGCGCTGCCACCGAGCCGGCTCGTTGAGCTCCCGTGCTGCTATGGGGGCGAGCTGGGCTTCGAGCTGGAGCAGGCGGCCAAGAAGCTCGAGTTGGCCACCGAGGCGCTGGTCCGACTGCACGCCGGCGCGGAGTTCATCGTGTACTTCATCGGCTTCACGCCGGGTCTTCCCTACATGGTGGGGATGCCGGAGCGGCTGGCGATCCCTCGCCTGGACACGCCGCGCACCAAGACTCCTGCGGGGAGCGTGGGGATCGGCGGGAGCCAGTGCTGCATTTACCCGGTGGAGAGCCCCGGAGGGTTCTGGATCCTCGGCCGCACACCCCTTCGCCTGTACGACCCGGCTCGTGAGGATCCGGTCCTCCTTCGCCCCGGAGATCGGGTCTGCTTCCGCATCATTGATCGGGCGGAGTTTGACCGGATCAGGACGGCCGTGGAGGAACGAACCTACAATCCGAGGATCGAGGAAGGAAGCGTAAGCCCATGAGATGCTCCTCAGTCGGACCGGATGCGGGCCCGACTGAGCGGGCCACGACAAGGCGGTGATGAGCCCATGACTGTTCACGAGTTGATGCGCGCCTACGAGACCAAGACAGCCCGCTCCCGTGCCCTCCACGAGGAGGCGCTGAGGGTCATGCCCGGTGGCAACAGTCGTAGCACTACCTTCTTTGATCCTTACACCTTCTACATGGCCCGGGGGACCGGGGCGCGGATCTGGGACGTGGACGGGGTGGAACGGCTCGACTTCAACGGGAACTACACGAGCCTCATCCTGGGCCATGCTCCCCCGCCGGTGGTCAAAGCGATTCAGGAAGCGGCGGCCTTGGGTGTCTCCTTTCCCGGCCCCACCGAGCACGAGGTCCGCCTGGCCGAGATGCTCTGCCGGCGTATCTCGTCCCTCGAGCGGGTTCGGTTCGCCAACTCGGGAACCGAGGCCACCATGAACGCGGTCCGGGCCGCCCGCGCGTTCACCGGGCGCCACAAGATCGCCAAGTTCGAGGGTGCCTACCATGGCACCCACGACTGGGTGATGGTCAGCGTCTCACCGGACGTGAAAGAGGCCGGCTCGCGCCGGCGCCCGCGCCCGGTCCTCTGGGCAGAGGGGATCCCGCCGGCGGTATCCAAGCACGTGGTGGTGCTTCCGTGGAACGACGCGGCGGCCTGCGAGAAGATCCTCACGCGAGAGGGCGAGCAGCTGGCCGCGCTCCTCGTGGATCCGCTTCTCGGGATCGGCGGCATCATCCCACCCGTTGAAGGATTTCTCCAGCGCCTCAGGGAGCTCACCGAGCGGTTGGGGATTCTCCTGATCTTTGACGAGGTGATCTCCTTCCGGGTGGCCCCTGGCGGGGCGCAGGAGCGCTTCGGCATCCGCCCCGATCTCACCACTTTGGGGAAGATCATCGGCGGGGGGCTCGCCGTGGGAGCATTCGGCGGCCGTGCCGATGTCATGGCTATGTTCGACCCGCGGAGCGGGCGCGGCAGGATCAGTCACGGCGGGACCTTCAACGCCAACCCGGTCACCATGGTGGGTGGGGTGGCCACCATGGAGCAATTGACTCCCGAGGCCTATCGGCGCCTCGATGCGCTGGGAGATCGCCTCCGCGCCGGAGTCACCGCCCTCCTCCGGGGGAGGAAGCTGGCGGGGCAGGTGAGCGGGGTGGGGTCGCTGTTCTGCCTGCACTGGACCAAGAGGCCGCTTGTCGACTATCGCTCAAGCCGGCCGGCGGACCCCAAGGCTCCGCTCAGGACTTTTCTCGGGCTCGTTGGGGAGGGGATCCTCCTGAGCCAGCGCGGGCTCGGATGCTGCTCGCTCGCCATGACCGACGAGGATATTGACCAGTTCGTGGCCGCATTGGGCCGCATCCTTGACAGGGACTCAGACCATGGCTAAAGCCATTGACCTCAACTGTGACATGGGCGAGAGCTACGGCCGCTGGACCCTCGGCGCCGACGAGGCCATCATGCCCTTCATCACTTCGGCCAACGTCGCCTGCGGCTTCCACGGGGGCGATCCGCACGTCATGCGGAAGACCGTGGAGCTGGCGCTTAAGCACGATGTGGCCGTGGGCGCGCACCCGGGGCTGCCCGATCTGATGGGCTTCGGGCGCCGCAAGATGGACGTCACTCCGCAGGAAGTGAAGGATTATGTCTGCTACCAGACCGGCGCGCTCCGCGAAGTCGCGCGCGTGGCCGGTGCGGAGCTTCAGCACGTGAAGCCCCACGGGGTTCTCTACAACATGATGGAGCAGGATGAGGCACTGGCCACGGCAGCGGGGGAGGCGGCGCGCGAGTCTCAACTCATCCTCATGACACTGGCCTCGGGCCGGTACGACGCCACGTGCCGGAAGATGGGCGTGCGCGCGGCCTCGGAGGGGTTTGCCGACCGCGCCTATAACGTCGACGGTACGCTTGTCTCCCGCAAGGTCCCCGGCTCGCTCATCACCGACCCCCAGCAGGCTGCTGCCCAGGCGGTGAAGATGGCCATGGAAGGAAAGGTCTGCGCGATCGACGGCGTCGAGATCGACATCTCCGTTCAGACCATCTGCTGCCACGGCGACACGCCCGGGGCCGAGCGGATCGTTCGTGCCGTCCGCGAGAGGTTGGAGAAGGCTGGCTGCCAGGTCCAGTCGCTCCGGCAATGGCTCCCCCCGGCCTGAGGATGCCCTGCCGAGTGCCATGACGAGGAGCCGTAGCGGGCCGCAAAGTGTAGGACGCCAATGAGGCTTTGTGACGAGCTGCTCCACGGCGCCATCGACCTTCACCAGCATGCGGCCCCCAGCCTCTTCGAGCGCGTCACCGACGAGATCGGGCTCGCCACGGAGGCGCGCATGCGCGGCATGCGCGGTGTCCTCCTGAAGGCTCACGAGCAGGACACGAGCGGCCGGGCGTTCCTGGTGCAGAAGCAGGTGCCCGGCGTGGAGGTCTTCGGAGGCATCGTGCTCAACTGGAGCGCCGGTGGCCTGAACCCCCACGCCGTGGAGAGCTCGATCCAGCTCGGGGGCAGGATGGTTTGGATGCCCACACTCACCGCCCAGCGCCACATCGACTTCTTCGGGGGGAGTCATTTCGGGCGGAGCATGAAGGCCAAGGCCTCACCCCGGGTGGCCCGCCGCGGGATCAGCGTGCTGGATGAGCGTGGAGAGCTCCTCCCCGAGGTGCAGGAGATCCTCGGCCTGATCGCAGAGGCGGGCATCTGTCTGTCCACGGGACATCTCTCCGTGCGGGAGATCAAGACGCTGGTGAGTGACGCGAAGCGGGCCGGCGTGAAGAAGATTCTCGTCACCCACCCAGACCTCGGCCTATCGGGCATCCCGGTCGAGGAGCAGAAAACGCTGGCTGCCGAGGGCGCGGTTCTCGAGAAGGACCTGATCACCATGATGCCGGCCTGGCAGAGCCTGGGCCTGGAGGAGATGATCAAGTCTATCCGGGAGGTGGGGCCGCAGCGCTGCGTCCTCGGCACCGACTTCGGGCAGCTTCACCACCCCTCGCCGCCCGAAGGGCTTCGGATGTTCATCCAGATGCTTCTGGAGCAGGGCATCGCGGCCGACGACATCCGGACCATGGCCGTGGTCAATCCCGCCCGTCTCCTTGGTCTCGACTAAGCCCGATCAGCGCCCGATGTGCCCATCGGCGTTGTCCGATCCGGTGGGCCCCGCCGTTGCAGCATCGCAGGCCTTCATTTAAGATGGGAGTGGTCTTTCCACCGATGGCGAATCGTCCATGAGCCAGAGCTCCGAGGGCGCGCTGCGGCGCACGCCGCTCTACCCCCTCCACGTCAAGGCCGGCGCCAAGATGGTCCAGTTCGGCGGCTGGGAGATGCCGGTCCAGTACTCCGGGATCATCGCCGAGCACCGAGCCGTCCGGGCGCGGGTGGGGCTCTTCGACGTGAGCCACATGGGGGAGTTCGAGGTGGCGGGCCCCGAGGCTCTCCTCGTCCTCGGGCGGATCACCACCAATGATGTGGCTCAGCTCGAGGTCGGACGGGTCCAGTACTCCCTCCTCTGCACTCCCGAGGGCGGCATCGTCGATGATTTGACGGTCTATCGCCTGGGCGCCGACCGCTTCATGCTCACCGTGAATGCGGCTAACATCGACAAGGACTGGGCGTGGGTCACCGAGCACGGGAAAGGGAAGGCGGAATGGCGGAACGTGTCCACCGAGACTGCGCTCCTGGCCGTGCAGGGGCCGAGGGCAGAGAAGCTCCTCCAGCGGCTCGCCGACCGGGACCTGATGCGGCTCCGGTACTACTGCTTCGAGCAAGGGCACGTGGCCGGCATTCCGGCTCTGATCTCCCGCACCGGGTACACTGGGGAGGACGGTTTCGAGCTCTACATGTCGGCGGCGGATGCTGAGCGCGGCTGGTTTGCGCTTTTGCAAGAAGGGGAGCCCGACGGGATCGTCCCCGTGGGCCTGGGAGCTCGGGATACCCTGAGGCTTGAAATGCGCTACGCGCTCTACGGCAACGACATCGATGAGACCACCACTCCCCTGGAAGCCGGGCTCGGCTGGGTCGTGAAGCTCGGCAAGGGGGATTTCATCGGGCGGCAAGCCATCGAGCGCGAGAAATCCCTCGGCGTGCGGAGAAAGCTCGTGGGCTTCGAGATGGTGGATCAGGCGGTGGCGCGGCATGGATACCGCGTCCTGCACGAGGGCCGAGAGGTGGGTGTCGTCACCTCGGGCTCCTACGGGCCGTCGGTGGACAGGTATATCGGCCTGGGCTACGTCCCGCTCGCGCACGCCGAGGTCGGTAGCGAGATCGAGGTGGAGGTCCGCGGGACGCCCAAGAAGGCCCGCATTGCGCCGACGCCGTTTTGTCCGTCGAACGTCAAGAAAGGGTGAGAGACATGGCCAATTACCCGGCGGACCTCAAGTACTCGCGCGAGCACGAATGGGCCAGGGTGGAGGGGAACCGGGCCCGCGTAGGGATCACTGATTACGCCCAGGCCGAGCTCGGGGACGTGGTCTTCGTCGAGCTGCCCAAGGCGGCGGCGAAGGTCACCCAGATGCAACCCTTCGGCGTGGTCGAGTCGGTGAAGGCTGTCTCCGACCTCTTCGCTCCGCTCTCGGGAGAGGTGGCGGAGGTGAACACCGAGCTCCCGCAGAAGCCGGAGTTGGTGAACCAGGACCCCTATGGTCAGGGGTGGATGATCACCATCACCGTGGCCAACGCCAGGGAGCTCGAAGCCCTCATGTCGGCCCAGCAGTACGAGGAGTTCTTGGCTCAAAGCAGCAAGTAGGATGCGCTACATCGGAAACACCCCGGAGCAGCAACAGGAGATGCTCCGCACCATCGGAGTGGAGCGAGTCGAGGATCTCCTCTCGCGGGTCCCCCTCAAGGCCCGGTTGGCCCGCCCGCTCAACCTCCCGGAGGCCAGGGCCGAGGTCGACCTGATCGCCCACATGCGGGGCCTGGCGGCCAAAAACGCCCACGCCGACGACTACGTCTGCTTCCTCGGCGCGGGCGCGTACGATCACTACATCCCGAGCCCCATCAACCACCTGATCTCCCGCGGGGAGTTCTTCACCGCTTACACTCCCTACCAGCCGGAGGCGAGCCAGGGAACGCTCCGCACGGTCTACGAGTACCAGACCATGATCGCGGAGCTGACCGGAATGGACGTCGCCAATGCGTCGCTCTACGATGGCGGCTCCGCACTGGCCGAAGCGGCGCTCATGGTGCATGGGGTCACGGGTCGGGACCAGATCGTGATCTCGCGTGGGGTCAATCCGCTCTGCCGCCAGGTCGTGGCCACATATCTCGACGGGCCCAGGGCCCGGATCAAAGAGGTGGCCGTCGAAGATGGTGCAACTGACCTGGATGCGCTCCGAAGAGCGGTTTCGGAGCGAGTCGCAGGCGTTCTGATTCAGTCTCCCAACTTCTTCGGGTGCCTGGAGGAGGTGGGGCAGGTGGCGGAGATGGCGCACGCCGCCGGGGCCCTGCTGGTGGTCGTGGCCGATCCGGTGAGCCTGGGGCTTCTGGCGCCGCCCGGAGCCCAGGGTGCTGATGTTGTGGTGGCGGAGGGTCAGGGGCTCGGGGTCCCGATGTCCTGGGGCGGACCGAACCTGGGAATCTTTGCGACCAGGCACGCGCTCCTGCGCCGTCTGCCGGGCCGTTTGGTCGGGGCCACGGTGGACACCGACGGGCGGCGCGGCTTTGTCCTCACGCTTCAGACCCGCGAGCAGCACATCCGTCGTGAGAAGGCGACATCCAATATCTGCACCAACGTGGCCCTCTGCGCGCTCATGGCTACCGTTTATCTGAGTCTCATGGGGAAGCAGGGGCTGAGAAAGGTGGGGGAGCTTTCGCTGGCCAAGGCCCATTACGCGGCCGAGGCGTTAAGCGAGGTGCCGGGAGTTCGCCGGCGCTTCTCCGCACCCTTCTTCAAAGAGTTTGTCCTCCAGCTTCCCAAGTCCCCCGGACGGGTGGTGCACCGTCTCCTGAAGGAGCGGCTCCTCGCGGGAGTGCCGCTCAAGCGCTTTGACCGGTCGCTCAAAGATTGTCTCCTAGTCGCGGTGACCGAGAAGCGGACTCGCGCCGAGATCGACGACTACGCTCGCGCCTTGAGCCGGGCGGTGGCCTGAGAACGCCCTATGGCCGAGTATGACGCGCTGATCTTCGAGCGGTCCTCACCGGGGCGCATCGGCTATTCGCTCCCAAAGCCCGATGTTCCCGAGGCCGATCCCGCAGCCCTCTTGCCGCCCCGTCACTTGAGGGCGACCCCGCCCGAGCTCCCGGAGGTTTCCGAGTTCGACGTGATCCGCCATTACTCCCGGCTCTCCCAGATGAACTACGGCGTGGATACGCACTGCTATCCGCTGGGCTCCTGTACCATGAAGTACAACCCCAAGCTGAACGAGGACATGGCCCGGCTCTCCGGCTTTGCCTACCTGCACCCGCTCGCCCCCGAGGCTCAGTCACAGGGGGCGCTCGAGCTCATGTGGGAGCTGGCGCGGGATCTGGCCGAGATCGCCGGGATGGACGCCGTCTCGCTCCAGCCGGCTGCCGGCGCCCAGGGAGAGCTGGCCGGGGTCCTCATGATCCGGGCCTACCACCTCGCCAGGGGGGAGCGGAGAGGGAAGGTGCTGGTGCCGGATTCGGCCCACGGCACCAATCCTGCCTCCATTAGGATCGCCGGCTACCAGGCGGTCCAGATCAAGTCGGAGGCGTCGGGAGAGGTCGATCTCCTCGACCTCGAAGAGAACGTGGACGAGGACGTGGCGGCCTTCATGATCACGGTCCCCAACACCCTAGGCCTCTTCGAGTCCAGGATCCTGGAGATCACCGAGGTATGCCACGCCAAGGGCGTGCAGGTCTACATGGATGGAGCCAACCTCAACGCCATCCTGGGCATCGTGCGTCCTGGGGACCTTGGCTTCGACGTGGTGCACATGAACCTCCACAAGACGTTCAGCACGCCCCACGGTGGTGGGGGCCCCGGGGCCGGACCGGTGGGAGTCAAGGCGCACCTCGAGCCCTTCCTGCCCACTCCGGTCGTCGTGAAGACCGAGTCCGGCTACACCCTCGACGAGAGGCGTCCGCAGTCCATCGGCAAGCTCCAGGCCTTCTGGGGCAACTTCGGGATGCTGGTCCGTGCTTACACCTACCTCCGCACCATGGGGCCTGACGGGCTTCGTGCCGTGGCGGACAACGCCGTTCTCAATGCCAACTACGTGATGAAGCGGCTCGAGCCTTACTACGATCTCCCGTATCAGGGCCCGTGCATGCACGAGTGCGTCTTCTCTGCCCGCCGGCAGAAGAAGCTCGGCGTCTCGGCCATGGACATCGCCAAGCGCCTTCTGGATCTGGGCTTCTACGCTCCCTCCACCTACTTCCCGCTGATCGTGGAGGAGGCGCTGATGATTGAGCCCACGGAGACCGAACCGAAGGAGACTCTGGATGCCTTCTCTCAGGCCATGATCCAGATCGCTCAGGAGGCCGAGTCCAACCTCGAGGTGATTCACGGCGCGCCGGTGACGACGCCGGTCCGGCGTCTCGACCAGACCCTCGCCGCGCGCCAGCCCG
>JBHIAB010000065.1:0-15524 GCA_046758385.1 Methylomirabilia bacterium | reverse complement strand
CCGTCAGGCTTTCATGTGCTTGGTGAAGAAGTCTAGGGTGCGCCGCCAGGCATCCTGGGCTTCGGCTGCCCGATACACGTCCTTGCGGGTGTCGTTGAAAAATGCGTGCGGCGCGCCGGAATAGATCTTTACCTCTCCGGGCTTGTTGTACTGCTTCAGGCTCTGCTCCAGGCGCTGCACGTCGTCGCGCGTGATCCAGGAGTCGGCGTCGCCGTAGACGTAGAGCACGGGGCACGCTAGGGCCCCCAGCGTCGCTTCGTCGGGAACCTCGCCGTAGTACGGCGCCGCCGCCTTGATCTCCCTCGTCTTGCACGGCAGAAGAAGAGCGAAGGAGCCGCCCATGCAGAAGCCGGTGACCCCGATCCGGTCTGCGCGCACCGTCTTCTGACCCTTGAGATACTGGACCCCGCCGATCAGATCCTTGATCGCCTCGTCGCGGTTTAGGGCTCCCATGAGTTTCCCCGCTTCGTTTGGGTCTTGGGTGGCCTTGCCGTGGTAGAGGTCGGGGGCCAGGGCCACGTAGCCCTCCCGGGCATAGCGCTCGGCGATGTCCCGGATATGGGGATCGAGGCCCCACCACTCCTGGATGACGATCACCGCCGGGAAAGGGCCCGTCCCGGTCGGCTCGGCTAGGTAGGCGCCTACCTTCTGGCCGTTTCGCTGGTACTCGATCATGCTGCCCATCACCACGCCTCCTTTCGCTGGGGTTCATGGGGTTCACGTGTGCTGTCGTGGGCGACTTTCACAGCGATGACCCGGCGCTCGTCCGCTTCGAGGACCGTCAGGTGATAGCTCCCGATCCTGAACTCCGCGCCAACCAGGGGGATGCGGTGGAGCGTAGCCAGGACCAAGCCGGCCACGGTCTCGTAGTCTGCCTTGGGGAGAGCCCACTCGAGGGTCTCGTTGAGCTCTTCGATTCCCACGCGCCCAGCCACCCGGTAGCTCCCGTCGGGCAGCCGCACGATCGTGGCTGGGGTCTGGTCGCGCTCGCCACGGATCTCCCCGACGAGCTCCTCCAGGATGTCCTCCAGCGTGACGATCCCCACGGTACCTCCGTATTCGTCCACCACCACCGCCAGCTGGATCCTGGCTTTCTGCATCTCACCCAGCAGGTCGTCAACCCGCTTGGTCTCGGGGACGTAGGTGGCCGGACGCATCAAGTCACCCAGCAGGGCCGCTTCGGCGCCCTGCCGCAACAGGTCCATGGCGGTCGCCACGCCCACCACGTTGAACACCTGGTCGCGGAAGATCGGGATCCGGGAGAAGCCTCGTTGACGCACGAGGGTGATGGCCTCGTCTAGGGGTGAGGACTCGGGGAGGGCGGCCACGTCTACCAGCGGCACCATCACCTCGCGCACCAAGGTGTCCCTGAGCTCGAAGATCTTGTTGATCATCTCCGCCTCCTGGGTGGTCACGTCCGACTCCTCGGGCTCCACCTGGAGCACGAGCTTGAGCTCCTCCCGGGAGACAAGGCGTCGATCGGGGTGGCGCGCGCGCCCGCCGAGCCTCAAGAGCCCATCCACGATCTTGCTCGCCACCCACGTCAGGGGCGCCAGGAGCCATGTAGCCCAGGTGAGTGGACGGAAGAGCCAGAGAATGAGCCCCGTTGCCCACTGCTGGGCAATGGCCTTGGGGATCACCTCCCCAACCACCAGCATGATCGGGGTCAGGCCCACCGTCACGACGAGGGCGGCCGCCGGTCCGAAATGGGGGAGCAGTCCCCACGTTGCCACGGAAGAGGCGACGATGTGGGCAACGGGCACGGCAACCTTCGCCGACGAGAGGATCCGTTCGGGACGGGAGAACGCCCTGAGATAGCCCTCGGCGACCCGATTGCCCGATTCCACCAGATGGCGGACCCGGAGTCGGTTCGCGGCGAGAAAGGCCATCTCCGACGCGGAAAAGAAGGCGGTGGCGCCCAGACAGGCCAGGATCACCAGGGCGAAGATCATGACGCGGGAGCCTCGTCGGGCGCCTTGGCCCGGAGCGTCACCAGCACCTCGACCACCCTCATGCGCTCCACCGTCTCCACCGTCACCGTTACATCAGGCGTTTCGACCCGCTCCCCCGCATGCGGGATCCTCCCGAAGAGTTCCAGCACCCACCCCGCCACGGTGTCGTAAGCTTCGCTCGAGAGCGTGAGCCCCGTGGCGTCGTTCAGGTCGTCGATAGGGAGCTTTCCGAGGACCCTGAACGTGCGGGGCTCCACCGCTTGGATCAGTTGCTCGACCTCGTCGAACTCGTCGGAGATCTCGCCCACCAACTCTTCCAGCAGATCTTCCAGGGCAACCAGGCCTGCCGTGGAGCCGTACTCGTCCACGACGATGGCCATGTGGAGCTTTTTGGCCTGAAAGTCTTTGAGAAGCGAGAGCACGCGCTTGGACTCGGGAACGAAGTAGGGGGGGTGGAGATGGGTCCTGAGGTCGAAATCGGGTGGCAGCCCGCGCACGGCGGGGAGGAGGTCCTTGGTGTAGAGGATCCCCACGATCCTGTCCACGCTTCCCTCGTAGACTGGCACCCGCGAGTGCAGGTGCTCGCGGAGCGTCTCGATGATCTTCTGCGGGGGCGTGGAGAGTTCGAGACACACCATGTCGGGGCGAGGTGCCATGACGGCGCGAACGAGGGTGTCTTCCAGCTCCAGTGCCTTCTTGATCATCTCGCGCTCGTCGCGCTCCACGACCCCTTCTCGGGCGCCCACGTCCACCAGCGTCCGGAGTTCCTCTGTGGTGAGGAGGGGCTCCGTCCGCTCCGATGCCCCGAGGAGCTTGAGGCTCAAGGTCGTCAGTCCCCCGAGAATGATCCGGAACGGGGTCAGGAGGACGGAGAGCCAGGCCACAGGGCGGCTCAGCCGAGCGGCAAAGCGCTGAGGGTGCGCCAGGGCCAAGGTCATCGGCAGGATCTCGACGAAGACCGTGGTGAGGAAGATCATGGCCCCGATGGCGATGGCGAGCCCCCACTCGCCGAAAATTTGCTCGGCCACGAAGGTTCCGAGCGCTGAGGCGCCGATGCTGATCAGCGTGATCGCGACTAGGAGCGTCACCAGCAGGTCTTGGGGACGACTGATGAGGGGGGCGAAGGCCTCTCGGATATCGGCGGTGTCCGCGAGTCGCCGTAAGCGCAGGCGGCCGAGCGAGAAATAAGCTGCTTCGGCCCCGTTGAGAATGGCCGAGCAGGCCAGCAAGATCACCAACCCCAGCAGGCCCCAGAGGACTGGTCCGCTCATGCCCCCCGGCTCGATCTCGAAGAGAAGTGCTCGAAGCCCCGACCCACCCGGGCCGGCTCGCCTCGGGCGTCGACAAACTGGACTCCGGCGTCTGGCTCCAGCACCTCGCCGGCCACCGTCAGTGGCGTCCCCGTTTGCGCCTCTAGCTCCCGGGCCAGGCCTGGAAATGCGGTTGGATCGGCGGTCAGCAAGAGCTCGTAGTCCTCCCCCCCACTGATCGCCAGCGGGATCGGGTCCACCCGGAGCGCGGCGGCCACGCTTCGGACGGCCGGAGTGATGGGCAAGCGGTCCAGGTAGACCCGGGCTCCAACGCCGTACTCCGATGTGATGTGTCCGAGATCGGTCGCCAGACCGTCCGACAGGTCGATCATGGCGTGGATCGCCGATCTCCCACCGAGCCAGCGTCCCTCGGCAACCCGCGCGACAGGGAGAAGGTGAGCGCGGATGACCTCGTGCTGGACGTCGTGGCTGACCATCGGGTGCCCCGATTCACCCTCGGTAGCTTCGAGGAGGGCCAGGCCGGCGGCCGAGCGCCCCAGGCTTCCCGTGACCGCGATCAGGTCGCCGGGGCGAGCGCCAGAGCGAAGGCACGGCGTCCGGGCCAGCTCCCCGAGAAGCGTCACGCTGACCAGCAACCCGGCGGGGGAGGCGCAGGTGTCACCTCCGACGATGGCGACACCGTCTGGCGCTGCGGCGGCCTGCATTCCCTTGTAGAAGGCCTCGATCGCCTCGGTTTCGGTCTCGGCCGGGCAGGCCAGCGCCACCAGGGCGTAGCGCGGGGTTCCACCCATGGCGGCGATATCGGAGAGGTTTACCGCCATGGCCTTCCATCCGATGTCATGGGGGTCCGCGTAGCGGCGTCGGAAGTGAACGTTCTCGAGCAGGAGATCGGTGGTGGCGAGGAGCGAGGTGCCCTTGGCCGGTGCCAGCACGGCCGCATCGTCCCCGATCCCGACGGACACGCCGGGCGCGTCGGCTCCGACAACTTCGCGGATCCGGCGGATGAGGGCCCGCTCGCCGAAGCGTGAGAGCTTCATCCGGGCGCAGGCGACGGGAGGCGGAGGAAGTTCTTGAGGAGCGCCTTGCCCTGCTCGGTGAGGATGGACTCGGGGTGGAACTGGACCCCTTCCACCGGATAGCGACGATGGCGCAGCCCCATGATCTCCCCATCTTCGGCCCGGGCCGAGATCTCCAGCTCATCGGGGAAGCCTTCCTCGAAGACCGCGAGCGAGTGATACCGGGTGGCCGGGAATGGGGAGGGAAGACCCTCGAAGACTCCCCGTCCGTCGTGGGCGATCGCTGAGGTCTTGCCGTGCATTTGGCAGCGGGCCCGGCCGACACGGCCGCCGAAGGCCTGACCGATGGCCTGGTGCCCCAAGCAGACCCCCAGGATCGGGAATCTGGCGTGGAAGGCGCGGATAAGCGGGAGCGAGATACCGCCATCGTCTGGCGTCCCGGGACCCGGGGAGATCACGATTCGCTCTGGGGCCAGCGCTTCGATGTCGGCAAGGGAGAGGGCGTCATTGCGGGCTACCTGGAGCTTCGCACCCAGCTCGCCCAGGTACTGGACCAGGTTGTAAGTGAAGCTGTCGTAGTTGTCGATGACCAGGAACATGAGGCCGCCGACAGATTAACAGCCGGTTTCGGCGAAGCGGAGGGCGAGGATGAGTCCCCGGGCCTTCGAGCGGGTCTCGAGCCATTCAGCCTTGGGGTCGGAGTCGGCAACGATCCCCGCGCCGACTTGGACCGAGGCCCGGTCGCCGTGGCAGACGATGGTGCGGATGGTGATGCAGGAGTCAAGGTTCCCGGAGTAAGAAACGTACCCCACCGCACCGGCGTAGGGGCCCCGGCGGGTGGGCTCGAGCTCGTCGATGATCTCCATGGCCCGGATCTTCGGAGCTCCGGTCACGGTCCCCGCCGGGAAGCAGGCCCCCAGCACGTCGAACGCATTGCACCCCGCGGCAAGACTGCCGCCCACATGGCTCACCAGGTGCATGACGTGGGAGTAGCGCTCCACGGTCATGAAGTCGCGCACCGCCACCGACCCCAATGAGGAAACCCGCCCGACGTCGTTGCGGGCGAGGTCCACCAACATGACATGCTCGGCACGCTCCTTGGGGTCGGCTCGGAGCTCGGCTTCGATCCGGGCATCCTCGGGTTCGGTGGGGCCCCGGGGGCGCGTGCCAGCGATCGGCCGCTCCTCCACTCGCCCTTCATCGACGCGGACCAGCACTTCGGGGGAGGAGCCCACGATGGACGTCCGCCCCAGGCGGAGGAAGAAGAGGTAGGGGGACGGGTTGATCGTGCGGAGCGCCCGGTAAACCCTGAAGGGATCTGCCGCCAGCCGAGTGTCCAGACGCCGCGAGAGGACGATCTGGTAGGCATCGCCACAGGCGATGTATTCCTTGGCGCGGCGGACCAGGTCCATGAAGGTCGCCTGGTCGATGGTGGAGGTAAAGCCTTCCTCCCCCAGCGCCACGAGCGCGTCCAGGGCGGGGAACGTCAGGGGAGGAGGGGTCCGGGCGGGACGGCCCAGCTTGGCCAGGAGCATCCCGATCTTCACAGCCGCAGCATCGTAGGCCCGGTCCAGGGCCGCCGGATCGGTGCTCACGACGTGAGCATTGGCGATCACGAGGAGTCGGTGTCTCAGGTTGTCGAAGACCAAGAGGCTGTCGGTGAGCAGGAAGACTGCCTCTGGAAGCCCTTGATCATCGCGGGTGGTCGTGGGGAGGCTCTCGATATGGCGCACCACATCGTAGGCCAGGTAGCCTACGCCCCCACCCTGGAAACGTGGCAAGCCCGGGACGGCCACCGGGTGAAACCGCCCGAGAACGGTGCGGAGAGCGTCGAGTGGGTGGCTCGAGGGAAGGCGCTCGGAGGTTCCATCGGGCCGCCGGAGAGTAATTCGGTCTCCTCTGGCGGTGAGGACCATCAGAGGGTCCGAGCCCAGAAAGGAGTAACGGGCCCATTTCTCTCCACCCTCGACGGACTCGAGAAGGAACGCGTAAGGCCCCGGCCTGAGCCTCAGAAATGCGGACAGAGGTGTGTCCAGGTCCGCCGGAAGCTCAGCGAAGACCGGGACCAGGTTGCCCTGAAGGGCCAGGGCCCTGAACTCCTCCCGGGACGGAGAGAGGGGAGGAACCAGAGGGCTAGCGGGCTTCATTCACTCGCTGACGGACGGGCTTAGGTCAGGGGCTCAAGCTTCTTCTTGAGCTGGGCCTTGGGGACTGCTCCAATGACCTGATCGACCACCTTGCCTCCCTTCATGAAGAGGATAGTGGGGATGGAACGGATCCCATGCCGAGCCGCGAGCCCGGGATTGTCATCCACGTTCACCTTGGCCAGCGTCACCGCGCCCCCGGCTTCGCTGACCAGGTCGTTTAAGACTGGGGCGATCATCTTGCAAGGGGCACACCACTCGGCCCAGAAGTCTACCATGACCAGCTCTGGATGGTTGGCGAGCTCTTGGTCGAACGTCCCTTCGGTGAGATGCAGCACGTTGTCGGCCATAGAATCTTTGCTCCTCTGGTGAGACGTTAGACGCTCCCGGAGCTGCTTGGTCCTTCAAGGAGCCCCGGGACCGGCGTGGGCTGGTCAGGAAGGAAGCTCTGGACCTTGGATAAAGAAGCCCGTCCTGCTATCAGGAGGGTCGAGCCGAGTTCCATGTTTGGGGATCCCACAAAAAATGCATATCTACGCTAACATAGGGGTGCTCGCTTGGCAAGTTGCGCCTGAACGCCCATTACCTCGCTGCTAACCGGAGCGTCAAGGCGCGCTGGCGAGGTAGCCCTCCTCGAGGTCACGCCGGACCAGCTCTAACTCCCGCCTTGCCGGATCTCCAAAGCCGCCACCCCCAGGCAGCCGGATCTCCACGCGTGCCTCAGGTCCTAGCACCTGCTCGGCCTTGGGGTTGTCGGGCCGGTGGCCATTGATCCACAGCTCTCCCGCCGCGCCAGGGCATCCACCGAAGAAGCCTTGAGCGGGGATCCGGGTTCGGTCACAGAGGACCGAGCAGACAAACGGGTCCCGGGTCCTGACCCGAAACGCGATGACCTGGCCGAGGCCACCGCGGTAGCTCCCCTGACCACCGGAGTCAGGGCGGAGTTCCTTCTTCTCGATCAGGAGCGGCGAGAGGGACTCGATGACCTCCGCGGGCGTCCCAAGGACCCCTGAAGGGAAGGCCGTTGCCGACAGCCCATCCTTGGAGGCCCGTGCCCCGGTCCCGCCCGAGGTGAAGAAGATGTAGGTGAACGGGTGTCCGGCGAGGTCCTTTCCTGCTACCTGGACCCCCCAGATGTTGGCCGAGCCTTCGGCCATCACCCGGTGGGGGAGCACCTGGGCCAAGGCCCCGGCTATCACGTGGGGGAGGAAATGGCCGACCACATGCCGGGCTGCCACCGGTGCCGGCGGTCTGGCGTCGAGGATCGACCCCTCCGGCGCTGTGATCCTGAGCGGGCGGAAGGCCCCCTCGTTGTTGGGGACGTCAGGGCTGACGATCACCTTGACGCCGTACGTGGTGTAGGCCTGGGTGTAGTTCAGCACCACGTTGATCCCGCGCTGGCTCTCTGGCGAGGAGCCGGCGTAGTCGATCCAGAGCCCATCCCCCTGGACCTCGCAGCGGACCTTGATCGTGATCGGCTCCTCGAAACCGTCGGAGGTGATGGCGTGCTCGTAAGCGCCGGGCATGAGGCGCCCGATCGCCTCGCGCATGGCGCGCTCGGTCCGGCGGATGATCTCATCGGCCAGCGGCTCCAACCGCTCGATGCCGAACTCGTCCATGAACTCCAGGAGCCGTTGCCCGCCCACATCTCCACCCGCGATCTGGGCGTGGAAGTCCCCCAGAACCAGGTCCGGCGTGCGCGTATTGGCACGGATGAGCCGCACCAGGCTGTCGTCGGGCCGCCCTGCCTGGTAGAGCTTCATGATGGGGATAAAGAATCCTTCCTCATACACCTCGCGAGCCTCGGCGGAGAGAACGTGGCCCCCGATATCGGCTGTGTGGCAGGTCGAGGCGAAGAACGCCACCAGGTCGTCACCCCGGAAGATCGGCGAGCAGACCGTCACGTCGTTGAGGTGCCCGGAGGTTTTCCAGGGATCGTTCGTGATGAGCACGTCACCGGGATAGAGGGTCTCGATCGGGTACGCGGCCAGGAAATGGCGCATGGCAAGGGCCATGGAGTTGATGTGGCCAGGAGTCCCGGTGACAGCCTGGGCAATCATGAAGCCGCGGCGGTCGAACACGCCGGCGGAGAGGTCTCCGGCCTCTCGGACGATGGAGGTGAAGCTGGTGCGCTGGAGCGCCGTGGCCTGCTCGTTCACGACGCCGACCAGGCGATTCCAGCACACCTCCAGAGTCACCGGATCGAAGGGCATGCCGTCACTCGAAGGGGGGCTCCGCCGTCTCATGGGCATCGGTCTAGCTGGGGAGGTCGACGATCAAGGTGAGGTGTGCGTCGACCCGGCAGCGGTCTCCGGGTCCGATGACAGCCGTTGATTCCCGCTCTTCCACAATGGCCGGCCCCTCGAAGTGGGCGCCCGGGCCGAGCCGGTAGCGGTCGTAGGCGGGAGTCTCGACGAAGTCGCCGGCCTCACCGAAATACGCCTGGCGTTTCCCCTTGAGAGCCCGATCCGCGGGCCCGGCAGCGGCAGAGGGTTCGAGCTGGCTGCCACCGGTGGAGATGGCAGGGACTGGGCCAGAGACCACCAGCCGCCAGTTCAGTGCCTCGATGGCGACGCCCTGGGGCGTGCGATGATAGAGGGTGCGGTAGGCCTCCTCGAAGCTCTCGGTGAGGACGGGGAGGCTGTCCGAGCCGAGCTGTCCCAGAGGCACCTCCGCCTCGACCTCGTGGCCCTGCCCGACGTAGCGCATCTCTGCGCTTCGCCTGAGCGTGACGCCGGACCCTGAGATGCCCGAGGAAGCCAGGATCGCGCGCCCCTCCTGCTCCATCTGGTCGTAGAGCTGGTTGACACGCTCCCAGTCCGCCCGGTCGAGCCGCTGGGGGGCAGTGCGGACGAAGTCAAAGGCCGGGGGGGCGGCGAGCAGGCCCAAGGCCGACGTGGCGCCGGCCCCGAAGGGGATCAGCACGCGCGGTACCCTCAGGATCCGGGCCACTTGCCAGCTGTGGACTGGTCCCGCTCCGCCGAAGGCGAAGAGTGGATATGAACGCAGGTCCTTGCCCCGCTCGATTCCGTGGATCCGCGCGGCCGCGGCCATGTTCTCGTTCACTACTCGATGGATTCCCCACGCGGCCTGGACGGCGTCGAGCTTGAGCGGAGCCGCGATCGAGTCTCGGATCACCTTGCTCGCCGCGTCCCGGTCAAGCCGCATCCGACCGCCCAGGAAGAACTCGGGGTCCAGATAGCCGAGCATCAGGTCGGCGTCGGTCACCGTGGGCTCCTGGCCACCGAGGCCGTAGCAGGCCGGCCCAGGATCCGCTCCTGCGCTCTCGGGCCCCACCTTCAGAAGGCCGAGGCGGTCGACGCGGGCGATGGAGCCTCCGCCGGCTCCGATCTCGATGAGCTCGATGACCGGAACCCGGATGGGGAACCCGGAACCCTTCTTGAAGCGGTCGGCCCGGGCCACCTCGAACTCGCGAGCTATGAGCGGCTGGCCCCTGTCAATGACACAGGCCTTTGCCGTGGTACCGCCCATATCGAAGGAGAGGAGGCGAGGCTCCCCGCCGAGGCGCGCCGCCTGCGCCGTCGCCAGGGCGCCCGCTGCCGGTCCCGACTCGAGGAGGCGGACGGGGAAGCGTTTGGCCGTTTCCGGCGTGGCGATCCCCCCTGAAGAGAGCATCACGAAGAGCCGGCCGATGATACCCAGATCGGCGAACTTCCCCTCAAGTTCTTCCAGATAGCGGGCGATTAACGGCATCACATAGACGTTGGCCACGGTGGTGGAGGTCCGATCGTACTCCCGGATCTCCGGCACCACCTCTGAGGAGCAGGAGACCGAAAGCCCCGGGGCAACCTCTGCCACGAGCTCTGCCAGTCGGCGCTCGTGGGTGGGGTTCAGGTAGGCGTGAAGGAGCGAGACCGCCAGCGCCTCGACCCCCGCGTTCACCAGCTCTTGGATGACTCGCCGCGTCTCGCCCTCATCCAGAGGCGTCAGGACGCTTCCGTCGGCCAGGAGCCGTTCGGTTACCTCGAGCCGCAGCCGGCGCGGAACGAGGGGCGACGGTGGGTCGATGAACAGGTCGTACATATCGTAGCGCCCCTCGCGTCCGATCTCGACGGCGTCGCGGAATCCCCTGGTGGTAAGAAGCCCCGTCCTGGCTCCCTTCCGCTCGATGAGGGCGTTGGTAGCCAGCGTGGTGCCGTGGATGAGCGTCCTCACGTCCTGAGCGTGCACGCGATTGTCATCAAGGAGGCGGACCACTCCGGCCTCCACGCCCTGGGCCGGGTCCTTCGGCGTCGTGAGGAGCTTTCCGACGCGCACCGCTCCTGTTTTCTCGTCAACCAGAACGAGATCGGTGAATGTCCCGCCGATATCCACGCCAACGCGAACGCCAGAAGCCACAGCGAGGCCAGTGTAGCCGCGGATCAGGACCCGGTCAAGAATCTGCCCTGGTTCGCTGCAACTCGTCTACCTTGACGCAGTACAGGTCCTCCGCCAACACTATCTGTGGGCTGACTGTACGGGAGGCATAAAAAGTGTTGCCAGCAAATGGGGGCACGTAGACTAACTCCACGTTGCCGAACTCCGGGAGGAGGAGATCCGGAGCGAGCAGCTCGTGCTGACCGTGGGCTCGCCGCTTCGGAGAGCGCGGGAATCACGCATGCGCCGGGGATGCCTTCCCGAACGACATCCGACGAGGCGTAGCAGGCCGTCTTCGAGCGCGGGCTTCGCCCACGCAATCGGTGGGGGGAGGTTTCGGAAGGGGGGCACAGCCCCCCCCGAGTGATTCAGGCGAGTCGTGTGGGTGAGACGATGGCCTCGCCGAGGCGGAAGACCAGCTCATCGATCTGCTCGCGCTCGACGACGAGTGGCGGGCCGAGCATGAGCAGATCACCGGCTCCGTCGACGTGGCCCCCTGAAGGGTACACAACGAGCCCGTGTTTGAGGGCTTCGTGCTGAATCGACTGGGCCATCCGACGCTCCGGCGGGTAGCAGAGCTTCGTCTCTCGGTCTTGAACGATTTCCACCGCGGCCATGAGGCCGAGGCTGCGGACATCTCCGACAGCGGGGAGATCCAAGAGCGCCCTTAGTCGGTCGTGGAGATATGCCCCCATCGTGCCGGCCCGCTCGACTAGGTGAAGCTTCTCCACGTAGCGGAGCACGGCCAGCCCCGCCGCCGCAACCACGGAGTGGTGGCTGTAAGTGAAACCGTGGGGGAAGCCGCCCGCAGCCTTGAGGGTTTCAGCGATCTCGCCTTCCCACCCTGACAGCCTCCGCCTGAACACCTGGCTCATACGGTCAGCTTGCCGCGTGGGTGAGCGCCATTTCCGAGTGCGGCGTTTCACTGCGGATTACCCGAGGTAGGAGGAGACGAAGGAGCCGGATCTTGCGGTGTCGCGGAAACGGGTGAGGCGGAATGGGGCGGCGCTCACCGGAGGGTCCGCTTTCGTGATCAGGGCTGCCATCATCTCGCCGATCACTGGGGAGAGCTTGAACCCGTGGCCGCTCATTCCAGCGGCGATGTAGAACCCCCGGATGGGCGACTCGTCGAGGATGGGCATCCAGTCTGGGGTGATGTCAAAGACGCCAACATACCCTTGCTGATACTCCGCCGCTGTCAGCAACGGGAGCGACCGGCAGGTCCGCTCCAGGGCGTGGGCTGCCTCCTCGAAGCCCACCTCGCTTCCCAGAAGCTCGGGGTCTGTGGGGTGCTCGGCCTCGTCGTCGGTCAGAGACCCCGTGAGTGTGAGGTCGCCGGTTTCGGGCCTGACGTAGCAGCCCCCGGCGAGGTCCAGGTAGACGAGGTGGGCCGGGCCGAAGGATCGCGGCCGCTTGATCACGAAGACAGGGTGACGGCCGACTATGATGGGGAGCGCGACGTCAGCCAGCCGGGCTACGGCCGGGGACCAGAGCCCCGCCGCGTTGACGACTACCGGGGAGTCCACGGCATCTCCAGAGGACGTGGTGACGCCGACGACGCGGTCGCCCACGACGCGGATCCCCGTCACCTCGACGCCCTGCTCGATCTTGACCCCGCGCGCTCTGGCAGCCGCCGCGAATCCCAAGGTCACCCCCGCTGGATCCCCATAGCCTGACTCTGGCTCGTGGAGAATGCTGCCAAGCCCCCTGAGGTCGATCCGCGGCTCCATCCGCCGAGCTTCCTCGGGAGCGAGGAACTCGGCCCGGATACCTATCGACTGCTGGATCTCCATGGTCTTTCTGACCGCAGGGAGCATCCCCTCGGAGATGCCGATCAGAACTCCACACCCCACGTAGCCCGACTCTCCCCCAACCACTTCACGGAAGCGCTGGAGAACCCGCAATGAGCGGAGCGCCATTTGGCTGGTTTCGGGCGTGGGGTAGAGCTGTCGGATGATTCCCACCGAGCGCCCGGTTCCTCCCGAGGCCAGGAATCTCCGTTCGAGTACGAGCACATCTCTGACCCCGCGCTGGGTCAGGTGGTAGGCGAGGCTAGCCCCTGTCACCCCGCCCCCGATGATCACGACTTCTGCTGTCCGCCCCATCGGCTACTCCAGGGAGACGTCTTGGCCGGCTCCGGCATCCCTGGCCCGATCGTAGGCCAGCCGGGCCGTCGCGGCATCCGCGAAGGCGAAGCCGACGGACTTGTAGAGCGTGATCTCGTCCGGGGTTGAACGGCCGGACTTTTTGCGGGTGACCAGCTCTGCTAGCTCAGCCCCGACGTGGTCGCGTTCGATCGCCGCCTCGCCGACCGGGATCAAGAGGTCACCGGCCTCGTCCCACGCCCCGGCGTAGGTGTCGACCGCGACGCGGGCCCGCTTTACCGTTTCAGTGTCTACCTCCCGAGTCTCGGGTCGGAAGGAGCCGACCGCATCGACGTGGGTCCCCGGTCGGAGATCCCTTCCGTCGAAGACGGGGGTTGGCGAGGTAGTGGCGCACGTGACCACGTCAGCCTTCTCCACCGCCTCGCGGGCGCTCAGGGCCCGCTCGACCGGGATCCCGATCTCCCCTGCCATGGCTTCGGCGAACT
Organism: Methylomirabilia bacterium; assembly: GCA_046758385.1. Taxonomy (GTDB): domain Bacteria; phylum Methylomirabilota; class Methylomirabilia; order Rokubacteriales; family CSP1-6; genus JBHIAB01. The sequence continues at coordinate 2,174 of JBHIAB010000065.1, read as the reverse complement.
CCCGGGCCCGCTTCTCTGCTCGCCCCACCACAAGCACGTGCTTCACGGGGAGGACTGTGGTGAGGCAGCGGAGCTGGAAGCCGGCCTGGAGGCCAGCGCCGAAGCAGGTGACCCTGCGCGAGTCGGGCCGCGCAAGAAAGCGTGCGGCTAGAGCCGAGGCTGCCCCGGTTCGGATTCCGGTCAGGAAGCCCGCCTCCATCAATGCCAGGGGAGCGCCCGTCTCGAGGTCGAGCAGGAGGTAGGATGCGAAAATGGTGGGGAGGCCGCGCTCGCGATTTTTTCCCTGGACCGTGATCAGCTTCGTCCCGAGCGCCCGGGATTCGAGGAGGGCAGAGGTCATCACGAGAAAGTGCCCGTCCGGTGGCACTGTGAGCGCCTGGCGCGGGAGCATCCGGCACGAGCCCCCCGCGTACTCTCGGAAGGCCGACTCCAGGGCCGCGATCACGCCGGCGGGGGAGAGCAAACGTTCCAGATCCCGCCGGCTCAGCACAAGCATGCTTGTTCGCCCAACATCTGCACGTCTGTGTCCAATGTGGGCAGCACGCCACTGGCGCCGTGCCAAGAACCGAGCAGATCAAGGACGGAGGGAGGAGCGCACCGGAGGCGTACTACGACCCCGCCCGCCTGCGGCGGGACTGGGTGCCGGCAAAGGAACGGCGACGACCGACAGATGATCATCGGCCGAAGGCCATTCCACTGCGGGCATCCACCGAAGGTGGGTCGTGCGACGGTTATCGGCACGGCGCTAGCATCTGGCTTCGCCGGCCCTACTTTTCACCCAGGTAGGACTTAGCTTCTTCAAAGAGTTTCCGCAACGATCTCGTCATGCCTCAATGCTATCACCTCGGTACCCGCCCCCTAAACTTAGACGGACACAAGTAAGGTGGTACCCAACCCACGAATATCAGCATGATCAACCGTCGCGAGGTTACTGGCTCCGTCTTCTCGCGCTCAGCTGCGGGGATGGCTCTCTCGCTCAGCTCCCGAGCGGCGCAGCATCCAGCCGCCACCCCAAGGCAGGTGCAGCGCGGGGTTAGGCCGCCTCTCCTGCCTGGTGATAGTCATAAAGAGTCTCGGGCGCGATGTCGGCTCCGTTCGGCCACACCACGGTGCCACCGTCGAGGAAAAATCTTCGGAAGTACTCCGGATCCTTCAGCGGCTCGAAGACCGGACCCTCCAACCACTGGCGGAAATCTATTGTCTTCTCAGAATTGTCGTTGAAAGTCACGTGGATCCGATACCCGCCACGATACTCAGCGCGTATCACCGATTGAAGATAGCTCATCGTGATCCCTCACTCTAGGGGCGCGATCCTCTCAAGGGGCTGCCCCGCTTTCATGTTCTCCCAATTGGCATCGAGCTCACGGCACGATCATCTCGCCGTCGAGATCAAACTTCCCCTGCTGGCCTTGGTACTCCGCATGGAAGTGGGTCGGCTCGTGCTCCTTGTAGAACATGCGAATCACGATTCCGAAGAACACCGAGATGATCGGCATGTCTGAAGTATACAGGAATCTGTCGAACCCATCTGCCTAACGGCTCTGCCCATCAGCTGCGGCGGGAACAGCCGGCAGGCGAGATAATGACGCCCCCGTAGGGTGTTGAGGTCGACCATCGGCTTTGTTCGGGCTAAATCGTACTTCTTTTCCTTCAAAAGGTCTTGAGCTTCGATAAGGTCTTGTGTGACAGTCGTGCCGAAGCTTATCATGCCGGATTCAGCCCGCCCGGTTATTGGGTCCACCGGGCTGTGAACCCCACGCCCGCCCCGCTTCAAAACACGGGTGTAAATCATTGTCGTGCTCACGTCCTTATGCCCCAGGAGTTTCAGAACCGTCCTGATGTCATAGCCACCCTCAAGCAAGTGGGTTGCAAAAGAGTGGCGAATTGATGTAGCCAATGTCCTTGCCCAGACCCTCACGGTAGAGAAACGAGATCGCGTTGAGCGCCTGGTTGGAGTTTTGGTTTTGCGATGAGCCGTCCGAGGGCCTGAGCCCCCTGATGGTCCGGACGCTGACGAAGGGCTCCCTGGCCCGGCTATAGATTCCGGGAGGCGGCCCTCGCGACGAGACCGGCGAGCGGCGGCGCGCCCGGTCGACCCGACGCGCGGGGCCTCATGAGGGGAGCAGCTCGAGGTCCTCGCGGGAGAGGGCGCGGATCAGGCTGTTGTCGGCGGT
>JBHIAB010000064.1:0-15675 GCA_046758385.1 Methylomirabilia bacterium | reverse complement strand
GCGACAAAGGGCTTATGAGACCCCTGCTCTACCTCTGAGCTACACCGCCGAAAATCCCCTAGACAGTGACCTCTGCTTTGTTATAATTCGCGAGAAATTCTCTTTCACAGTAGCGAGTCCAGCTTGCCAAGTCAAGCATTGGGCTGACCCGGAGGAGCGCTATGGTCTGGCTCCAGAACCGACCCTGGATCGAAGACGAGGAGAATCCGTACTACGCCGGCGACGGGGATGAACACGAGGAGGCCGACGAGCTCGAGGACGAAGACGAGGACGACTTCGAAGACGAAGACTTCGACGAGGACGACGAGTTCGAAGATGACGAGTTCGAAGATGAAGAGCTCGAGGACGAGGACCTAGAGGAGGAGTCCAACGAGGAGGGCGAGGAACCCGGACCTGCGACTCCGTTGATGACCGGTGGTTCCACCCCGCAATCTCAAACAGCCGCATAGGCGTGCGCGTTGGCGTGAGAGAGAGGGCACGATGGCCGTGTTTGGCATGGAGGGGTGGCTGGTTCTCCTCCGATGGCTCCATTTCCTTGCCGGCATCACCTGGATCGGGATCCTCTACTACTTCAACTTCGTCCAGACCCCGTTCTTTGCCGAGACCGATCCCCCGGTCAGGACCGGAGCGATCCAGAAGCTAGTCCCACGGGCGCTCTGGTGGTTCCGATGGGGCGCCATGTTCACTTTCCTGTCGGGCTGGCTCATCACCCTCCACCGGATCGGGGAGGCAGGGTTCGCCGGATTCTTCACCCAGGGATCTTACGGATGGGCCATCATCGCCGGCGGAACGATGGGCACCATCATGTGGGCCAACGTCTGGTTCGTCATCTGGCCAGCCCAGAAAGTCGTCATCGAATCGACCAACCGCTGGGCGCAGGAGGGGCAGGCGATCGCCCAAGCCGCGGCCCGGGGGCGCCGTGCGGGGTTGGCCTCGCGGACCAACACCCTGTTCTCGATCCCCATGCTCTTCTTCATGGGGACGGCGAGCCACCTCACGCTCTTCGGTCAGGCGACGGCCGGGCCCATGACTGCCATGGTGATCATCGGAGGCGCGATCATCGGCCTGGTGGAGCTGAACTGCCTGATCGGGACCACGGGAACGACCAAGAAACCACTCGACTCAGTTTCGGGGACGATCTGGTCGGGGTTCATCCTCGCGGCGATTCTCTACCTCCTCTTCGAGTTCCTATTTTAGGAAGGCCACCAGGTCGGGGATGCGGGATAGTGGGCGCTATTCAGCGCTTTCAAGGTCTTCGAGGAGGGAAGCCTTCACCTCGTCTGCCAGGCGGACGCGCGCCCGCTCCCCGGGGTGGTCCACCACGAGAAACGCCTCGCGATCGCGAAAGGCCCAAATCTGCTCGGGCGTGAACAGAAACCTGACGAAGTGGACCGCGCTGATCTTCCCCCGCTCCTCATCCGATCGTCCTGGCTCGAACTTCCCCGGGATCGCGTACTCCTTGCCGATCTGGATCCAGACGTGCTCGCCGACGTCGATACCCATCAGCCGCTCGAGGACATCTTTGACCCGCGCGCGGTCTTCGATCTCAATGAGCAGCGTGGCGGAGAGCTCTCCCTGGTCGGGGATCAGATCATTGTAGACATCGATCTCGTCCTGTACCTTGGCGTCGTCCACGATCCGCTCGGCCCGCATCATCTCCTGGATCTGAAAGAGCACGGTGTCCCGGTTCTCGAAGACCAGGGAGATGTGTGAGCCGACCTGCACGCGGCGATGGCGCTTGAGATCGATGATCCGCCGGCGCATCTCCTCGCGGATCTTCTCGTACTCGCAGATGTTCCTGACTTCGGGGAACTCGAGCTTCTTCACGGCTCGCTCACTCCGTAGGCATCGGCGAAAATCTGGATCGGGTGCCGAGGGGTCGCGGGCGTCGCCTGGGCGATCTGGAGGGCAGCCAGGGGGCAATCGGTGGCCGTGTGATCGGCCTTGGCAGCCTCGATCTCCTCGATGAGAGGCCCAGCCACCTTCAGCGACAGCTCAAAGAACTCTCGCTTGAGCCCCCACGTCCCGTCGACACCCGCGCACCGCTCGATGACCTCCACCCGGGTGCCCGGGATGAGCCCCAGGAGATCGGCCGACTTGGTCCCGATATTCTGGGCCTTGAGATGGCACGGCAGCTGGTAGGCAACGCTCCCCACCGGCCGGAGGTCGGCCGTGTTCAGCCTGCCCTCGGCGTGGAGCCCCATCAGGTACTCGGCGAGGTCTCGGGTATGGCTGGCCACCAGCTTCGAGTCCTCCGATCTGTCCAGCCAGGGGTATTCCTGCTTGAGCATGTAACTGCACGTGGGGCCGGGCACCACGATCGCTCGTCCTTCCCTGACCTCACGGGCGAGGGTGCGGACGTTGTCGACGATGAGCTTCTTCGCCTCGTCGACAGCCCCTCCGTCGAGGTACGGCATCCCGCAGCAGCGCTGGGAGGGCAGGGTGACCTCCACCCGGTTTTTCTCCAGGACCGCCACCGCCGCCTTCCCCACCGCCGGGTTGTTGTACTCCACCGGGCAGGTGGCGAAGAGGGCGGCGCGGGCCTGCGCGACGAACGCCGCCCGCCGGCGCTTGGCAAACCACCGGGAAAAGGTCTCGCGGTGGAAGGAGGGCAGCCTGCGACTCTTGTGGATCCCAACCGCCGCTTGCAGCAACGCCCGATGCGCCGACCACTCGTTGGCCCAGTTGGAAAGCGGCGCGGTGAGGCTCCCCAGCTTCCCCACCACTGCGGTGTTACCGAGGAACCGGTCCCGCAGGCTCACGCCCGCCTGCTTGGTTTCCGCGGCGCGGGCGCGGAGCATGAGGCGTGGGAAATCCACCTGCCAGCGGTGAGGTGGCGTGTACGGGCAGTGGTTGAAGCAAAGCTTGCACTGGTAGCAGAGGTCCACCGCCCGCTTGAGGTCGCCTCGGGATAGCTTGTCGGCTTCCCCGTCCACCGCGGGAGTGTCGAGGCTCTGGAACAGATCCTTGAAGGATGGGCAGAGGGTGATACAGCGTCGACAGCCGTTGCAGATGTCAAAGACCCGCCGCAGCTCGGCATCGACTTTTCCGAGCTCCCAGAAGTCGGGCAAGCGGATATCCAGCGTCATGGCAACGTCCCCGGATCCCCTTCCCCCTCACCCGCCTCTCCCGCGGGGAGGAGAGGATCCAGGCGAGGGGGAGAGAGTGGCGGGGCCAGGCCCGGACTTCTCTATATGGCGTCGGCCGGCTCCTTGCCGGCGACCTGCTTCAACCCCTTGTTGAAGCGACCAGCGTGGGACTTCTCCGCCCTCGCCAGCGTCTCAAGCCACTCGGCCAGCTCGGCAAATCCCTCCTCCCGAGCGGTCTTGGCCATGCCCGGATACATCTGGGTGTACTCGTAGGTCTCCCCCTCGACGGCCGACTTCAAGTTGGCCTCGGTCTTGCCGATGGGGACGCCGGTCACCGGGTCGCCGACTTGCTTGAGGAAATCCAGATGACCGAAGGCGTGACCGGTCTCGGCATCGGCCGTGTCTTTGAACAGCCCGGCGATGTCGGGGAAGCCCTCGATGTCCGCCTGGCGGGCGAAGTAGAGGTATCGCCGGTTGGCCTGTGACTCGCCGGCAAAGGCTTCCTTTAGGTTGTCGAGACTCTTCGTGTCTTTGAGGCTCTTTGCTGCCATCGTGACGTTCCTCCTTCTAAGGGGGTTAGAGTGAGCAGGGATTAACGAGACTGTCCCCCCGGTGTTCCTGCGCGAGGCCGCCGCGTCTCTCTGGCCCGGCAGGCCAGACAACACCCGTAGAACTCGATCCGGTGGTCGGAGATCTCCAGCCCGGTGCGGGCGGCCATCCGCCGATCGAGCATCCGATCGAACGGGACGGCCAGATCGAAGATCTCCCCGCACGCCCGGCAGGTGAAGTGATGGTGCCGCATCATGTTGCCGTCGTACCGGCCGTGCATCCGGCTGTCCAGTTCGCGGATCAGCCCCTCCTCCACGAGGAGCCTCAGGTTCCGGTACACGGTCCCAAGGCTGATGCGGGGAAGGCGCCGGCGCACCTTGCGGTGCACCCACTCCGCCGTGGGGTGCACCCGAGTGCTCCGGACCACCTCCAGGATGAGCCTCCGCTGGTCGGTCAGGCGCCGGCCCGGGCGTCTGAGGCCCTCCGGGATTTCGTTCCAGGCCTTGGCTCGCTTCCACGCTGCTCTCATCCGCGGCTCCAAATGGTCCCGTGACACTATCAATACGTTTTATCTATTAGGAACTGTTCCTAGCGACGGTATTCTACCCGTGTTCGAGCAGCTGTCAAGGGAAAATTGTGGCGGTCCTTGCCGCCCGCCCGAGGCCGCCGGTAGAATACCCTCCTCAGGAGGACCTTCTGAATGGCTCCACCCCTCTGGCTCCGGATCGAGGGGGCGAGACAGAACAACCTAAAGAACGTCTCTCTTGCCATTCCCCCCGATCGGGTCACGGTGATCACCGGCGTGTCGGGATCCGGCAAGTCCTCCCTCGCCTTCGACACCCTCTTCGCCGAGGGTCAGTGGCGTTACATCGAGTCTCTCTCCACGTACGCCCGGATGTTCCTCGAGCGGCTCGACCGCCCTGACGTCGACCGCCTCGAGCAGGTCCGCCCGGCCATCGCGATCGAGCAGAAGAACCCGGTACGGACCGCGCGCTCCACCGTTGGGACCGCCACCGAGACCTACGACTACCTCCGCCTCCTCTATGCCAAGATCGGCCGGGTGCACTGCCCCCGCTGCGGCCGCGACGCCCGCACCCATTCTCCGGAGACAGTCGCCGAGGCCTTGCTCGAGGAGTTCCCGGGCGAGCGAGCGCTGATCTGCTTCCCACTGCCGATCTCCCCCCGGCTCGACGCCGCGGAGCTGCTCCGCAGGCTGATTCAGCGGGGCTTCGGCCGGATCAAGGTCAACGAGACGGTGGTGGACCTGACGGGCGGGCTCCCTCTAGACCTGGACGGGGTGCGAGAAATCCTGGTGGTGCTGGATCGAGTCGTCCTCGTCGAGGACAGACAGCGCCGGATCACCCAGTCCCTGGAGATGGCCTTCCGGGAGGGCGGCGGCCGGGTGGAGGTGGAGGTGCTGGGAAAGGCCAGCCGGAGCTTCGCTCAAGGCTTTCGGTGTCCTCGCTGCGGACAGGCCCTCGAGCGCCCGCAACCCCTGCTCTTCTCCTTCAACCACCCGCTGGGGGCCTGTCCGGAGTGCAAGGGGTTCGGGAACATCCTCCGCTACGACGAGCGGCTGGTGGTGCCGGACCCGTCGAAGTGTCTGGCAGAGGCCGCGGTGGAGCCGTGGTCCCACCCCTCGGGACGCCGGTATCAGAAGGAGCTTCTCAAGGCCGCCAAACGGCGGGGTGTGGACATCCACCGCCCGTACGCGGAGCTCCCAGCCAGGGCACGTCGCTGGATCTACCAGGGAGATGAGAACTTTCCGGGGATTCAGGGCTTCTTCGAGGAGGTCGAGTCCTACCGCTACAAGCTTCACGTCCGCGTCTTCCTCTCCCGGTACCGGAGTCAATTCCCCTGCCCGGTTTGCGGCGGCGCCCGGCTCACGGCGGAAGCCCTGGCGGTGAAGGTGGGCGGACGGACCGTCACCGAGCTGACGGCGCTGAGCGTGGACGAGTGCGCTCGGTTCCTCGAGGCGCTGCCCCTGTCGGCATGGGAGGAAGCCGTGAGCGGAGAGATCCTGAAGCACCTCCACGCCAAGCTCGGCTTCCTCCTGCGCGTGGGCCTCGGCTACCTGACCCTCGGGCGGCAAACTCGCACGCTTTCGGGGGGCGAGGCGCAGCGGATCAACCTGGCCAATCAGCTGGGATCCCAACTGGTCGGCACGCTCTACGTCCTCGACGAGCCCTCCATCGGCTTGCACGCGCGCGACACCGCCCGCCTGGCGGAGCTGTGCCAGGAGCTGGCCTACGCGGGCAATACCGTGGTGATCGTGGAGCACGACCGAACCTTCATCGAAGCGGGCGACTACCTGGTAGAGATGGGTCCGGGGTCCGGGCAGCGCGGAGGCGAGATTGTCTTCGCCGGCCCGCGGGAGGACTTTCTCAAGGATGCGCGGTCTCTCACCGCCCGCTACCTGACTGGTCGAGACTCCATCCCTCTTCCGCCGATCCGGCGCCAGGGCGCGCGTTACCTGACTCTCCTGGGCGCGCGCCAGCACAACCTCGAGGCCATCACGGTCCGCATCCCGCTCCACACGCTGACCTGTGTCACGGGGGTGTCGGGCTCGGGCAAGTCCACGCTGGTTCACGACACCCTCTACCGCGCGGTGGCCCGGGCCTTCAAGGTGGAGTTCGACCCGCCCGGCGACTACGACTCGCTCTTGGGGCTCGAGTACCTCAAGGGGGTGCGGCTCATCGACCAGGAGCCCATCGGCCGCACGCCGCGCTCGAACCCGGTCACCTACATCAAGGCCTTCGACGAGATCCGGAAGCTGTACGCGGCCCTCCCCCGCGCCAAGGTCCTCCGCCTCGCGGCAGGCGCCTTCTCCTTCAACGTCTCCGGCGGCCGCTGCGAGAGCTGCCAGGGTCACGGCTTCCAGAAGCTCGAGATGTACTTCTTCGAGGATGTCTACGTGACTTGTCAGGAGTGCAAGGGGCGACGGTACCGTCCCAACGTGCTTCAGGTCACGTACAGGGGCAAAGACATAAGCCAGGTCCTGCAGATGACCGTGGACGAGGCGGTCGAGTTTTTCTCGACGCAGCCGATCCTGGTCCGGCGGCTCGGGGTGCTCCAGGATGTGGGGCTGGGCTATCTCAGGTTGGGGCAGCCCGCGACGACGCTCTCGGGGGGTGAGGCCCAGCGGCTCAAGATCGCCGCCGAGCTGGGGACGCGCCTGACGTTGGACTACCTCTACATTCTCGACGAGCCGACCACCGGGCTCCACCTGGATGACGTCAAGAAGCTCCTTGCCGTCCTGAATCGGCTGGTGGACGCAGGCAACACGGTCGTGGTGGTGGAGCACCACCTGGATGTGATCAAGACCGCAGACTGGATCATCGATCTGGGACCGGAAGGCGGCGAGGCGGGAGGCGAGATCGTCGCCGAGGGCACGCCCGAGCAGATCGCGCAAGTGGACGCTTCCTACACCGGCAAGTTCCTGCGGGAGCTTCTTCCCAAGGCGAACGTGCGCGCCCTCGAGCGCCCTTGACCATCTCTTCCTCCCGACCCCATCACCCCGATCCGATGGCGCGAATCTTCTATGGTTGGGTGATCGTAGGCGGGGCGTTCATCGTCCTGTTCATCGCCTACGGCACTCAGTATGCGTTCGGGGTCTTCTTCCCCGCCCTCCTGGAAGAATTCGGGTGGAGCCGCGCCAGCCTCTCCGGCGCCTTCTCCCTCTACGCCTTCCTCTACTGTGTCTACGGCTTGCCGGCGGGGCGGCTGACCGACCGATGGGGGCCGCGGACAGTCATCGCCGTGGGAGGGCTGCTCCTCGGGCTGGCGCTCGCCGGCATGAGCCGGATCGGGGAACTCTGGCAACCGTACATGCTCTACGGGGTCGTGGCCGCGCTTGGCATGAGCACGGCGTACGTTCCCTGCAACTCCACCTTGGTGAAGTGGTTCGTCGCGCGGCGGGGGCTGGCGGTCGGCCTCGCATCGAGTGGGGGAGGGCTCGGTATTTTTCTCTTGCCCCCGCTCGCTCACCTCCTCGTCGACGCCGTGGGGTGGCGCTGGGCCTACGTTGTCTTCGGAACGGCAGTGCTCGTGATCCTGAACCTGGTCGCCATCGTAATGCGGCGAGACCCGGAGACCATGGGTCTGGCTCCCGATGGAGCACCCAAGACTCCGGCGATGGTTCATCCTCCAGGCGATGAGGCCTGGCCCCTCGGCCGCGCCGTTCGCGCGGGGGCCTTCTGGCTGCTCTCCGGCGTATTCACGTGCACTTGGATCCCGGTGTTCATCCCGTTCGTCCACGGCGTCGCGTTCGCCAGAGACCTGGGGGTCGCCCCGCTCTTGGCTTCAACCGTGATCAGCGCCATCGGGATTGCAGCCGTGTTCGGCCGCCTCGTGATGGGCGGGGTATCCGACCGCATCGGCAGAAAGGCAGCGTTGACCATCGCGCTTCTCCTTCAGGGCCTAAGCTTCGCCGGGTTCACGGCCGTGAGCGGGCTCTACTCACTCTACCTCGCGGCGGTGGGATTCGGGTTTTCATACGGGGCAATCTCCGCCCTCTTCCCCGCCATCGTGGGCGACTTCTTCGGGCGGGAGGAGGCCGGAAGCCTGGTGGGCTTCCTCTTCGCGCTGTCGGGCTCCATGGCCGCCCTAGGCCCGCTGGGGGCCGGCGCCATCTACGATGCCACGGGGCACTACACCTGGGCGTTTCTCTCGAGCGCGGGGTTGAACGGCGTGGCCCTGATCCTGCTGGCCCTCTTCCGCCCGCCGCGATGAGGTATGCCCGATCCGCAAAAAAAGCTGAGGCGGTCTCCCGACGGCTTCGGCTGTGAGTATCATTTCGGATCGGGGTATACTCCAGGGGTCCGACGCCGGGGCGCCCGCGTTTTGTGACAGTCTCTGGCCACGGCCAGCACTGGGACGACAACTGCCGGGCCGCGTTCAACGAGGAGATCCATGGGGAACCTAAAGGACCGATACGCCATCGTGGGAGTCGGGGAGACGGAGTACAGCCGCAACTCCGGCCGCACCACGCGGGCCATGGCGGTGGAGGCTGTCAAGCACGCCCTGAGCGATGCGGGCCTCACGGCCCGGGACGTGGACGGGATGCTTTCCTACCAGAACAACGACTCCACGTTCTCGCCCTTCGTCGCCGGAGACCTCGGAATCCGGCTCAACTTCTACATGGACGTGGTAGGCGGTGGCTCCTCCACCGAAGCGCTCATCGGACTGGCCATGGGCGCCATCGAGGTGGGGATGTGCAACGCGGTGGCGATCTTCCGCTCCATGAACGGTTACTCGGAGGTCCGGATCGGAGGAACGGGCCTACGCGCGACCGCGCCAGTGCGCGGGCCGGATCTGGCGGAACGCCCGTATGGGATAACGAGCGCCGGGCAGCGTTTCGGCCCCACCTTCATGCGCTACATGTACGAGCACGGTGTGACCTCTGAACAGGTGGCCCACGTGAAGGCTGCACATTCGAGGCACGCCTCCCAAAATCCCAAGGCCTTCTACAAAGAGCGGGTGACCGTTGAGGAGGTCCTCAACTCGCGGTGGATCGTCAAGCCACTCCATCTCTTGGACTGCTGCGTGGAGACGGACAACGCCACGGCGCTCATTGTCACCTCATTGCAGCGCGCCTGTGACCTCCGGCAGTGCCCTGTCTACATCATGGGGGTGGCCGGACGGGTCACCAAGCCTCGCAGCGACTTCCACTTCGCCCACGGCCCGATCAGCCGCGTGGCGGGCTACCACGCCAGGGAGATCGTCTTCGGAATGGCGGGTGTCGGCCCCGAAGACGTAGATCTCACGGGCTCCTACGATGCCTTCACCTTCACCACGCTGCTCCAGCTCGAGGAGTACGGCTTCTGCAAGAAAGGAGAGGGCGGGGCCCACGTGTCGAGCGGCATCATCGAGCTGGGGGGCAAACGTCCCAACAACACCTCGGGGGGGCACCTCTGCGAGGCGTACACCCATGGGATGAACCTGGTGATCGAGAACGTCCGCCAGCTCCGCGGCACCGTGGACGACTACTGCCCGCGCTGGGCCGAGGGGGTGCACACCTACGACTACTCGCCTGGGAAGTGCAGGCAGGTCAAAGACCCCGAGATCGCCATGAACCTGGGCTGGGCCACGCCGGCCACGGGCTCCGCCCTGATCCTGAGACGGTAGCCAAGTGGGTTCCCTCTCCCCTCAGGGGAGAGGGCGAGGGTGAAGGGAGCGCAAATGCCGAACGTCGAGTATCGCGGGATTAACCTGATCGTGCCGGAGAACGACTCCGAGTGGAAGGAGTACCTTCAGGCTACGCGCCAGCACCGTCTCCTGATGCGTCGCTGCACCGCCTGCGGGCTGATGCGCTACCCCCCCACCCACACCTGCCCGTGGTGCACGGCTCTCGAGTGGAACTGGCAGGAGGTGAGCGGCAAGGGCGTGATCTACTCCTACGAGATCGTCGTGCACGCCATCCAGCCAGGCTTCCGGGACTGGACGCCCTACCCTGTGGTGCTGGTGGAGCTGGACGAGCAGCGCGGCCAGCCTACGCGGGACGAGGCACTCCGGATGATCGCCAATCTCCTGAGACCGGACTCCTCGCCAGAGCAGGAAGACAACGTCGCCATCGGCAAGCGAGTTCGCGTGCTCTTCCAGGACCTCTCGCCAGAGATCGCCCTCCCCCAGTTCACGCTCTCCGACGAGCCTCCCGAAGGGATGCCCTGGCGATTACCCGGCTGATCGCTACGGCTCCGCCTGTTTCGTCAGCCGAGCCAGGATCTCGTCCCACGCCTTGTCGGCGAGGGTCTGCACCTCCTCCCGCGTGAGGGGCAAGAACACGCCGTCGTGCACACTGCACGTGGTGCACGACCCTCGGTCCGCCAGGGCTTCGACCACCACATCCGTGCCCTGGAGAATCTCCTCTCTGAGCTCCTCGGGCGCCGGGCGGGCAAACGTGGGTTTGCGCTTGCGGACAATGGCCTTGGGCCGGGCCCGCTCGCGTAGCAACTCCTCGATCCGGTCCAGCAGGTGATCACCCTTGGCCTTGGAGATGTCGAGGAGCGTGATCACCTTCCCGTCCAGCGACGCCGGCCGGAAAGCCGTCTTTCGCGGCACCGCCACGGAATCGGTGGGGTCCAGGTACAGATCATCCTTGGGCATGGGTCTCCTCCTTCATTGGGAAATCTGGATCTTCTTGATGACCAGGTTGGAGCCGTTGGGGAAGGTCCACCCTGGGATCAACCGCCGAGAAGCGCCCCGCGGTGCCTCCGACCACCACCACCTCGCGGGCGCTGTATCCGCTGAAGGGAGGCCAAACGTAGAACTACGATTTCCGCTCTGCGTTTTCCTCTCTTGACACCAAAAATGACTATAGTAATATGACTATGGTCTCAACTGAAGGGTAGGTCATGAAAAGAATTGTCTCTAAATCCCAATTTAAACCTCGGGCCCTCGAATATTTCCGAGAGGTGGAAACAACTGGCAGGGAGCTGATCATCACTGACCGGGGAAGACCGACCCTGAAAATCGTGCCGTACTCGGACGAGCCCGAGACGTGGCTAAGGTCCCTGCGCGGCAGCGTGCTGAGCTACAAGGACCCCAGCGAACCGGTGGGCGTGGAAGACTGGGGCGCCCTTAAGTGATCGTGCTGGATACGCACGTATGGGTGTGGTGGGTCAGCGAGCTTGAACCCCTCTCCCCCAAAGCCCGTCGCCTCATCGGGTCCGCCGTAAACCAGAAGGGCGTCTATCTCTCCTCTATCAGTGTCTGGGAAGTAGCCCAGCTTGCGGCACGGGGCCGCCTGCACCTGACCATGGACGTGGCCGATTGGGTGGCTAAATCCGAAACACTGCCGTTTGTCCAGTTCATTCCCGTGGACAACGCCATTGCCCTCAAGTCGGTCCGCCTGCCCGGCCTGCTCCATCCGGATCCTGCCGATCGCATTATCATCGCCACGGCCCTCACCCTGGGCTTTCCCCTGGTTACTCGGGATGAAAAGATCGCCCGCTACCCTCGTGTCCGGACGATCTGGTAAGTAGGAGCATAGCAACCCGGTCATTCCTCGGGGGCCTCGCTTGCGATAAACGGAGTTCTAACGCCGCTGTCGTTTGCCAAAATCAGATCTGACTGAAAACGTTGCCCAGGCAACCGCCCGCGCCTGCATCGTGAACGTAAACCTCATTGAAAGGTGCCGGTGCCGCGATGAACCCCGGCCAGGGAAAGACGCGATCGGCCGATCAGCGTTCTAACCCCAACAGAACCATGGACAAGATCCAAGAAATGGTCCGCCGGATCGTGGAACGATTTCACCCGGAGCGCGTCATCCTCTTCGGCTCTCACGCGCGCGGCACCGCTGGCCCGGACAGCGACGCCGACCTCCTCGTCGTGCTGCGCGACGCCGCACCCAAGCGGGCGAAAGTTATCGACATGTACCGGCTGCTGGCACGGATCGGACTGCCCAAGGACGTGATTCTCGTGACACCGGAGGAAGTTGAGAGGTACCGCGACGTCTGTGGCACCATCATCCGACCTGCCCTGCTCGAAGGAAAGGTGCTCTATGAGCGGGGCGGCTGAGGTGCTTGTTGGATCGTTTGATCGCCAACTATTCCTTGCGCAGGACATCTCTCGTGAAATAATTCTGCTTGTGATAGCGCCTACGAGCACGCGGTCATCGTCACGAGCGATGGCGACTTCGCCTGCCTCGTGCGCTATCTCTACGAGCAGGGGAAGCTCGTGCGCGTCCTCAGCCCAAATAGAAAGGGCTGCTCCGCACTACTGAAGCGAGCAGCCCGCGAGAAAGTCGACTTCCTCGAAGATGCGAGGCGGAAACTTGAGTACAAAGCTGAAGGGGTACCCCCTCAGGACAGAACCTGAAAGCGTACCCCTTCCTGGTGATTCTATAGGTTAGTTTACTCCCCTTCCTCTCACTGTCAAGAACGTAGCGGTTTACCCTGCGAGTAGAGCCTTTGTTCCCCTTAAAGGCACACCAGGGCTCCCCAAGACACCACGAGCACCGAGGGTGGCCCCGACGCCGTGATGTGCATGTGTTCTGAACGCTTCAGCTACCTTGAAATAGCCAAGCGACAGATCCTCGCCCACCTCGGGCTGCCCACCGAGGTCCCACGCCCACCGCCAGCTCGTGCCGCCGACCTCTTCGCCGACATCTCCACCTGACCGCTCCCCTGCTAAAAGGCAGCTCTGTCGGCCGCACTCTGCCGCTGAGCCGCGGCCACACCGTTCGTGCGGCCCCCGAGGGGTCGATCCCCTCCTCGCAGCCGGGTGCCCACCCACGATCCGCTTTCCCCTTGACCACCTCTTCATCCGCGCTATAGCATCGGGCTCCTGGGCCAGGCTCGTGGGCCATGCTCCCGGAGTGGCTCCTGACGCCGGGAGGGGGCAGGGGGGCGTGCCCGGCAGCCGAGGGCGGGGGTTCGGTCGGGAACGGGACCGGCCGAGGAGGGCCTGGAGGGCCTTTATCGTGCCCAACGCGGCCTGGCGGCCGGAACCAAGTTGGAGCTTGTCCACGCAGGTGTGTTATGAGAAGGCATGGACCAGTTCATCACCAAACACGCCGACACCCTCCAGGGCACGCTGTCGTGTTTTGACCGGGTGCTGTTCCGGGGGTCCCTCCCAGTCCGAATACGCGACCGACCTGGTGTTCAAGAGTCCGCAGGCCCTGGAGGAGCTGGTGCCGCGGCTGCTCACCCACAGCACCCTCTGCTTCTCCGCCCAGGATGTCATGAGCGTCCTCGGGCGCAAGTTCCACGGAAAGTTCGAAGGCGACGTGGTCACCGACCAGGTTGACCAGGCCCTGCGCGGGCGGGGCCCAGGCCATCGGGTCAAGCAACTGAAAACTTCTTCGCAAAAAGCAAAGAACCAACGAAGAAAGAATCTATGCTCTGATGCTGCGCATTCAGGATCCCTGGACGCGGGCGATCGCGTCTTGGAGCGCTTCTTGCCTAAAGGGCTTTGCAATCACGAAGTCCACTCGGCTCCGCTGGTGCTCCGTTACCTCCTCCCCCCAGCCAGTGATGAGCCCAACCGGGAGCTCCCCCCACTGCGCCTTGATGACCCGCGCCACCTCCAAGCCCGTCATGCCCGGCATCGCCAGGTCCGTCAGCGCGAGATCCACCTGCTCCCCGGCCTCCAGCCTCACCAGCCAGTCCGGACCCCCTGCGGCCTGGATGACGGCGTGCCCCTGAAGAGCGAGGACTCTCGCCAGCGCCTCCCGCACGATCATCTCGTCGTCGATGAGGAGGATTCGCATCAGCGGCGTCGCCAGCGATCAGGTGGCATCCGGTGAGTCCGTAGGGCCAGCATAGTCTCCGCCCCCCAGCTTGTGAACCTCTAGGGTGTGAACCTCCGAACCTCCTTACACCACTCTCTACCGGACCTGCATCCTTTTGCAAGGCCCACTACTAACCCGTCCGGCCTCAGGGGAGACTGTCAGGCCCCAGGTTCCCGGACCCCGTGCCATACCCTCGTCGACCAGGCAGATAGCTCGTCGGGATGTTGGAGTTTTCGTAGCCTCTGGCATCTATCGGCCGCGAGGTCGACGTGGGCGCCGTATCCCCATGGGGGCGCAAGCGCGCGGATCCCTCCTGGGATCACATTTCGCCAAGGGACGACGGGCAGAGCACCCTGAGCGGCGCCGCGCACTCCTTGCCGAATTCCCGGTTGCCTCGATCTCCCAACTGGGCCCACCCCAGAGAAGCCAAAGCAGCGCACGCCAGGCGCAGCAACGCTCATGGCTCATGCTTGGGTGGGTTGGTGGCCGATTGGTAGCACCCAGCCCGTAACTACCTGTCAAAGAGATCCCGCCCTCCACGGGTTTGAGGCGTCGCAAAGGACAGCTTTGGCGACACGGGCATGCCGGGCTCAGGAATGGATCTCTGCGACCGCCGTGAAGGCCGGTTCGTCCTGGTGCTCACTGTCATGTTGCACTGGTAGCAATCCACAGCCTCGTACCGACGGTTCTATGGCTTCATCGGTGCGATGGGGAAAGTAAAGATGTAGTCGTTCGACCGAACTGAACCGTGGCAGGTGATGCACCCTTTGCCTTTCCCTGCTACTTGGATCTCCCCATTCGGGGCATACTTTGCCCAGAACCAGTCGTTGTGCTTGGGATCATAACCCGGTTCCTTATACATGACGGTCACGGCCACCAGGGTCTTGTCAGGCATGTAGTTTTCCTTCACAATGATCGCATCTGCGGGCATCTGTCCGCGCTTGGCTGTCATCCCTTCTTCGGCCTCCGCGTTCAAATACGTCGACAGAAGCAGTCCGTGAGGGATCTGCCCCTTGTAAAATGTCCCCTTTCCTGGCACCGTCGCCCAGTTGTCCTGATACCTGGCAGCTTGCAGCTTCTGCCACAGGTCCTCGGCCATCTTCATGTCTTGTGGGCTTGCTGTCGGCGCCAAGGTCAGCATAAGGGCCACCCCAACGACCAGGCTCGCGATCTTCTTCACTGACCGTTTCCCTTTACTCATCGCTCGACTCCTCCCGAAGACCCTTCCAGCGGCGGGTCCTCCGCTCTAAGCAATCGTGCCGTTGTGCCCTTCACCTAGTCTCAGTCGGGTGGTGCGGCTTTCGGATGAGGCAGCCGTCTCATTTTCAGGACGAACCTCCACGCAGCTCCAGCTCTGACTCCACCTAGACGGGCGGACACGGGGGTATCTGTTCGAGTCGAACCGGGCCGCGCCCTTCTCAGCCCAGATCGTGCGGGCCATAGCCCTCAAGGCTGGCCTGCTCAAGCGCGGCGCGAGCTCAGGGCGTCCGGAGCGTGGGTCGGGCGCATGAGATACCATCCGCGCTCACATATTCGGCTCAGGGTCGCCGATCTCACGCCAGGCCATACTCCGTACCCCCCCGGAATTGGCGGGAGAGGGGGCCATCTGCGAACGAGCCCCACTCAACATCCGGGAGGGGGCCATTTCAAAAGAGAACTCGGGGGCCCCCTTCACAAGATGATTGACACTCGCCAAGGACGCACCGGAGCCGAGGCCGGTCCAACCCCCCACCATGGGCGAGGTGGTCGAGTTGCCCGAGGTCGGTGGGCTCCACCACCGGTACGAGCGGCGGGCCGCCTGAAGGC
>JBHIAB010000063.1:0-15825 GCA_046758385.1 Methylomirabilia bacterium | reverse complement strand
GACCCGGAGGGCGGCAAGCGGCGCCTCGGCTACATCCCCGACGAGCCCTTCGTATACGAGAAGATGACCGGGCGGGAGTTTCTTCACCTGGTGGGTGAGCTCTATGGCGTCCCTCCCCGTGAACGCAGACGGAAGATCGAGGGGTGCCTGGACCTCTACCCTATGGGCGAGCTCGTGGACCAGTACGTCGAGCATTACTCCCGCGGAAACAAGCAGAAAGTGGCCATTATGGCCAGCCTCCTTCACGCTCCGGGCATCCTGATCGTGGATGAGCCCATCGTCGGGCTCGACCCCGAGAGCGCCATTCAGACCCGAGAGCTGCTGAAACGCTTCTCCCGAGAGGGGGGCTCGGTGCTGGTCTGCACCCACACCCTGGCCTTCGCCGAGGCGGTGTGCCATCGCGTGGGACTGCTCACGAACGGTCGGTTAATCCGCGATGGGAGCATCACTGCCCTCCAACACGAGGCCGGGCTCCCGGAGGCATCGCTCGAGACGCTCTACCTGCGCTTCACCGACTCCCACCCCCGATGAAGGTTCTCCTGCTGCTCCTCACGCGCCGCCTCCGGACGGTGCCCAAGCTCGTGAAGGACCGGGAAGGCGTCAAGTTGGCGGTCCTGGGGGCGTTCGCCGGGCTCTTCGCCCTGGTCATGGTGGGAGAATATGAGGTGTTCCTACGGGCCTTCACCCACATCAATCGTGAGCTCGGCGTCGGGGCGCCAGCGCTCACCCTGTACACCCTTGAGAGCTTCCTGGTCCTGGTCTGGCTCATCGCCCTGGTGAGCTTCGTGATCTCCGGGCTCTGGATCTTCTTCCGTGCCTCGGACAACCCGCTCCTGCTCTCCACACCGCTGCCCCTGACGACGCTTTACTGGCTCCGGGCCACGGAGACCTTCAGCCTCACTTCCTGGGCCTCCGTCGTCCTGGCACTCCCGGCGCTCCTAGCCCTGGGGGCGAGCTACGGGGGCGGCAGCACGTACTACCTCCTGGCTGTCGCGGTCCTCGCTCTCTTCATGGCATTCACCGGCGGGGCCGGCGCCATCCTCACGACCCTGGCCGGCGCGGCGTTAGGGCGGGTGAAGATTCGCACCACGGCGATTGTCGCGGGCCTCCTGCTGATAGGGAGCTTCGCGCTTGCCATCGGCCGGAACGTCGTTCCCTCGATGGACGACTTCACCGCCATCTTCGAGCCCGGGATCATGAACGGGAAGCCGGGATCGATCAAGTTCATCGAGGCCAAGTTTCGCCTCTGGCCCAGCCACCCGTTCGCCGTGATCCTGTACACGAGCGCCACCGGACAGCCCGCAGGCTCGGAGGCCAGCCGGACGGCGCTCTGGCTCGCCCCGCTGCTCGCCCTTGCCACCGCGGCGTTCCCCGGGCGCTGGCTCTACCGGCGCACCTTCCCGGGGGTGGCCGAAGGCCTCATCACTGCCGCCAGCAGGGCAACAACAACCGCACCGGCCACCGGGGTCCCGTTTCCCCGGGTGTTCAGGGGCCCCGTCGGCTCCCTGCTGGAGCGTGACTTGCTCCGCCTCAGCCGGAACCCCCAGGAACTCGGACAGGCAGCGTTCCTCCTCTTGCTCCTGGCGGTCTACATCGCATTTCTCTTCATGGCTCCGTTCCACGAAGTGGCAGACAAGCGCGAGACGGTGGCACGGCTCTCGCTCCTGAACCTCATAGCCGCCGGCTACTTCCTCACGGCCTTTGGTCTCCGCTTCGTGTTCCCGAGCCTGTCTCTCGAAGGCCCGACCGCCTGGGTGCTGTTCGCCAGTCCTGTGAGGCTGTTCCGGTTCTTCCTGGCCAGGCTCGCGCTCTACGCCACGCTCCTGTTCCTGGTGGTCGGCCCAATCGCGATAGTCGGGATGCTCAGGCTCATTTCCTCTCCCGCGCTCCTCGTCACCTTTGGCCTCCTCCTGGCTCTGGTGACACTGACCACCGTGGCGGCCTCGCTCGGGTTCGGCGTGCTCTGGCCCAACTTCCGGGAGCCGAAGCCGGAGAGCCTGGCCACCAACGCAGGAGGGCTAGCCACCACCCTGCTTTGCCTGGCCTACGTGGCCGTGATGGGGTGGCTCAGCCATGAGACAACCCTGGCGCTCACTGATGGCCAATCCGCCGCTGGGCCGCTGTTCCTCGCCGTGATGGGTTCCGCGCTGATTGTGGGCGGCATCGTGGCCGCGGCGAGCAGGAAAATCAAACGCCTGGAAGTCACCTGAAGCGGTATAGGATGCTTGCGAGATTCAGGTGCGAGCCTTCGGCGGGATTGCCCAGGCGTTCGCCGATGCGGACACTCCGCCAATGGAGGTGAACCCAATGCCAGCCGGTGAGGCTCCGATCAGGCAGGCCGTGAAGTGGATCGACGAGCAACTTCGGGATAACCCCGGCGCAGACCGGGTCAAGCTGATAGACGACGCCAGCAAACGATTCGACCTGACGCCGCTGGACACCGACTTTCTTTATCGCCACCTGGCGGAGCGGGCCAAGGGCGCCAAGGAGCCAGGCCCACAGCAGTCCAGCTAAATAGCCGGTTACAGTTTGGAAAAGCGCTTTCCATGGCACCTGACCGGTTTCCCGAGTCGTCGCGTTTACTGACCGCAACTTGTTGATCAGGGCCGAGAAAGGCTAAGCCGGCCGAAGGACGACCACCGTTGCGCCCCAGCCTCCGCGCTCAGCTGGAGCGTCAGAGAAGCGCAAGACCAGCGGATGCGTAGCCAGGATTGACTGCACCACAGCGCGCTGCGTCCCCGTCCCCTTCCCGTGAATCAGCCGCACCTCGGCAAATCCCCTGCGCTGAGCCTCGCTGAGATACTCCGTGACCACCGAGGGAATGTCTCGGGGCGCAAAGGTGTGGAGGTCGAGGAAGTCCTCGATGGGAAGGACGATGGGCTCGTCGGGAGACTCGGCGCCGCCCTCGTCCATCAGATCCAAGGCCCGGCCATCACGTGTTTCTGCCAGTGCTGGAAGCTCGAGAGATCCTCTCCCGTGAGCTTGCACTGTCAAAACGAATGACTTGATCCGTGCACCGGACCCGTGTCCCTGGAAGCACCGGCCCGTCGGGGACCTCGGCCTCCGACCCGGCAGGCTCAATCGACCGGCGGGCGCCTCGTATGCCAGTCGGTGGCCCGCTGGTAGGCGTCAGCTACCCGGAGCACGGTGGCTTCGTCGAAAGAGCGTCCCACGATCTGCATCCCGATGGGGAGACCAGCCGCGGAGAAGCCGCACGGGACCGAACAAACGGGATGGCCTGAGACATTAAACACCCTGGTGAAGCGGACGAGGCTCCCCCGGACATCCTGCTTCGCATTCCCCACCGTCACCTCCGTCTGCCCCACGGGCGCGGCGACGATAGAAGTCGTGGGAGCGATCAGCACATCCAGCTTGGCCAGGCACTGGTCGACCTCCCTCCGGAATAGCGCGCGCACCTGCTGAGACCTGAGATACTGGGTCGCCGAAATGAAGGCACCGGTCTGGAGGCGCTGCCTGATATCCTCGGAGTAGTCCCCGGGTCGCGACTTCATCCAGGGCTCGTGGTACGCCAGGGCCTCCGAGGCGAGGATCGCGATCGCGGCTGCCGCCGCGTGTGCAGCCGTCGGCAGTGTCACCTCTTGCGCCTTGGCTCCCAGCCTTTCTAGCGTTTTGGAAGCCTGCTCCACAGCCTGCCCCACTTCCTGATCCGCGGCCTCCAGGAAGAAGGCACGGAGAAGGCCCACGCGAAGCCCCGTGACCTTCCCGGTGAGGGCGGCCGTGTAGTCGGGGACAGGCAAGACGCTCGTCGTCGGGTCCTTCGAGTCGTAGCCGGCCATAGCTGAGAGCATCAATGCCGAATCGGCTGCGCTCCGCGTCATCGGCCCCACGTGGTCCAGAGACCATCCGAGAGGAAGCACTCCGGTCCGGCTCACCCGGCCGTAGGTTGGTTTGAGCCCGGTGATCCCGCACAGCGCCGACGGGATTCGGACAGACCCTCCGGTATCGGTGCCGAGTGCCCCGGCGCAGAGTCCTGCGGCCACAGCCACTCCCGACCCTGACGAAGAACCGCCCGGGATCCGGTGGGTGTGGGGATCCCACGGGTTCCGGGGGGTCCCGTAGCGGGGGTTGACTCCCTCGGGCCCATATGCGAACTCGTGCATGGCGAGCTTGCCGAGGATGACGGCCCCGGCCCCTTTGAGCCGGGTGACCACCGTGGCATCCTCGGCGGGCACCCAGTCGGCGAGGATCTTCGATCCCACGGTGGTCCGGATCCCTTTGGTGGCGTAGAGGTCCTTGAGCCCGATGGGGACGCCGTGGAGCCGGCCGACGGACTGCCCATTCAGGACGGCGGCCTCGGCCGCCCTGGCGGCAGCCAGGGCCTCCCCCCGGCAGACCGTGAGATAGGCATTGAGCCTCCGGTCCAGGGCATCGATCCGGTCCAGGTGGGCCTGGACCACCTCCACGGGCGAGACCTCCTTGGCCGCAATCAACCGGACAAGCTCGGTGATCGGCTTCCAGACCAGTTCACTCATGAGATCCCTCGCATCCGGGCTCCTCGCTGTTCCAAAGGAACGCTCAAAACATCTCGAACTGGATCGCGGGCTCGGTCTCGTTGAGAGCGAGAGCGGCGAATTTCTCCAACTGGCTCAAGATTCGCTCGACCGCGGGCCGAATGGCTTCGAGATCGCTGTCGGACCACGCGTACCCCTGAAGCGCCGCCACCCGCTTGAGCGCCTCTACCGTGACCGGTTCCATCCGGTTTCCCTCCTGGCTGGCATGGAGAAATCGAAAGGCAGGATAGCCGGACAGCGCGAAATGGTCAAGTGACCCCCGTCACAACAGCCCGCGAATCGCCGCGACGATGTCTTGCTGCGTCGGGATCGTGAGCCGCTCGAGGCTGTCGTTGTAAGGCATCGGCACGCTGGGCGCGCCGACGCGCACGATCGGTGCGTCGAGAAAGTCGATGGCCTTCTCACTCACGATGCCCGCCACTTCGGCACCGAAGCCCCCGCGCTTGCACGCCTCATGGGCGACCACGAGCCGCCCCGTCTTGCGTACGGACTCGAGGATCGTTTCTTCATCCAGCGGCACCAGCGTTCGCGGGTCGATGACCTCCACACCGATCCCTTCTCTCTCCAGCTCCACCGCCGCGGACAACGCCCGGTGCACCATGAGGTGCGTCGCGACCACCGTCACATCGCCCCCAACTCGCCTGATTCTCGCTTTGCCCAGCGGAGTCGCGTACGGCTCCTCGGGCACCGGCCCCGTGGACGCGTAGAGCGCCTTGTGTTCGAGGAACACCACGGGGTTGTCGTCGCGGATCGCCGCGGCAAGCAGCCCCTTCGCATCGAAGGGTGTCGAGGGGGCGACCACGACGAGCCCCGGGACATGGACGAACCATGCCTCCAGACTCTGCGAGTGCTGGGCCGCGAGGCGGACCCCACCACCTTGGGGGCCGCGGATCACCAGTGGAACCCTCGGTGTCCCTCCGAGCATGAACCGGAACTTGGCCGCCTGGTTGACGATCTGGTCCATCATGAGCGTGACGAAATCGAAGATCTGCACTTCCACCACCGGGCGCAGTCCAGTGATCGCGGCTCCAACGCCAGCGCCGAGAAACGTGGCCTCCGAAATGGGCGTGTCGCGAACACGTTCCTCGCCGAATACCTCGCGGAGCCCCCGGGTGACCCTGAAGATGCCACCGATCAGGCCCACATCCTCGCCCATGACGAAGACGCTCGGGTCACGCTCCATCTCGTGCCGGAGGGCCTCGTTCAACGCTTCGGCCAGCGTCAGCTCTCTCCCCGTCTCCCTCGGCTCCAGATAGTGCGCGTGAGGCGCGCTCACGGCAGCTTCGAGCACACGGGCCGCCGGCTCAGGACTCTCCATCCCAAACCGCACCGCCGTGTCGAGCTCGAGCTCGATGAGCTCATGGACCTCCTTGATGCGGATAGGCGGGAGGTTGCGTTCCTCAACCAGACAGCTCTCCAGGCGGGCGATCGGATCGCGCTCTACCCACTCCTGCTCCTCCTCTTTCGTCCGATACTCTGCCAGGCTGGCGCGCATACTGTGGTCGCCCCAGCGATACGTCACCGCCTCGATGAGCGTCGGCCCATCCCCAGCCCGAGCCCGCGCCACCGCCGTGCCAACGGCCTCGTACACGGCAAGGACATCGTTACCGTCAACCCTCACCCCCGGAATGCCGTAACCCACCGCGCGCGTTGCGATATCCTGGCCCGCTATGGTCCGCTTGGCCGAAGTCGAGAGCGCGTACTGGTTGTTCTCGCACAGGAAGATGATCGGAAGCCTCCAGACCGTCGCCAGGTTCAACGCTTCATGGAAGACCCCCTGGTTGCTGGCGCCGTCGCCGAAGAAGGTGATCACCACTTGATCGGTCCCGCGGAGCTTCGCGGATAGGGCCGCCCCGGTGCCGATGGGCATGCCTCCACCGACGATCCCGTTGCAGCCGAGGATGTTGAGATCCAGCGCGGCGATGTGCATCGAGCCACCGAGCCCGCGGCAGTAACCGGTGTCACGTCCCATCAGCTCGCCCATCATGCGGTCCATCCGGGCACCCTTGGCGATGCAGTGGCCATGCCCCCGGTGGTTGCCGACGATATAGTCGTCTCCGCGCAGGTTGGCACACGCACCGGTCGCCACGGCCTCCATCCCCACGTAGCTATGAGCCGTCCCCTTGACCAGGCCTGCGCTGAAGAGCTCGACGGTCTTCTCGTCGAAGCGCCGGATGCGCACCATCGTCGTGTACAGCTTCTCAAGCGCTTCTGCGCCGAGCGCCATGGCGATTGTCCTCCCGATGCTGGATAGGCCGCTATCGTAGCACATCACCCACGATCAGGAAGAGGCCATGAGGCTGGCCGACCGGATCGTCGTCATGCGGGATGGACACATCAGGGACTCGTCGGGCCCATCAAGCGCGGAGCAACGGCTCCCAGCTCCGCCAGCATGCCGGGGGTGGGGTTGCCGCTCACGGGATCATAGCCCCGCTCCTCGTAGTAATCGTTCAGAAAGCGCTCCACGCCAGCAGGGGTGAGCGTTGTTCTCCCATAGTAGTCGCTAAAGCAGTATTCCTTGCCCTCCCGCTGCAGGGGTTCAAACCAGGCAGAGGGAGGGGCATCGTCCTTGCGGCTGAAGCCAACCCGGGCGTTGAGGAATTTCCCCATGTTGAAGGCTCGCTCTGCTGCCTTCATCAACTCCCGGCCGCTGACCTTCCGGCCGGTGAGCGCCTGGTAGAGATCGGTGATGGAATCGATATGGTAGAAGCGGTTGATGAAAGCCCGATTGCACTGCCCCAAGCAGTGGAACAGAGCAAACCAGTCATCGCTGAGCTTGGTGTATCTGCCAGGATTGAAGCCACCTCCCCCCACCGCCCGCTTTAGAGCATCAGGGTCCGCCCCCATCCGCTCCCCGTGGCGCAGGAATTCGGACACGGGGCGATTGGGCACATAGGCAGGGGAGCCGCCGGTAGCGACATGTGAGCCTCGGTGGTTGATGAGCTGCGAGAACTCCATGGTCCCGAGCCCCTTGAGGCGGGGATCAAAGATTATAGCCTGCCCCTTGACATGCGTCAGACGGCGCTGGGCAGCCTCCCCAAACTGCTGGGCTGTGGGCACCAAGCCCCGAGCGAAGACCTCGCCCAGCCCCTCTCGGTGGGCGGTGAGCCCGGCTACCCGCAAGGCGGTGTCCAAGTCCGGCTTGAGCACGATGCCTCCGGTGTCCTGGCGGCCGATAATACCCTCCTGGTAGAGTCGGCAGGCAAAGAGCAACAGGTGGGAAAAGTTCATATGGCACAGTCCCAACCGGTTCAGGGTGTCGCTGTATTTTATGGCTCGGTCATGAGCCTGCCTGCCTTCCCCACCGAAGTTCTCCATCCAGAAATGGGGCATATAGGACACCAGCCCGGCAAAATCGCCATCGGACAGGGATACCCAACTTTTCTCCCCCTGGGCGCAACCGGGGCAGGCTAGCCTCCTGCGGAGCCGGATGTGGGGCTCTTCTACCCCGGCGGGCACTTCCGTGGCCGAGGCGTAGCTCGAAGAGACAGTGTAGCCTGCCTCCATCAGCCCCTTCTCCATCAAGTCCGCCCTGCCCGGCCACTTCAGAATGCGTTCATGAAGGGCGTTTACCAGTCGAACAAAGTGGTGGCGATCAGCCACGCTCACTCCGTAGTTCCCCCGGCAGGCGACCAGGGCCTTGAGGCGCTTAGCCCCCATCACCGCTGGCAGCCCGCCCCGGCCCACGCTAGCCGCCTTGTCAATCGAGGTTATAGACAAGGAGACCAGGTTCTCCCCGGCAGGTCCGATGGGGATGATGCTGCACAGCTCGTGTCGCCCCCTGAGGAGGTCTATCGTGTCGTAGTTATCCTTTCCCCACAACTGCGAGGCGTCCCGAAGTTCCGGGCCCTGGCCGGAAACTAGCAGATAGACGGGAGAGGGAGCCCGGCCGGTGATGACGACGTGGTCATAGCCACAGGACTTGAGGCGCATCGGAAAGGCGCCGCTCCCGGAGGCAGTGGCGAAGGCGCCGTTGATAGGGAACTTGGTGGTCACCCCCAGTTTGGCCGTGCCGGGGATGATGGTGCCTGTGAAAGGTCCGGCCCCAACGATGATTGCATTCTCCGGGGAAAGGGGATCGACATGGGGAGGGATGGTCTGGTAGGCGAGCCAATTGTTGATGCCGTAGCCTCCCAGGAACTTCTCCACCAGGGACGGGTCCAGGAGTTCCTCGCGGAACCGGCCTGAGGTCAGGTCCACATGGAGGATTTTGCCCATGTAGCCGGCGAACATTACGCCCCCGTTTTGGTCCACTCCAGGGCCTCATAGGGACAGAAGCGGGCACAGATGCCGCAGTTGTCACAGAGGTCAGTGAACGCCACGGCGAACTCGTGGTCACCCCCCACCAGGCGGCGGACTTGGATAGCGGAACGGGAGGAGTTAAAGGCTTTGACAAAGCGTAAGGAGCAGCGGAGCTCGCAGATAAGGCACCCCGTGCATTGTTCGGGGTGAATCAGGATGGGGGGACCCATGCGGCGCCGGACTGCGGCTTCCATCGGCAGGCTCAGCGGGCTTGCCCTTTGGCCCGAAGCTCACGGCGGAGAACCTTGCCGATGAGGATCCTGGACGGTTCGGGTACGAACTTCACGCCGGCCTTGTACTCATCCGGACCCGCCACGGCAGTAGAATAATGGGGATCCAGAGATCTTTCAACCCGGCCGGCACACCGGTTTCCCCCCTTGCAGAGCCCACTGAGATCACAGAAACCGCCAAGGCCCTCGGGCTCACCATACGGGGGGGAGCCCTAGCGGGCGGCGTAGCGTTGGGTTCAGCGGACGACCTAACCAGGCGATCTGGTTAGTCTAGCTGGTTGCTGATGTGGGCGGCCCACTTGGCCGCCTCCAGGTAGGCGTCACGGGCCTCGGGGGGCTCCAGGCCGGGACAGGCAACCTCACTCCAGGCGCCTCGCTCATAGGCCAGAACACACCGCAGCACGGCTCCGTGGCGTCCCTCCTGGTCCAGCAGAGCAGCGGTGACCTCCTCGGCAAGAGGGAGCGAGGCCAGGGCTTCGTCCATCGGGAGATCCAGGAAGGCGTCCAGCGTGGAGAACAGCCCGACAGTGAAGTCCGTATCCGGCTCATCCATATTCATGGCAAGGGCGAGGAGCTCGCACATCTTGGCTCTGAGCAACGTCGTGACCGTGAGCTCATGAGGCTTGTCATTGAGCCCGGACAAGGTGAGCAGGGTCGCCCAGCCCCGGACTCGCTGGATGCCAAGAAGGATCAACGCCTGGTGGATCGAACTGATCTTCCTGGGCAGCGCGTAGAAGGCCGAGTTGACCAGGCGCAACAGCCTGTAGCTGAGGGAGAGGTCATAGCCGATCAGCTCCGCCAGCTCCGCCAACTCGACGTCCGGGTTGTGGAACTCGGCCAGCACGCGCAGAGTCATCTGGCGGTTGGCCGGGAGTGTCCGGCCCCTCACGACTTTGGGCTTGCTGAGGAAAAACCCCTGGAAGTAGTCGATGCCTAGACCCGCGCAGAACTCGAGGTCCTCCGGCGTCTCGACCTTCTCGGCCAGAATCTTCACGTGGCGCTGCCGGAAGATCGCAACGTGCTCCTGCAGGTGGGTTCGTTCGACCTTGCGGATGTCCAGCTTGACGATGTCGGCGAACGGCACCAACGGGTAGAGAGTCCGGCTGCAGATGAAGTCGTCCAGGGCAATTCGATGGCCGGCCCTGGCGAGACGCTGAACCGCTTCGATCAGCTCCTCGTCCACCGTGATGTCTTCCACGATCTGCATCACCACGCGGTCCTTGGGGAATGGAAAGGAGTAGGTTCCCAGGATGAAGGGGCGTGTGAAGTTGATGAAGGCCAGCCGGGTGCCGACGATCTGGTCGAGGCCGATCTCCGTGAAGGTGTTGAGGAGCAGCTGGGAGGTGGCCTGGTCCCCGTCTACGACCGCTGCATCATCGACTCCGCCGGTCCTGAAGAGCAGCTCGTAGCCGACCACCTTGAACTCTCGGTTGAAAATGGGCTGCCTGCCAACGAAGACGCTTATCGGGCTGTGGTCAGCCATTGCCGTGCCTGCGACGGCGCGGTCCAGGGTGAGAGCTCTCGAGCCTGGTGGGCTCACTGGTCCTTCCCCCCCCTCGTTCCGACACGTCGCCGGCTCGGGGGATACGCCTGGGCCAGCGGATCGTCTCTTGGTGCCCGTAGACACAGATTCGCTCATTTGCCAGCCGGGATCCAAACGAAGATGGTTACCCCATCTATCCCTGATGTCTATCGGCCCGTTGGCCGGGTTTCCCCACCCCCCCCGGGGGTGATCCTCGAGTCACCCGCCCCGCTACGCGGGTGAGGTGGTGGTCAACGCCGAACTGGTTCGCTTATCCTGATCGCAACGCTCCGTTCCGCTCTCAAGACGCGGCGTGAGCTGGTCCTGGAAAACCTGGGTCTCAGGCAGCAGCGGAGTGTCCGGCGGCGGGCGGGCAAGCGCCCACGCCTGCATCTGGCCGAGCGCCTCCTGTGGGTCTGGCTTCGCCGGGCGTGGCCCGGCTAGCGAGAGGCCCTGGTCCTGGTGCAGCCAGCCACGGTCGTCCGCTGGCACCGAGACCTGTTCAGGCGCCACTGGACCTGGAAGTCGCGGGGGCGACGCCCCGGCCGCCCGCAGGTCAGTCGGGAGCTCCGAGAGCTGGTGCGCCGGATGTCAGAGCCAACCCCCTATCACGGAGGTGCTCACGGCTCCCCTGGCGCCGTGGCGGAGCCCCTACGTGGAGCGTCTCATCTGCTCGATCCGGCGAGAATGCTTGGACCGCGCCGTCATCCTGGGCGAGGCGCACCTGCGCCGGATCCTCGATCGGTACTTCGCGACCGGCTGCGAGGTCGACGCGTGCGCCGTATCCACATCGTGGGGGCGGAAGGGCGCGGATTGTTCGAGGGATCACATTTTGGCAAGGGACTGTCCCGGCTGGCGGTTTTGAGGGCCACGACCAAGCCAAACACGTTATTGTCTCCTTGGGAATCACTCATCCCCAGTCCAGTGGTTGCTGAACCGAGATACCTGGAGGCTGCCTCAAGGTGGCGAGGGATCACAGCCCCCGGGTCGCGCCCCCATCCACGTGGACCACAGTGCCCGTGATGAAGCTGGCCCGCCGGGAAGCAAGGAACACAACGACGTTGGCGATCTCCTCTGGCGTCGCGGCTCGCCCGAGTGGGACATGTGAGAGCCAACGCCGGCGCGCCTCCTCCACCGAGACGCCCAGGACGCGCGCCTCCGTCTCGAACACTTCCTGGAGGCGGCGTGTCTCGACCGGTGCTGGATTGACGCCCACCACCCGGATGCCGTACCGCGCCTCCTCCTGGGCAAGCCCTATCGTGAAGTTCATCAGGCCGGCGTTGGCGACGCCTGCCGGAAGGGCGCGCCCATCCGGCTGCTTCCCTCGATGCCCGATGACGTTCACGATAGAGCCGCCTCCGCGAGCGCGCATGATCGGGAGGACCTCGCGGCAACACCGGACCTGGCCTAGAAGCTTCAACGCCAGGCTCTGCTCCCAGTCGCGCTCGGTGAGCTCCAGGAAGTTCCCACCCTTCGCCGCCCCGATCGAATTAACAAGGATATCGATCGCCCCGAGCCTCTCGACGGCGACGTGGACCATCTCCGCCGCGTCAACGCGACGAGTGCAGTCCGCCACGATGACGAGAGGCCGCTGACCAGTGTGCACTTCGATCGCTGCGCTCGCTTCTTCCAGTGCGGCACGCTCCCGCGCCGCGAGCGCGACCCGGACGCCTTCATCCGCAAGGGCCAGGGCCGTGGCACGCCCGATGCCACGGCTCCCGCCAGTTACCAGGGCAGTCTTTCCACTCAGACCGAGGTCCACCCTCTCACCTCCTCATGACGGCTCAGGGGGCGGTCTTCCGGAGAGCTCCACGCGCAGTTTCCTGGCTTTCGCGCGTTGGGTTTAGGCGCTCGCGACGGAGTACTTCCGGCGGCGAACGATGTTGAGAATGACGGTGAGGAGACCGAGGGTGACGAGCACTCCGGAGATGGGACGGCGGAAGAAGCCAAGAAAGCTGTAGTCCATAAGGATCATGGCTTTGGAAAAGGCGGCTTCGCCGATTTGGCCCAAGATCACCCCCATGATGATGGCTGGTATCGAGTATTCACTGCGGCGCAGGAAATAGCCCGCGATGCCGGCCCCGAACATTACCCACACATCGAGGGTGCTGTTCCGAAGCGCATACGCCCCAATGGTCGCAAAGAGGACAATGGCTGGGCCCAGGATCGCGAATGGGATGCGTAGCAGGTTGACGATTCCCTTGGTCTCAAGGATGCCGAGAAACAGGATGGCTAGGCTGGCCCAGAACATCGAGCTGAAGAGCACCCACACCAGCTCATGGGCGCGGACCATAATCAGAGGGCCAGGGTCCATGTCGTGGAGATTAAAGACGCCGATCATGATGGCGGTGAGGGCCCCGCCGGGGAGGCCGAGCGCCAGGAGGGGAATCATGGCCGCCCCGGTGGCAGCGTTGTTCGCCGTTTCCGAGGCGACCACGCCCTCAGGTTCCCCGGTGCCAAACCGCTCCGGATGGCGGGACCAGCGTACCGCCTCATTGTAAGACAGGAACGCAGCAAGCGTGGCACCGATGCCGGGGAGTAAGCCAGAGAAGAAACCGATGAGAGTAGAACGGGCGACCGCCGTCTTGAGGCGCCAGAACTCCCGGAAGGAAGGGTAATCGATCGCCACCTTAGAGGGGCGGTAGGTCCCGATGGCCATGCGTTCGCCCTGAACGAAGACTTCGGTGATGGCGAAGAAGCCGAGGATGAGAGGGACGAAGTTGATGCCCGCGAGAAGGTAGAGGCTGCCGAAGGCGAAGCGACCCACGGCACCGACTGGATCGGTCCCCACGGTGCCGATGAGCAGGCCAAGCAGAAGCGAGAGCCACCCCTTCCACAACGACCTCGTACCGACCCCGGCGACGACCGTCAAGGCAAAGAAGACGAGGGCGAACACCTCGATCGGGCCAAAGGCCCGTACGGCCCAGCGGGCGATCGGCGCGGTCGCCGCCATCATGAAGATAGCCGAGAGGGTGCCGCCGATGGCGGAGCAGGTCACTGCGAAGCCGATGGCCTTGCCCGCTTGACCGTTTCTGGTCATGGGATAGCCGTCGAAGGCTGTGGGAGCGTTCTCGACAGACCCAGGGATGTTGAAGAGGATGGCCGTCACGGCGCCACCATAAACCCCGGACACGTAGATGACGCCGTAGAACATGATGGCATGAGTGGAGGACATCAGCGTCGAAAACGGCAGGAAGACCGCCGCCAGAGTGACCAGACTGAGCCCAGGAATGGCGCCGAACACCAGCCCTCCGATGAGTCCCGCCACGAACAGACCGACGCTCGCAAGATCGCCGAAGAGGAGGAAGGTACCGGCAACGAAGTCGCTCATCCCGATGCGTCGCTACCGGATCAGGCTGATATACTGCCCATTCAGTCTGTGGAAGAAGCCAACCCCCTGTGGGAGGGGAGTGAAGAGGAGCTTTACGAAGATCAGCACCACCAGGCAGTAAATCGCCGCGGTGACCCCCACCAGGGTCGGCCACCGGCGGAGGCCCAAGAGGCAGATGTAGGCGGCCAGGAAGAAGGGCGTGATGAGCAGAAACCCGACCCTGTCCATCGCGAAGACGTAAGCAAAGGGTAGCGCGAAGGTGGTGACACGCCTGAGATTGGTCTTCAGATCCGCCTTCCCGGGAGGGGCCGTGGCCGGCTCGCAGATGACCCCAGCATCGACGCCGCTCCCCGCCCTAGGCCAATGAGGCGGGGCATCAGCATCTCGTGAGCAAGTCGGCCTTTGCAGAGTAAAGGATACAGAGGATAGCAGCAAGCCGAGGGCGGCAAGAGCCATCCCGACGAGCAGGGCCCGCGGCCACCCCGCGGGCCCGAACTCGTAAGTCAGCAGGGGCTGGTCGAACCGGTACGTGACAGCGAAGGCAGTGCCCGCGAAGACGAGCCAGAAGAGAGCTTCCACCAGGCTGCCACGCGCAATCCGCCTCACGGCAAGCTCTCTGGCCGGCAGTCTCCGCCGCACTCCTTCAGGGCTTAGCGCGTGGGGAGGCCCATCTCCTTATAGATCGGGGTGTACGTGTCAATCTCACCCTGGATCGCCTTCTTTGTCGCCGCCGAGTCCCGATAGGAGGGGATGATGTCCAAGTTTTTCTTGACGACGAATTTCTGATGCCCTGGACTATCCCAGGCCGCCTTGAACACTGTCTCCAGATAGCGAACGATCTCGGGCGGGGTTCCCGTCTTGACATAGAGGGCGCGCCACCGCAGCACGGGATCCCAATCCAACCCGTAGTCTTTGCCCGTAGCGGGGACATCGGGGAAGGCCTTGAAACGCTTGGGCCAGATGGTAAGGACCGGCAGGAGCTCCTTCCCCTCGAGAAGTGCCTTGACATCCCCCGGCTGCTCTAGCAGGACGTCCAGGTGCCCACCGACCACAGAGGCATAGCGCTCAGCGGGCTTGTCAAAGGAGACCTGCTTGGTCTTGATCCCGAAGTGCCGCTCCAGGACTGCCATGGTGATGGACTCCATGCCGCCCGGCTCCGACACGTTCGCCACCGTCAGCTTTCTGGGGTTGGCCTTGGCATAAGCCAGCACCTTGTCAAAATCCGCCTTGCCGCCGACGAGAAAGCGCTCATCCTTGGGGTTGACATAGAGCTGAGACGGCACGATGTTCGCGGTCAGGAGCGGTATAAGGTCATCGAGCGGGCTCAGATTGTGTTTCCCGGCCGCGTATTGCGTGACCAAGCCGTCGGTGTGCTGAAGGATGGTATACCCATCGGCCGGAGTCGCCTGAAAGTCCGGCAGACACGCCAGACCGGCCCCGCCGGGCTTGTTGACCACGGTGATCGGCTGCCCCAGGATCCTCTCCGCAGGCGCCTCCAGAGCCCGCGCCATCTGGTCCGAGCCACCGCCGGCTCCGTAGCAGACGATGATGGTCAGCCCTCGTTCCGGATAGCCGGCAGGTTTCGGAATTTGTTGCGCCAAGGCTGAGGCCACCACGAAGGCCACCACCGCCAGAGAAAGAACACCCACACCCACACTCCTCGGCCACCTGCGCATCCGTATCATAGTCAGCCCTCCTCTCGGCAGGACACCCCGTGAACCCGGACCGTCCCGCCTCCTCGGCATGACACCTCTCGGCCAGCCCGTTCGGCCCGGCCCGTGGGGGTAGCGCCCACTCAACCTGTCGCGCGCCCCTCGCGGCTGGGCGACGCCGCGCACGATACTACCCGGGGCACTGATGACCGTCAAGCTCCCAAATCCCGGCGCCTTATCCTGAGCTCCTGCCGCT
>JBHIAB010000062.1:0-15826 GCA_046758385.1 Methylomirabilia bacterium | reverse complement strand
GATGGCGATGTCGTGCTATTACCTGAAGGGCATCGCGCCGCCGCACGTCCAGCTCACGGAGATCTTCCGCGGGTGCATGCCGTTCCTGGCCATGGTGCTGCTGGCGATGGTGCTGCTGTACAATTTCGATTGGCTCGCGCTGTGGCTGCCGGACTACATCTACAGCGTCAGGTAGCGACAGGCGCCGCCGTCGCGTTCTTCAGGAAGAATCCCGATCCGAGGGGGCGATGGACTTAGTTGAGATGAGCGCCGCGGAAGCGGCAGAGGCAATTGGCACCGGCAAGATCTCATCCGAAGAGCTGGTGAGCGCCTGCCTCGATCGCGTCGCTGCGCTCGAGGAGCGGGTCGGTGCCTGGGCGCACCTGGACCCCGACCATGCCCTGCAACAGGCGCGCGATGCGGATCTGGCGCGGCGGGAAGGCAAACCCCTCGGCCCGCTGCACGGCGTCCCGGTGGGCGTCAAGGATATCTTCGACACCATGGACATGCCGACCGAGGACGGCACGGTTCTGCACGCCGGACGCGTGCCGACCGAGGACGCCACCGCGGTCGCCTTGCTCCGCGAGGCGGGTGCGATCATCATGGGCAAGACTGTCACCACGGAGCTTGCCGTCTATTCGCCGGGGAAGACGAGGAACCCGCACGATCTCCAGCGCACCCCGGGCGGCTCCTCGAGCGGGTCGGCCGCGGCCGTCGCGGCCTTCATGGTGCCGCTCGCCATCGGTACACAGACTAACGGCTCGGTCATCCGTCCGGCGTCCTACTGCGGAGTCTACGGCTACAAGCCCGGCCACGGCCTCATCTCCCGGCACCGTATTCTCCAGCAGTCGCGGCCGCTTGACCAGGTGGGGGTCTTTGCACGTACCATCGAGGATACGGCGCTGATCGCGGAGCCGCTCATGGCCTTCGACGACCGTGATCCTGACACGCAGCCCCGGGCGCGCCCCCCCCTCGTCAAGACGGTGGCCGAGGACGCCCCGGTCCCCCCGCGCTTGGCCTTCGTCAAGACCCCGGTATGGGAGGAGGCCGACGAGGATACAAAAGAGGCGTTCGCGGAGTTGGTCGAGCGCCTTGGCGAGAACATCGGGGAGGTCGAACTTCCGGATATTTTCAACAACGCGATCGCGTGGCATCGCACGATTATGGAGGCGGATCTCGCCCGAAGCTTCGAGCGTGAATATGCGCACGGCAAAGACAAGTTGAGCCCCATCCTTCGGGAGATGATCGCGCGCGGGCACAAGGTTCTGGCTGTAGAGTACAACCGGGCGGTAGGCGAGATACCGGTCCTCAACCGCATGCTTGACAAAGTCTTTGACTGGTATGACGCCATTCTTACCCCCGCCACAAGCGGTGAGGCCCCCGTCGGCCTCGAATCGACGGGAAGCCCGATCTTCTGCACCATATGGACCCTGTGCGGGACTCCCGCGATCAGTCTCCCCATCCTAAGGGGCGCAAGCGGCATGCCCATAGGGGTGCAACTGGTAGGACCCAAGGGCGACGACGCCCGGCTGTTGCGAACCGCCCGCTGGCTCGCACACCCCGCCAACTAACAATGATTTTCGGTAGCTACTCGTCCCCAGATTGGGGCGGCACTGAAGGAGGTATGGAGATCTCGTGGACAGTTTCGTCGGCGGGTTGATCTCAGTTTTGATGGTCGTTGCGTTCTTGGGTTTTTACGCCGTAACGTTACGTTCTGTCGCGCTTTGGATCATAATCGTCGCTATCCTCGGCCTGATGGTGTTCGACTTTGTGCAATCTGTCAGAAAGGGCGGGAAGCAAACACAGAAACGTGCAGACGTTGGGCGAACAAGCTATAGAGAGTGAACGTCAGGAAAGGGGCCGCGGTGTCAGGCAGGACCGAAGCCCACCACGGTCTGGTGTTCCGTAGTTATCGGACAGAACCGGACAGGCAACCCGATCTGGAGGGACTCCAGGGGAATGTCGACGATCCGGCCCACCAGTGACACTCCCTCGTCGAGCTTGACCACTGCTGCCGCGTAGGGAGCCTCGGCCGGGTGACTCTTCGGCGAGTCCCCGAACACCGTGAAGCTGGCGATGGTGCCGTGACCTGCCAGGGGGACCGACTCCCACGTTCGCCCCGAGCACCCCTCACAGCGCTCCTCGGGGGGGATTGCAAGCCTGCCGCAGCCCTGGCAGCGGATGCCGGTGAGCTGTCCCGCGCGTGCCTCCTCGAAAAAGGTCTTGAGCGTGATCATCGAGATCCGTCGCGCCGCTGTTCCCGAACGCAGGATTGATCATACCTGAGGAGCCCTTTAAGCTCAAAACGTTATGCTAGCATGCGGTTGTGAAGCCCTTGAACCTCGCCCTCCTCGGCTGCGGGTGGATCGCTCGCCGCCACGCCGCTGCGGCCCGGGCCTTGCGGGGGCAGCTCGCGCTGTCCTTCGCCAGCCGCGACCCGCGCCAAGCTGAGGCCTATCGGGCCCGCTACGGGGGCCTGACGGCCTACGGGAGCTACGAGGCAGCCGTCGCCGATCCCGCGATAGACGGTGTCATCATCTGTACTCCGCACGACCGCCACCTAGAGGACACTCTCCTGGCGTTTTCCCACGGCAAACACGTCCTGGTGGAGAAGCCCATGGCCCGGACGCTCCCAGAGGCGGACCAAATGATTGAGGCCGCTCGGGCCGCGGGCGCGACGCTCATGGTTGCAGAAAACTACCGTTTCATGCCTGCGTTTCGGACCGCAGGGGCCCTTCTCGCTCAGGGCTGGCTTGGAGCCCTCCGGCAGATCCACATCAGGGCCTGGGGGTATCGTGACCCGGCCGGCTGGCGGCTATCGGCACAGGCCACCGGGGGCGGGGCGCTCATTGACGGGGGCATCCATTACGTGGACCTGCTGGTTCAGTGGGGCGGTCAGCCCGCCCAGGTCTATGCCCTCTCCCCGCCGAACACCCTCTCGGGGCTGGGGGGCGAGGATACAATGAGCCTTCTGGTCCAACTGAGCGATCGCGTGGTCGGCTTTCTGTCCGTCTCCCTCGCCACTCGCGGAATCCCTCGGCTCCAGTGGTCCACCTTGACAGGGACGGCCGGGGCTGCCTTTGTGGACAACCGGGGGCGCCTGCTTTGGCTCAGGAGCTCCAGAGGCCAGCGATTGCGGGTCTTCCTGAGCGATGCGAGGGGGTACCGCGCGATGGTGATGGAGTTCGTGAGGGCGGTCAGGGAGGGGCGCCCGCCCCAGATGAACGGGACCGACGGGCGGCGGGACCTCGCCCTGGTGGTGGCCGCGTACCGGTCCAGTGAGAGCGGGCTCCCGGTGGAGGTCGAATGGTAGTCGAAGACGTGGTCATGGCGCTGGTGGCACTCATCGCGGCTGCCCTCCTCGTCGCCGGCCTGATCCAGGCATTCCGATCCGCCCCGCATCGTCGCGTGCGGCGGGGGCGAGAACCGTTCGGCGACCGCCCTCCGATCCGGCGGGCCCCGGATGCCGAGTCCTCCGCGCGGGGATGGCCCGAAGCGACTCCTGCGCACGCGGATGCCGGCGCCCTTGACGTTCCGGCGTTTTTGCGGAGCACTCGAGATTCACCCGGGCCTCTTGACACGGCTGCCGCCGAGGCCCCAGCGTCTGGTTCGCCTCCCCCGGCTCCGCCTGAACCCGGGGCAGCTCCGCCGATGGCGCGCGAGCCTTCCGGAGCACAGGAGCTCGAACCGTTGCCGCTCGAAGAATGCCTCGCCCTCTATGAGGCCAGGCGCTACCAGGAGCTCCTCACGCTTGCCGAGCCCTGCCTCGATCGCCTGGGAGAGGCGCCCGCCGGGAGCGCCGACCGTGCCCATGGGCTGGCCGCCCTGTGGAGTCTGGTCGGGCTTTCCAGGCAGGCCCTCGACGCTCCGGATGGTGCGAGGGCAGCCTTCGAGGCGGCCATTGAAACCGCACCCGAATCCGAACGACCCGGCTATCGCCGTCAGCTCGCCACGCTGGCCGCCAGGCTGGGTGGAGAGCTACTGACGCGAGCCGAGAAAGGGTCTGAGCTGTCGAGGGAGGAACGGGTCACGATCCTTAAGCGGGCTACGCGTTGGCTTCGCTCAGGGCTGACGGCGGCGCCGGGCGATGAGACCATTGCCTCTTCCCTCAGGCGTGCTGAACAGGGGCTCTGGATCGCCTGCGGTCAGGCGGCCAGCGCCTTGCTCGAGCGCCGAGAATTCCACGGGGCTCAGCGCCTGATCCACGAAGCGCTCGCCGAGGAGAGTCTGCCCCCGGACCGGCGCGAGGCCCTCGAGGATCTCCTCGCCGACAGCTACGCCGGCGAGATCTGGCAGCTCACGGCCAAGGCCAGCCGAAGCCTGGAGGCTCAGCGGGAGCCGGGCGCGCTCGACGCACTGGAGCGAGCCGAGGGGCTCCTCGCCGAGATCCCCGAGGGAGCGCTCACTCCGGACCGCTGGGAAGAGGTGACCAGTCGGCTGCGCCGGGGCTACACCAGGCTAGGGCTCAGTCGCGCTGAGTCGGGGGAGTTCGAACATGCCCTGGCGGCGCTCCTCCACGCGCTGACGATCGGGACGGTGGAGCCCGGGGGCGATGGCGAGACTCGCCAGGCCGTGGCGCGAACGCTGGAGGCGCTGGCCGACAGCCGGGCGGTCCTCGTCGGCCACCTGCTGAAAGACAGCAAGCCCGAGGCGGCCCTCGCCGAGGTGGAGCATCTGCGCGCCCTGATTCGGAAGGGCATGGACACGGGGCTCACCCGGCAGGAGCTGACGCCGGCCCTGACCAAGACTCGTCAGCTCATCAATCGGCTTGCACAGGGCTGGGCGCGCTGAACCGCCGAGGGGGGGCGAGCTCAGGGCGCTGTCGGG
The DNA here is from genome assembly GCA_046758385.1 of Methylomirabilia bacterium. Lineage (GTDB taxonomy): Bacteria > Methylomirabilota > Methylomirabilia > Rokubacteriales > CSP1-6 > JBHIAB01. Next base: position 11,020 of record JBHIAB010000062.1, on the reverse strand, counting down.
TTTGCCAACCGAGCCGGTTCGCGCTGGCCGACCCGGTTTTTCCCCGCCCGCTTGGCCGCGTACAGCGCCGCGTCGGCTGCGTCGAGCAAGTCGTCGGCAGAGTCCACCACGTCCTCCGGCACGCTAGCGATGCCGATGCTGGTCGTCAGGCGCCTCCCGTGGCTGAAGGGGAACGCGGACACGGCCTGGCGGATCCGCTCGGCGTAGTGCTGGGCTCCGGATTTTCCGGTCTCGACCAGGAGGACTGCGAACTCGTCGCCTCCGAGTCGGCAGATCACGTTGATCCCGCGCGTATGCGTGAGGATGAGCCGCGCCAGCTCTCTCAAGGTGTCATCTCCCACCGAGTGCCCCAGCTCGTCATTGATGGCCTTGAAGTCGTCGAGGTCCATCGTGACCAGCGAGACGGGGTGATTGAAGCGGCGGAAGCGACTGATCTCCTCCTCCAACCGGAGGGAGAAGAATCGGCGGTTATACAGCTCTGTGACCTCATCCTTGAAGGAGAGCTCCTTCAGGCGGGCGTTGGTCTTCTCGAGCTCCTTCTGGGCCACATCGAGCTGGTTGGCCAGGGCGGTCATATCCGAGGCCTGCTGCTCGATCGTCCCGACCATCCGGGAGAAGGACGTCATGATGGCGCCGATCTCGTCGGCACGTTCCGCCATCCGCTGGACTCCCCTGGCCGAAGCGATGACCTCAGCCAAGCGGGCCACTGCGGTGGCCACATCCCAGATGACGTAGGCCCCGGCAGCAATCAGGAGGGCGGCGAAGAGGATCAGCACCTGGAAAGCCGTGATGATCGCTTGGTCTGCCTGGGGATCGAGGGCGGGTAGGATCTGGGTCAGCCACACGTAGGTGAGCAGCAGGAGAGGAATGAAGGAAGAGAGAATCAGGGCGAGGAGAATCCGCTGCCTGATTCGCTGGCCTGTGAACGCCACCGCTTTCTTCCGGGCTTTCGTCACGAGGTTATCCTCAGGAGCGGTCGAGCTCGGAGAGAACTGTATCTCCCTTCAGTAACATGTAAGCGTGCTGAACGTGCGAAGTCAACGCGAATTCGCCTGGTTTCTTGACAACTTTTGACTCTCCCGGTAGCTTGGGACGGTGGATGCGCCGTGCCCATACGCGAGGAGTCGATGCCCCATCCTGACAGGTTGCTCGACTGCGTCGGTCTCTTCTGCCCGATGCCCATCGTGAAGACGGCCGAGGCGATCAAGGGACTTGCAGTGGGGCAAGTCCTCGAAATGCTGTCAGACGATCCGGCCTCCGAAGCCGACATGAAGAGCTGGTCTCGGCGGACGAGTCACGACCTCCTGGAGGTCTCCAAGAATGGCGCGGTCTTCCGCTTCCTGGTCCGGAAAACCCATTAGGCCTGACGGAAGGGAGCCGTCGGTCCCGGTCCGCGCATACCTGGACTACGGTGGGTTCGCCCCCGCGGACCCCAGGGTGCTTGCGGTGATGCGACCGTTCCTGGAGGGCGGGGTCGGTAACCCCGCAGCCTCCCACTCCCTCGGACACGAGGCCAAGGAGTCGCTGGAGGCGGCGCGGTCCAAGGTGGCCCGGTTCGTGGGAGGGACCGCCAGCGGAGTGATCTTCACCTCGGGGGCGACCGAAGCCAACAACTTGGCCATCAAGGGGGTGGTTCTCCGGTCGGGCGAGGGCGGCGGCCATGTCGTGAGCTCCGCAGTCGAGCATATTTCCGTCCTCAATTCGTACCGGGAGCTGGAGAAGCGGGGATTCGAGGTGACCTACCTGCCCGTCGACGGGGAAGGGCGCGTAGACCCTGAGGCCCTCGTGCGCGCCATCCGCAAGAACACGGTGCTGGTGTCGATCCAAGCCGCCAACCCGGAAACGGGCACCGTTCAGCCCACCGCCGCCCTCGGGCGCCTGTCGAAAGAGCTCGGCGTGCATTTTCATGTGGACGCGGTCGGTGCCGCAGGTCGGGTGTCGCTCGCCGTCGATGAGCACGGGATCGATCTCCTCACGCTTTCGGGAAACGATCTCTACGGCCCGCCTGGAGTCGGGGCCCTCTGGGTCCGCGCCGGTGTGAAGCTTCTCCCACAGATCGTCGGTGGCGGCCAGGAACGTGGCTACCGCTCTGGAACCGAGAACCTGCCCGCCATCGTCGGGATGGGGGTGGCTGCCGAGCTAGCCCGGCAGGAGGGTCGGGAAGAGGCCAGACGACTCGCCGGGTTGCGCGATCGCCTGCTCCAAGGGTTGTCCGAGCTGCCTGACTGCCTCCTCACCGGCTCGCGTACCCATCGGCTCCCTCACCACGCCAGCGCCTGTGTCCCCGGCGTCAAGTCCGACAGCCTCCTCATGGACCTCGACCTGCACGGCATCGTGGCGTCCTCCGGTTCCGCCTGCTCGTCCATGACTCGCGAGCCTTCCCACGTCCTCCGTGCCATTGGTCTCGGACCCGAAGAGAGCGAAGGCTCCCTTTGCTTCACGCTGGGCCGGTGGACGGCACCCCAGGAGGTCGACGCGGTGCTGACCATTCTGCCCTCCATCGTCAGCCGGCTCCGAGCGCTCGCCCCTCCCAGGTCGGCCCGCTGAATGCGCCTGTTTCTCTTCGATGTGGACGGCACGCTGGTTGCTGTCCGTGGGGCCGGGCGTCGCGCCATGGCCCGGGCGTTTGCTCAGGTGTTCGGCGACACCGGTTCCATCGAGTCCTACGACTTTCTGGGGAAGACGGATCTGCAAATCGTGGCCGACGTCATGAACGCGGCCGGGTTTCATGCCGACGAGATCACTGCGCGTACTCCCGCTTTTTTCGAGCGGTACGCCGAGGAGCTTCGCACCGAGATCGGAGCAGGAGAACGGGTCGAGCTGATGCCGGGGATCAGAGAGCTGGTGAGCGGCCTCGCAGAGCATCCCGACGCCCTGTTGGGGCTCCTAACCGGCAACATCGAGGCCGGCGCTCGGATCAAATTGGCCTCGACCGGGCTCTGGCCGCATTTCCGCTGCGGGGCCTACGGGTCTGACGATCCTGACCGGTCCCGACTCCCGGCTGTCGCCGTCCGGCGGGCCGAGCGGCTGCTCGGACGCCCGATCAAGCCGGACCAGGTGGTCGTCATCGGGGACACGCCGCTAGACATCGCCTGTGCTCGCGCCTACGGGGCCGTGGCGCTGGCCGTGGCCACCGGCCTGCACTCGATGGAAGAGCTGGCCGCCTTTGAACCGGATCTTCTGTTTCGCGATCTCTCCGACGTGCCGCGAGTCTTGGCGGTTCTGCTGGATGGAGGGCCGCTCAGGTGAGGCTCTTGGCCCTCTGGCTCCACCTCCTCGCGGCTGTGGTGTGGCTGGGCGGGTTGCTCTTTCAGAGCCATATCCTCCTCCCCATCCTGAAGGGAAGCGGGCGGGGCACATTCGGTGCCAGGGTCCTCCGGCGGGCTCGCCCGCTGACGTGGGGCGCCGTGGTCCTCGTGGTTGTGACGGGTTTCTACAACCTGACGCGCCTGGGGCTCAACGTGTTGACCGAAACCTCCGTGGGGACGCTGCTGGCCGTGAAGATTTTTGCGGTGATCGTGGGGCTGATGCTTTTAGCCCATCGCGATTTTGGGCTGGTCGCGCGGCTGGCTCGAGAGCTGGATTCGGGGAGAGACGGGGCCCGGGAGCTGCGGGCGATCGCGTGGCTCGACCGGGTAGTGATCCTACTGGGGGCAGCTGTCCTGTACCTGGGCCTGTCGATCAGCCGGGGCGTCTGAACTCGGAGGGGGGCTGACGCCCCCCTTCCGAACCTCCCCCCTCGGTTGCGCGGGCAAAGCCCGCGCTCGAAGCGAGCCACCTCTGCGCGCTGATCGGCATCTGATGTCGATGGGCCTGAAGAAGTGGCTCACGTTGGTATGCATCGAGTAGCAGGCGCAGGTAATTCGGGCTTAGAGTCCAGTGATCTTGATGCCTGAGTTCTTGAGCTTGTAGCGGCGGTTGATGGTCGTCAGCACGGCGGTGATTCCCTCGAGGGGTCCAGCGTTGCTGAGTGGCCCGATGTCGAGTGCCCGGAGCCCCATGCTCCTCCCCAGCTCGGCTATCTGCTCCTTGGCGGCCGGGTCGTCTCCGCACAGGAGGAGATCACACTCGATGGGATGGCCGAGCGAGCCCAGCTCGTGGGCCGCGATGTGGTGGAAGGCCGCCACCACACGCGCCTCGGCACCCAGGAGAGCCCGAGCTTCCTCCGCCGCTGAGCCGACCGACGGCGGCGTGAAGAGCCGCCCCGCCCCGAAGGTCAGGGGGACCACCGTGCTCACCACCACCTTTCCCCGGCAGGCGCCCTTCGCCTCGGTCAGGGTCTTGGCGAGGCCGGCGTACGGCATGGTCAGGACGACCAGCTCGCCGGCGTCGGCGGCATCGGCGTTCGCCAGGCCGCTGATGCGTGACGCCTTCGCAGAGGAGCTCAGCTCCTCCGCCTTGGCCCGAGCACGCGCGGCATCCCGCGAGCCGATCACGATCTCGTGGCCGGCCCGGGCCCACCGGAGCCCAAGCCCCTGTCCCTCCGTGCCGGTCCCTCCCATCACCGAAATCTTCATCTAATCCCTCGGAGGGGGGCTGTGCCCCCCTTCCGAACCTCCCCCCAATTCAGCTTGCGCGGGCGAAGCCCGCGCTCGAACGCAGCCCGGTACGGCTCGTTGGATTCTCTTCGGAGGGCGCCCGGCGCATGGCGGGCGTGCGATCGCGTAATCCCTCCGAATCGTGGTCCTGTTCATCGGAACAGATCGCGGGAGGGGTCGCGGAGGAGGGCCTTGGCGCTCGACTCCCCTCGCTCCAGCTCCACTCCCCGAACGATGGCCACCGGGATCCTCTTGAGCTTCCCCATGACCAACTCTGCCGCTCCCGCCAGCTCGTCGGCGACCGCCAAGAGCGTGGCTTGGAGCACGTGGCCGGCCGGGTCGGTCTCCCCCAGGTAGCTCCGAATCGGCTGCAAGCCCGCGACGCCGATGGCAATGTTGGTGAGCCCTTCGCGCCACGGCCGTCCGAAGGTGTCCGAGACGATCACGGCCACGTCGGTCCCGCCTAGCTCCCGGATTCGCTCACGGAACGACTGAGCTGACCGATCAGAATCCTCGGGCAGAAGCGAAGCCGTGTCCAGGTCCACGTTGGACTGGTCTGCGCCCCCGTTGGCGCAGATCCAGCCGTGGTGGGTCTCCACGATCAGCACTCCCTTGTCCATCCGAACCACCCGTTTCGATTCCCGGAGGATCAACTCGATGAGCCGGGGATCGCGGCCAAGCTCGCGGGCCATGGTGACGGCGGCGGGAGACGGGGTGACCGTGGCGAGCTGCACCACTCGCCCTTCGGCCTTGGACAGGATCTTCTGGCTCACCACCACGCAGTCGCCATCCTGGATGGGCGTGCCCTGGCGCGTCGCGGCCTCGACGACGAGGCTTCCCAGGTCGTCGCCTTGCCGGATCTCCGGCAACCCTTCCAGACCGATGACTTCGTAGCGGCTGGCCATCAGCAGGAACGGGAACGGACGGCTGCCGCGCGTGACCGGCGCGGTCGAACCCGCTGCGCCTGAGTGAGCGTCATGGGCGCTGGCCTGCGAGGCGTGGCAGGACGGCCAGCGTTTCCAACAGGCGGCGGCTGCGGGTCTCGCCCTGGCTTTCGAGGAGCGATCTGAGATCCTCGGGGCCGTCAATGTCCAGGCCCAAGGCCGGGAGGGAACAGACCACGGGGTCCAGTCCCAGGCTCCGGGCTGCGCTCAGATGGTTGGCGAAAGAGGGCTCGCCGAATTTGAGGGGCATGAGATCGGGCGGGGTGAGGAGAGCCGCGTTTGTTCCAAAGCCAGATCGCGACGGCACGAAGACAGCGCCCGGACCCGGGGGAGCCGCGTTCATCAGTGCGGCAATCTCCTGGGGTGTGACCAGGGGCACATCACCCGGGATTGTGAGGAACCGCGGGGCCCCGCGCTCGCTCGCCACACGCTGAGCGAGGGCTACCGCCTCGGTGTGACCGCGGTTCGCCGGCTCCTCGAGGATGGCGATCGGAAACCGCTGGGCCAAGGCGATAACCTCGGAGTCTCTGGTCACGACCACGACCTCATCGAGGTCGGCCTCGGTGATCGCTGCCAGGACATCCTCCAGCATGGTCCGCGCCAGGGCCCGTCGCTCCCGCTCGGAGAGCACGGTGACGAGCCGCTGCTTGGCGTTCTCCAGATCCTTCGCGGGGACCGCCACCATCGTCTTCACCCGATTGCTCTGAGCACGGCGCGCGCCAGATCCACCTCCCGCCCCCGATCGCTCATCAGCGTGTCGGCCACAGCTGGCGAGACCCCGAGCCCGAGGAGCTCAGGCGCGAGCCCTTGATCGCGCCGGTCGAGAATCAACACATCTAGCCACCCCTGGTAGGCCCGCGCCACCCCTGCCGCGGACACCGGCAATCCTTTGGCGGCCATCAGCGCGCCTGCGGGTCCACTCACCGCGGCTCCGGCGACGATCGGGCTGACAGCCACCACCGTGGCGGGCGTCTCGGCCAGCGCCTCCGTGACTCCGGGCACGGCCAAGATGGGGCCGATGGAGGTGATGGGGTTGGAGGGGCAGAGGACCACCGCCCGAGCCTCTCGGATCGCCTCGAGGACTCCGGGAGCGGGGCGGGCAGCCTCCGCTCCCTCGTAGACGGTGTCCAGGATCTCGACCTGGGCTTTTTCGCGCACGAAGAATTCCTGAAACGTGAGCCACCCGCCCGGCGTCAGGATCTTGGTCCTGACCGGGAGATCGGACATAGGCAGGATTCGGCACCGGACGCCGAGGTCGCGGCGGATCGCGTCGGTGACGGTCGACAGAGGGAGGCCTCGTGACAGGGACTCGGTGCGGACGAGATGAGTCGCCAGATCCCGGTCACCGAGCGTGAACCACGTCTCCCGGCCGAGGGAAGCCATGGCGCGCAGGCATTGAAAGCTGTCGTCGCTGACTCCCCATCCTTTGGTGTCGTCGATCAGCCCGGCGAGGGTGTAGGTCACTGTGTCGAGGTCCGGCGAGATGCGGAGTCCCCAGAGATCGATGTCGTCGCCGGTGTTGCCGATCACGGTCAGCTGATCCGGCTCGATGAGCCTGACGAGCCCTCGAAGGAACTTGGCCGCACCGGTGCCGCCGGCCAGGGCAGTGATCATTGGCTCAGCCAGCGGGAGCGGAGCGGGGAAGGGGATAGTCAGCGCAGGTCATCAGCCTCGACGGCGTCGGGTCGGCGCGAGGCCCAGAGCGCAGAGCCCCCGCGCCAGCCGAAGAGCCCCGTCCCCGGGCGTCCCTTGAGGGCTCGGGGCAAGTCGGCCTCGGGCACGGGGATGAAGCCGAAGCGTACCCAGACGCGTTCGAGGGCCTGAGGACGGGCGAAGAGTGTCTCCAGTCCCGAGGCGGCGGCCTGGGGGAGGGCGCGAGCCAGGAGCTGGGCCGCGACCTCAAGCGGATCATCCGTTTCCACCACCACGGGACCATGGAGCATTCCCGCGGTTCGACTCCGCTCCACCAGCAACGCTCCCACCATTCGCTGACCACTGTCCTCCGTCGCCCATGCCCCCCACCCGATTTCGCCCTGGCCGGCGGGCGGCGCCCACGCCGCGGCATAGGCAAACAGGCCACGGGCCTCCGCCGAACCCGGCGCGAGCGCTCGATACTCGACTCCCTGCGTGGAACGGGGTGGGATGGGAACGTGCGCCGAAGGAGCGGCTGCCCGCGGGCTCCTACTTCTTCCCAAGCACAGCGTCCTTCAGGGACTTGGCGACCCTGAACTTGACCACCCGCTTGGCGGGAATCTTGATCGGCTCGCCGGTCTGTGGGTTGCGTCCCATCCGCGCCTTCCGGTTCGCCAGCACCAGCTTGCCGAAGCCGGGAAGCACGAAGGCGTTCTTGGCCTCTTTGGTGGCGAGGGTGAGCAGGATGTCCAGCAAGTCCGACACCTGCCGCTTCGAGAGCTCAGACTTCTGGGCGAGGTGCCCGATGATGGCTGACTTCGTCATCGTCTTCGCCATGCGCGCGCCCTCCTCGGGTTGAAAGTGTGGGTGACCAGCACGGTTATGACTGCTCGGTAGCCACCAGCATTGTAGTCAACAGCGCGTGATTGGCAAGAGGGATCTGTCGCCCTGATTCGCGGCATGGACGAAGCGGAATTGGGCCGACCGAGTGAGTGTGCGGTAGGAGCCGAACTGGGCTTCGGCGTCCTCGATCCGGTCCAGCGGGCTCTCTTCGTCCTCGTCCTCGTGTCGCTTCAGGACATCGTACGTGGTGGTCCGCTGGGCCGGGGTTCGCCCTGCCGCCCGGATCATCCTGCGGAGCTCGGCGGGCGGGACGAGCTGCCCGTGGGGCGCTCCGGCCGAGGTCGAGATGGACTCGTTCATCAGCGTCCCGCCCAGGTCGTTGGCGCCGCAGTCCAGAAGGTACTGCGCCAGCTTGGGTCCTTCCTTCACCCACGAGGCTTGGACGTTCTTGACGGTGGGGCCCAGAAGCAAGCGTGCCAGCGCGTGTACCTTCACCACCTCGTCTCCGGTTGCGCCCGGACGCATCCCCGGGGCCAGCCCTCGCCGCCACATAGGAGCTTCCTGATGAACGAATGAGAGGGGGACGAATTCGGTGAAGCCGCCGGTCTCTCGCTGGATGGATCGGAGCAGATCCATGTGCCGCACCCAGTGGGCGGGCGATTCGACGTGGCCGAACATGATCGTCGAGGTGGTCTGAATGCCCAGGGCGTGGGCCGTGCTGATGACCTCGATCCACTGGCGCGTGGAGATGCGCCCCTTGGAGATTGCCTCGCGGATCTCGTCGTCCAAGATCTCCGCCGAGGTTCCGGGAAGCGTCCCGATCCCCGCTGCCTTGAGCTCGAGGAGGTAGTCGCGGATGGAAAGACCCGATCGGACCGAGCCATAGAGGACCTCCTCTGGGGAGAAGGCGTGCAGGTGCATGTCCGGGAGGACCTGTTTGAGGGCTCGGCAGAGGTCGATGTAATAGGTGCCCGGAAGCTTCGGCGCGAGCCCCGCCTGGATGCAGACCTCGGTGGCGCCCAGGTCCCAGGCCTCCTGGGCCCGGTGGACCATTTCTTCCAGGGGGAGCAAGTATGCTTCCTCTTCGCGATGGTCCCGGCTGAACGCGCAGAAGGTGCAGTGCTTGATGCACACATTCGTGAAGTTGATGTTGCGGTTCACCACGTAGGTGACCGTGTCTCCCACGTGTCTCCGGCGCAGCTCGTCGGCCACCAGCGTGAGGGCGTGAAGGTCTCGTCCCCGGCATTCCGCGAGGCGGGTACCCTCTGCCACGGTCAGCTCGCGCCCTTCCAGGGCCCGGTCCAGGATGACGCGGACATCTTTGGCCACCCGGTCCAGCGTGCTTACCAAGTTCTCCACTGTTCCAGCTCCTGTCTGACATACCCGTCGGTTTCGGTGTAAGCCCGAAGGCGCGGGCGGAGCCCTTCATCGACGAACTCGGGACGCCCCACATACTCGGGATAGATGGCCAGACGTTCCCTCAACTCGTAGCCGGCGGCTCCGGTGGCCGCCCGGAGTTCCACGATGCGGGGCCAAGGGGCCTCCGGATTGATGTGGTCCAGCGTCAGGGGGGAAATCCCGCCCCAGTCGTTGAGCCCGGCACCGATGAGCCGGGGATAGCTCTGCGGGGAGAGGTTGGGCGGGGCTTGGAGGTTCACTGCGGGACCCAAGAGCAGGCGAGCCACCGCGACCGTCCTGAGCATGTCCGCCAAGGACGGTTCCGGGTGGTGACGCATCGGAATCTCCGGCTTGGCCCGGAAGTTCTGGACGATTACCTCCTGGATATGGCCGTGGCGCTCGGCGAGGTCCCGGATGGCCAAGAGAGAGTCCACGCGCTCGGCGTGGGTCTCGCCGATTCCGATCAGGATCCCACTGGTGAACGGAATCTGGAGCTTTCCCGCCCACTCGATGGTCTTGAGGCGCCGGGCGGGGGCCTTGTCGGGAGCGCGGTCGTGGGCCAGGCCCGCGCCGAGGAGCCGCTCGGAGACGGTTTCAAGCATCAGGCCCATAGAAACGTTCGCCTCTCGGAGAGCCGAGAGCTCCCGTTCCGACATCACCCCGGGATTGGCATGGGGAAGAAGGGGAGATTCCTTCAGCACCAGCTCGCACACCTGACGGAGGTAGCCAAGCGTGGTTCGATGCCCCATCCGTCGGAGGAAGGCACGGTGCTCGGGGAAGAGTGCCTCGGGTTTGTCTCCCAAGGAGAAGAGCGCCTCTTTGCAGCCGAGGCGGGCGCCCGCCTGCGCGAGTCGAACCACCTCTTCGGGGGTCATGGTGTGGGCGCCAGGATCGCCCGGGTCCTTCCGGAACGTGCAGTAACCGCAGTAGTCACGACAGAGGGTGGTGAGGGGGATGAAGACCTTCTTGGAGAAAGTGATTCTTCGACTTGGTCTTCGATCCCGGAGGACTGAGGCCGCTGCCAAGAGCTCTGGGAGGCGGTCGTCGGGGAGGCTCAAGAGCGCCACGGCCTCCTCCCGAGTGATCGGGCCGCCAGCGAACGCCCGATCCAGTGCCCTCATGCCGCCGCCCTCCACTGCACAATCCGTTCAGGGGTGATCTTGATCACGAGCCCCGAGTGTCGATCGAGCCCCATCACCCGGTACTGCGGGTACTTGTCGAGGAGCAGGTCCACGGCCCTGTCGAATTCCGGCCCCCCGGTGAGGAGCTCGGCGCGCCCCTGGAGGATGACATAGCCCAGGTGGCTCCAATCCTCGTCGTAGTGATCCACCAGCAGACAGACGCGCGGGTTCTCCCGGATGTTTTGGACCCGCTTGAGCCGGTCGGCAGGGCGCCGCTTGGGCTTGGCGTCGAGGGCGGAGTAGCAGTGCTGGCCGTCAAAGGCATAGCAGACAGGCACTACCAACGGTTGGCCGTGCGCATCCGCGGTCCCCAGTCTGCCGACCCGTCCCGCCTGGAGGAAGAGGTCGGCGCCGGCGGTCGGCGGCCCGCTCATCGGGCGGCTCGCTTCACCTTGGGGAGCACTTCCTCGGCGAACCGTTCCAGATTGCTCAGCATGTGCTTCAGGTCCTGGACGGTGGGGTCGAAGACGAAGTGGGTGACGCC
>JBHIAB010000061.1:0-16097 GCA_046758385.1 Methylomirabilia bacterium | reverse complement strand
CCGACGTCGTCAAGGCGCTGGCCCTCGGCGCGCGCGCAGTCATGATCGGCCGTCCGCACCTCTACGGTCTTGCCGTCGGCGGGCAGGCTGGCGTTGAGCATGTGCTCGGGCTCCTCAAGTCGGAGATTGACAAAGCGCTCGGCCTCGTGGGCGTCCCTCGGGTGGCTGACCTGGACCGGTCAGCGCTCCGGTAGTCTGCGCCCGGCACGGCCGACGCGTGCGTCAGACACTATCCAGGGTGAGCATCCTGAGCGATGATGAGCCCTCTGTGCCCCTTCTGTGGAGAGCAATTTCCGCGCGGCCGCCTCGCCTGCCCCCACTGTGGGTCGGACTGGGAGACTGGCTGGAAAGAAGAGGAAACCTGGGAGGGCTTGGACCTGCCCGAGCCGATGGACGAAGAAGCCTATCAGGCGGTGCTCGCCGAGGAGGGGCTAAGCCGGCGAACGCTTCGGCGGAGGGGCGTCCCACCCTGGGTGGTCCTCATCGCTCTCTTGCTGCTCGTCTCCGCTGTCCTGGCGTTTCTTGTCTGAATGGTGCGCCGGGGAGCATGGTCGGCATCGTCGTAGGCACCGCGAGCTTCAGGTTTCTCGATCCCCTGACGATCAAATTGATGATCGGCGTCATCGCTGTGTGGTTCGCGACCCACAGCCTTTTCGGCCAGGGACGTGTCGCCGAACCGAAGGGGCCCAACGCCGCGGGCGGCGGGTTTTGGAGCGCCGTCTGCGGGTTCACCAGTTTCGTCGCCCACGCCGGCGCGCCGCCGCTCAGCGTGTACATGCTGCCCCAGCGGTTGGAAAGGACGCTTTACGTCGGCACCTTGGCGATGTTCTACGCCGTGGTGAATTACGCGAAGATCGGTCCCTATGCCTGGCTCGGTCAACTCCATGCGACGAATCTGATGACCTCGGCGGTGCTGTTGCCGCTGGTTCCGGCCGGCGTCCTTTTGGGGCGCTGGATGCACAGGGCGGTAAACGACGACGTGTTTTACCGGATCATCCTGACCATCCTTTTTGTTACCGGAGTCAAGCTAGCGTATGACGGCTTGACGGGGCTTTATTGGCAATGAGCGGATCGGTCGCGAGAGACCAGCGCAAGTAGAGTCCGTCGGCACGCGCGCGTCACCCGGCACTGTTCGCAAGAAGAATCAGCGTTACCTCCTCATAGCCACTCCTACCTGAAAAAGATGGTGTCGCTTTTTTGCGGCGGAAGGCTTTTCCGTTTTGCGCGGACAAACTACCTTCTTGTCACTGGGGCTCCCGCGCTCGGTCCGGCCGCGTCAGCCTCCCGGGCTGAGCGTCGATGTGAGTAATCGAGGTAGACGCCCTGGATCTTAAGTGTTGTGTCTGCCTCGGGACTATCGGGCGGCCTCGTGAGCCGTTGTCGGGACTTCTGATGGGTTGGCGGGCAGCGGTCGGTCCCATTCCCTCGGTTAGTCGACTTCTAAGCTCAGCCATGGCCTGATCCTCCTGCCGTCAAGGTTGACAGGGTGTCGGCCCCGGCCGCATAGTGGCAACAGGATCGCTCATGCGTAGGTCGCGTACGGTCCGGGAGCTCCGGGAAAGCGGTTATCGGCCGAAGTCGGTCAAGCGGGAGCTGCGCGATAACCTGATCGCACGGCTCCGGCGCGGCGAGCCGTTCCTGCCCGGGATCGTTGGCTACGAGCAGACCGTCATCCCACAGATCGAAAACGCCATCCTCTCCGGGCAGGACATCATCTTCCTGGGTCAGCGCGGCCAGGCCAAGACGCGCATGGCGCGTCTCCTCGTGGGCCTGCTGGACGACGAGATCCCCGCCCTGGCTGGATGCGAGATCCGCGACGACCCTTTCGCCCCCATCTGCGCCGCCTGCCGCGCGCGCCTCGGCAAGAGGGGCGACAAGGCCGAGATCGTCTGGGTCGCGCGCGACCGCCGCTACGGAGAGAAGCTCGCGACTCCCGACATCACCATCGCTGACCTGATCGGCGAGGTCGACCCCATCAGGGTCGCCGAGGGGCGCTACCTCTCCGACGAGTTGACCATCCACTACGGCTTGCTGCCGCGCACCAACCGTGGGATCTTCGCGATCAACGAGCTGCCCGAGCTCGCCGAGCGCATCCAGGTAGGCCTGCTCAACATCATGGAGGAGCGCGACGTCCAGATCCGCGGCTACAAGGTGCGCCTGCCGCTGGACCTCTACGTGGTAGCAAGCGCCAACCCCGAGGACTACACCAACCGGGGCCGGATCATCACCCCGCTCAAGGACCGGTTCGGCTCGCAGGTCCGCACGCACTACCCCAGGCGGCTTGACGACGAGATTGCCATCATGGAGGCCGAGCGGACGCACTTCCCCACCGATGGCTTCCAGGTGCGAAGCCCCGAGTACGTGAAGCAGGTGGTGGCCGAGCTGACCCACTTGGCGCGCAAGGCGCCCGAGATCAGCCAGCGCTCGGGCGTGTCGGTGCGAGTGAGCATCTGCAACTACGAGACCCTGCTGTCCAACGCGCTCAAGCGGGCGCTCCGGCTGCGCGAGGAGGTGGCAGTGTCGCGGCTGAGCGACCTGGGGGCGCTGATGGCCTCCACCAGCGGCAAGATCGAGCTGGAAACGGTGGGCGAAGCGGCCGAGGAGAAGGTGTTGGGCAAGCTGCTCCAGCGCGCGGTGGTCAATGTCTTCAACCGGAACTTTAGCGCCGCCGATGTCGACGACGTGGTGGGCGCCTTCCAGGGCGGGCTTACGATCCAGGTCTCAGACACCATGCCGTCCGCCGAGTACGTCCGCCAGGTCGCCGAGGTTCCTGCGTTCGGGGCGGTCGCCGGGAAGCTCGGTGCCGCCGATCCGCCCAGCATCGCCGCCGCGGTGGAATTCGTGCTGGAGGGGCTCCACCTGAACCGCAAGCTCAACAAGGATGTCCAGGGCGGCCAGTACCGCTACTGGGGCTGAGCCCAGGCCCGCCGACCATGCTGATCCGCTACTCGCGCTGGGACGGGACGCAGGACATCCCCGAGTTTGACGCCGACGACCTGCTCGGCGCGATGTCGGACGACCTCCTCTACCACGGCGACTCTTGGAGCGCGCTCCGCCGTCTCTTGCAGCGCGGCCTCCAACCCGCGGAGGGGCGGCGGGTGCGCGGGCTCCAGGACCTGCTCAACGAGCTCCGGCGCCGCCGGCAGCGAGAGCTCGACCGTTACGACCTCGGCTCGAGCCTGGAAGACATCAGGCAGAAGCTCGACCAGGTCGTCCAGACCGAGCGCGACGGTCTCCACACGCGCCTCGCCGAGGGGCATGAGCGGAGAGAGCGCGAGGAGTGGCTCGACCGGCTCCCGCCCGACCCGGCGGGGCGGATCCGTGAGCTCCAGGACTATGACTTCGTCGACCCCGAGGCGCGACGCCTCTTCGAGGAGCTGCTCGCCTCGCTGCGCCAGCAGGTGCTCCAGCCCTTGTTCCAGGGCATGCAGCAGACCCTCCGGGACCTCACCCCGGAGGACCGCCGGCGCCTGAGGGAGATGCTCCGGGATCTGAACCGCACGCTCCGGGAGAGGGCCGAGGGCGGAGAGCCGGACTTCGAGCGGTTCCGGCAGAAGTGGGGCCAGCACTTCCCCGGCGTGGAGAGCCTCGACCAGCTCATCGAGCACCTCGCCCGGCAGAGCGCGCAGATGCAGTCACTGCTCCAGAGCCTCTCGCCCGAGCAGCAGCACCAGCTTGACGAGCTGATGCGCTCGCTCTTCCTCCAAGACGAGCAGCTCGAGGCCGCGCTGGCCCAGCTCGCCATGCATCTCAACGAGCTGGACGGCTTCGACGAGCTGGTGCAGCGCTACCCCTTCCGCGGCGACGAGGACCTGACCCTCCAGCAGGCCATGGAGCTCATGGAGCACCTCCGGGAGATCGACGAGCTCGAGCGCGACCTGCGCAGCGTGCGGGGCCTCGCGGACCTCAAGCGCATCGAGCCGGAGCAGGTGGAGCGGCTGCTGGGTGAGGAGGCGGCCCGGGACCTCGAGCGCCTGCGCAAGCTCGCGGGTCAGCTAGAGGAGGCCGGCTACCTCGAGCGCCACGGTGAGGAGCTCCAGCTCACCGCCCGGGCCATCCGCACGATCGCCGACAAAGCACTCTCCGAGATCTTCGCCCGGCTTAAGCGTGACCGGTTCGGGGGCCACGTCATCCCCCACCGCGGCGCCGGCGGCGACCAGATGGACGAGACCAAGCCCTACGAGTTCGGCGACCCCTTCCTGGTCGACCTCAAGCAGACCGTGATGAACGCCGTCGAGCGGCAGGGGCCGGGCGTGCCAGTGCATCTGTGCCCGGAAGACTTCGATGTGCACCGCACGGAGCTCAGGACCCAGTCGGCCACGGTGGTCATGCTCGACATGAGCCGCTCCATGCTCCACAATGGATACTTCCTCCCTGCCAAGAAGGTCGCCCTGGCGCTCTCGGCGCTCATCCGCGGGCAGTTCCCGCGCGACGCCCTCCAGATCGTCGGCTTCTCGCTCTACGCGCGCGAGTTCACCCCTGACCAGCTCCCCACGCTCTCCTGGAGCGAGTGGAACGTGGGCACCAACATGCACGCCGGGTTGCTGCTCTCCCGCCAGCTCCTGGCGCGCCACCGGGGCCACAACCGGCAGATCATCATGATCACCGACGGCGAGCCCACCGCTCATCTGGAGGGCGAGGTGAGCGATTTCGCCTATCCGCCGACTCGTCGCACCATCGAGGAAACGCTCAAGGAGGTGCGCCGGTGCACCCGCGAGGGCATCGCCATCAACACCTTCATGCTGGAGCGTACGCCCTGGCTGGCCGGCTTCGTGGAGGAGATGACGCGCATCAACCGCGGCCGCGCCTTCTTCGCCGTTCCTGAGCACTTGGGCGAGTACGTGGTGGTGGACTACGTGAGCTCCCGCCGGCGCGTGCTCCGCTAGATGCACTCGGAGGGGGGCTCCGCCCCCCTTCCGATGCCTCCCCCCGGGACCGATTGCGGCGGCAAAGCCGCCGCTCGGAGCGTACCGCCGGTAGGGTGGGGGAGATCAGTCGGAGGGGGGCTCCACGCCGCCTCCGAGGCCTCCCCCCGAAGCGATTGCGGCGGCAAAGCCGCCGCCGGGAGTGGACCGTCGCTAAGTTGGAGGTCAGAAACGCATGAAGCGCCCTGCTCTTGCCGCGTCCACGATCGTCCTCCTGGTCCGCCACGCCGAGACGCCGACCACGGGCGCGGTCCTGCCGGGGCGGAAGCCGGGCCTGCATCTCTCCGACGCGGGCCGGCAGCAGGCCGAGCGGCTCGCGCAGCGCCTCGGGCAGCTCCCGCGCCTGGCCGCGGTGTACTCGTCACCGCGCGAGCGCGCGCGGGAGACGGCGGCGGCGATCGCCCGCCCGCGCGGTCTGGCGGTGCGCACCGAGCATGGGCTGGACGAGGTGGACATCGGCGCCTGGACTGGGCTCACGGTGAAGCGGGCGCGCTGTAAGCGCGAGTGGGCACTCTTCCAGCGCCACCCGAGCGGATTCCGCTTCCCCGGCGGTGAATCGTTCGTCGAGATGCAGGCCCGGGTCGCGTCCACGCTTGGCCGGCTGGTCGAGGGCCATCCCGGCCAGACCCTCGTGGCAGTCTCCCACGGCGACCCGATCAAGGCTGCCATCGCCCACGCCCTGGGTCTCCATCTCGATCTCTTCCAGCGCAACGTCATCGCGCCGGCCTCCGTGACGGCAGTCCTCTGGCGGCCCGAGGGGCCGGTCGTCCTCACCATGAACTCCGTCGACGGCGGCCTCGGGGGGCTCGGACGACCGTGAGCGAGTCCTTCGACTTCGAGGCGCCCGACCACTTCACGGTGGGGGCGATCGGGCGGCCGGGCCAGCGCGTCTTTTATCTCCAGGCCCGCCAGGCGCGGCAGCTCGTCACGCTCAAGTGCGAGAAGGAGCACGTCGGTGCCCTCGAGGAGTATCTGGCGAGCCTGCTCGCCCAGCTCCCCGGCCGCGCCAAGAGCACACCGGAGGACGTGACACTCCTCGAGCCCGTGGATGCCGCGTGGTCCGTCGCCGTCCTCCGCGTAGGCCATGACCAGGGAGCCGACCGCATCGTCCTAGAAGCGACGGAGGCGGTGGACGAGGACAGTGGCGAGAAGCCCGCCACCGCCCGCTTTCGAATCACGCGGGGACAGGCGGCGGCGTTCGTCGAGCGGGCGTGGGCGCTCATGAAGGCCGGACGGCCGATCTGCCCGCTCTGTGCCCAGGCCAAGGACCCGGGCGGTCACGTCTGCCCGCGGAGCAATGGTCATGCGCCCGGTCGACCCGTGTGAGCTCCTCACCCGGGGCGAGATCCGCGTCCGGGGGCAGCTGGCGTGGAGCACCAACGCGACCTTCCTGGTCGAGCTGGGGCTCGGTGAGGCCAGCGCGCTGGCAGTGTACAAGCCCGTGCGCGGCGAGCAGCCGCTCTGGGACTTCCCGCCCGGGCTCTTCAAGCGTGAGCTCGCGGCCTACCACCTCTCGGAAGCGCTCGGATGGGGACTGGTGCCGCTGACGGTGCAGCGTCGCGGGCCATACGGTGATGGCTCGCTTCAGCTCTTCGTGCCAGCCGACTTCGAGCAGCACTACTTCACGCTGCGTGAGGATCCCGGCCACCGCGACCGGCTCATGTGGATCTGCGTCTTCGACCTGCTGGCCAACAACGCCGACCGCAAGAGCGGCCACTGCCTCCTCGGCGCCGACGGGCTCGTCTACGCCGTCGACAACGCCCTCACCTTCCACGTCGAGCCAAAGCTGCGTACCGTGATCTGGGACTTCGCCGGCGACCCGATCCCGGTAGCGCTCCTGGCGGACATCCGGCGGTTGCTCGGGCGAGGGCTGCCGCCGGCGCTGGTGGAGTTGCTGGACAGGGACGAGCGGGAGGCACTGCTCGGGCGCGTCCGGACGCTCGTGGCCGACGGCCACTTTCCGCCGGCGCCAAGCGGCGGGCGCTACCCCTGGCCGCTCGTGTAGGCAGCGGCCTTCAGGCTGCCCGCCACTCGGACCGGTGGTGGAGCCCACCGACCTCGGCCAACTCGACCACCTCGCCCAGGAGGAGAGCCAAGGTGAACGCTTTCGGTCAGATCTGATTTTGCCAAACGACAGGCCGCGCCCCGACGGCGCGAACCGCTATTACCCCCAGTGACTCCGCTTGTCCTCTTTCCTACGGTAGGCTCTGCCGGTATACTCGACCTATCTCCGCGACCGTCCAGCAATGACCCTAACAGCTACACCTGAATGTAGAGAAACCAAGTTGGTTAGGCCAACTTCGGCCATGCAAGGGGTATTTAACCATGACGATCGGCAAGAGATTAGAGGGTAAGGTAGCATTGGTCACTGGTGGGGCATCTGGCATCGGTGCTGAATCCGCGAAGGTCTTTGCCGAACATGGCGCCGCTGTTGCCGTATCCGATGTGAACGATACTCTCGGCAGAGGCGTGGTTGATGAGATCGAATCCAAGGGCGGGAGCGGGATTTATCTCCATTTGGACACGACCGACGAGGAACAGTGGGAGAAAGCCGTTCGCAAAACACTTGACCGGTTTTCCACCTTGAACGTCTTAGTCAACGCTGCCGGAATTTCTGGTCGGTTGCCGGATGGGTCCCCAACACCGAAGGTTGGACAGACGACGCTTGATAGCTGGAACGCGGTGATGTCGGTGAACGCGACCGGTATTTTTCTCGGCACCAAGCACGTGATTGAGCCCATGCGCACGGCCGGCGGTGGTTCCATCATCAACATCTCCTCGATTTACGGTATCGTGGGGTCGGCCCACAGCGCTGCCTATCACGCCTCGAAGGGCGCGGTCCGCACTTTCAGTAAATCAGCGGCGATTCAGTATGCCGGCGACCGAATCCGCGTGAATTCAGTCCATCCGGGCTTCGTCGACACGGCAATGACCCAGGCTGTGCACAGCGATCCGGAGCGCGCCGCCCCGCGCCTGGCCTCAACGCCGCTCGGCCGCTTCGGTCAGCCGCAGGACATCGCGATGGGGTGCCTTTATCTCGCTTCGGATGAATCTCAATGGGTGACGGGCTCGGAACTAATCATCGACGGTGGCATGACGGCTCAATAGGCGAGGCCTGTTCCGCATCCTAGAGTTGGCGATAGCTGATTCAGCGCCCCTCCGCCCCCACGATGTGGATACGGTGCACGGGTCGACCTCGCAGCGGATTGCGTGGCTAGCTTTTGGGAGACACTGGGCTCCGCGGCCTGTTGAAGTTGAGATAGAAGCCCACGACCGCCGCCGAGGTGTCGGTCATCACCGGCAACTTGTCCAGGGACACCGCATGGATGGTGAAGAGGTAGCGATGCGGGTGGTCACCCTGTGGCGGACAGGGGCCGCCGTAGCCTGGCTTGCCGAAGTCGGTCCTCACCTGCAGCGCACCGGCCGGAATGTGCTCCTGCCCCAGATAGTCGCCGTCCTTGAAGCTGTTGCTCGTAGGGAGGGCAGCTCGTTCTGCCCTGATTCTGCTGCCCTCCCCAGAAGTACGATCTGGGACACGCTGGGAGCCTTGCCAGGCTGGGAGAATGGCGTCGCATCGAGCCGAGCACGATCACAGCCAGAACCATTGTTCGAAATGCTGGCGGCGATCCTCGACGAGGTGGGGTCGACCTTCATGTTGGAACCAAGCAAGCTCTTCGCCGTCCACCGGTGCTTCAGGAGCAGCGCTGCGGCATGCGATGCCCAACTCGCCGGCCTCCCACGCCCGGCGGCCGATAGATTGGCAACGCTCCCAGCCGATCACCTGGCCGGCAGCGTTCCATGGGTACGTGCGGGGCAGGCCGACAGCCGTACACCCTTCGTCGGTTACCACGTCCACGTAGTCTTCCTCACGGATTGCAGTGTGGACCAAAACGGCCGCTTCTTCGGCGCGCAACATCTCTGGCGCGTAGGGTCTCCCACGAAACTTGCGCGCGACGTTGGCTCGGGCCACGCGGCGATCTCGGTTCAGGTAGACAACCGGGAACTGGCCGCCGGGAGGACTCCAGCGGCCTCCCTGCTGAGCGCTGGACGCGCCATCCAGGGCATCGGCCCATGAGGGATCGGCAACCCGCAAGTAGGTACCACCCCTAGTGACGTGCCGCATTAGGCGGTGGCAGCCCAGTCGAACGAGGCCCGAACGTCCTTGAGTAAGGCGTCGTGCTCATCGGAGGCCATCATATCCAACATCGTGCGTTCTCCGTATGCCTCGGCCTTTGTCCGCGCGACCCCGGGCAGGACCCCCGGCCTAAGCTTCCGATTGAGGAGTTCCCCGACGGACAGGATGGTGGTCAGCTTAGCCTGGCGCTCAGCGGGCACGCCTCGCTCTTCCCACTGCTCAACGGCCTGACGACTGACGCCGAACAACGACCCCAACTCTGTCCGATCCAGCTCGAATAGCTCGCGCACTCGTGCGAGTGGAGAGGGTTCTTGCGCCGCGAGTCCCTCTGCGAGAGCGCGCTCGACCTGTCTCAGGGCGCGTCGCATAGCAGCAGGTTCCGCCCAGCGTTGCCACCGACCGCCCAAGGGCCTGAATACGGCGGCGCCGGGGAGACATGTGCGCAGTTCTGCCACGAGAGCAACCCCTAGACCGCGCTCAAGGCCGAGATGGGCAACCCAAGTGGAGAACGGCGCCAGAGTCGCCTGAGGAAGGAGCAGTTCCTCTATTGCCGTCCCGACTCCTGCTCGTTCCAAGAGGTCAGGCTCACTTGTACGAATTATCTTGACGACCCGATGGGCGAGAAGCTTCCAAGTGCCGATATATCGGCGGGCCGCCCCAGCCTCCCCATGCGCCGCGCCCTCGAGTGATATCGCGAGGTCGCGGAGGATATCGCTAAAGTACGCCTCCAGAGCCAGGGCCGTTTGCTGGGCCCGCGAGGTCTTGAGCAACCATAGCCGTGGCGCGGACAGGCCCGCCCGATGATGAGGCTGGGAATGTGAAGAGGAACCCATAGCAAGGGTTATTGTACGCGCAAGGAAAACGCAAGGCAAGCAAAAGGCAAGGTGAGGTAACAATCCACGCAGTCCGCTCCGCTCGCAGCCGGTTGAGGTCGCCGGCCTTCAGGCTGCCCGCCGAGCTCGCCGGGGAGGGTCTCCAGGCGGAGATAGGCTTCGGTGCGGGCCAGGGGGCGGACGGTGCGGACGTAGCGGCGGACTTGGACGGCCGAGCCGGGATACCCGCGCTCGCGGAGCATGGCAGAGAGGCGCGTGGCGCGCAGGCGCGGGTATTGCTCCAGCGTGGCGGTGATGAAGGGCTTGTAGGGATCGAGGGCACTGGGGCGGGGCCGCGTCCCGAGCCGCGCGAAGCGCTCGCGCTCGATGGCGCGGCGGACCGTATCGGGGTGGACACCCAGGGCGCTGGCGATGGTGCCGACGGGCCAGTGCTCGGCGTAGAACAGCCGGCGGATCTCGGCGTGCTGGTCGGGGCCAATCATGGCCGCGGCTCCCAGAGGCGCAGCTGCCGGACGTCAGCGAAGTCCCCGAGGCCGGTCAGGCCATCGCCCCCGCGCGCGGGGCGCGGGCGACCGATGACGGGTTCGATCACGACCAGTGGGGGGCGGGTGAGCGTCTCGACGGTGGTGTGCCAGCGTGGTGAGACGCATCTCTGAAAGCGCGCGCCGAGTCAAGCCTCAGGTTCAAGATCCTGGACCCACCCTCGAGGTTCTCGTCCGAGAGTTCCCGAGACAGCCTCATGTGGCCCGAAGGCCGCTCTGAGAGCGACACCCTTCGACGGCGAGGGCCTACACGCCTCCAGGACGAGTTTCGACGGGGGGGCCTATATCATGGTCTCCCCCCTTTCAGCCGATTCGGGTCTTCCCAGCGAGTGGAGGGATCGTCCCATTGCCTCGGTCTCCGGTCTCGTCGGAGTCATCTCTTCGCCGTCTAGGCGGCATGAGGGTGTCCCGGGGGCGTCTCGCAATCACAAATCGAGCTTCTCAGAGCTCATGCGTTTCCCGCGCTCACGCCTCCGTGGACGAGCCGGGGCTTCGCGTGCCGAGGCTGTGCGCCCTCGGGTTCCCGATATGGTTCCCGCTTGCTCAGCATCCAGTACGTCGCTTCCGCCAGATGCCGGGCCACCGCCCC
Organism: Methylomirabilia bacterium; assembly: GCA_046758385.1. GTDB lineage: Bacteria > Methylomirabilota > Methylomirabilia > Rokubacteriales > CSP1-6 > JBHIAB01. The sequence goes on along the minus strand of JBHIAB010000061.1, from coordinate 5,073 downwards.
GATGGCCTTCTGGTGCCCTTTACGCCGCGCCACGCGCTCGTAGAGGCGGCTGACATGGCGGTGCGGCCAGCGCCAGCGGTTCAGGCAGATGCTATTGGCGGCCTCCACAAACGCCCACTTGAGGTAGCGATTGACGTCGGGGCGGAGCCGGCCGTAGCGGACCTTGCCCCCGCTGGCGTGGACGCGGGGCGTGGTCCCGGCGTAGGCGGCGAACTTCTCGTTGGTGGCAAAGCGGGTGATATCACCCACCTCCAGAACAATGACGACCCCCAGGATGAATCCCACCCCGGGCAGCGTCATCACCAGCTCGATCTCCGGAGTCACCTCGAACAGCTCCCCCGTCCGCTCCTCAAACCGGTCCACCTGCTGGTCCAGGGCTTCCAGCTGCTCCACCAGCCGCTCGGTGGCGAAGGCCGTCTGGGGCGGTAGCTTGGGGAGGCGCTGTCCGAGCAGCTCCCGGCCTTGCCGGCCGAAGAGATCACTGACCTCCGTGACGGTCAGGGCGTACTTGGCCAGGGTGGCGTGGATTCGATTCTTCAGCTGCGTGCGCTGCCGCACCAGGACCATCCGCGTCCGGGGCAGGTCGCGCTGGTCCCGGAGCTCCCCTGGCGGAATCCACACCGTGGGCAGGGTGCCGGTCCGCTGCAAGCGGTTCAGCCCCCGGGCATCCAGCTTGTCGGTCTTGTTGATCAGCCCCATCATCAGCTTCGCCTTGCGGGCGTGGACCAGCTTTGGCACACACCCCGCAGCTTCGATCTCATCCACAATCCAGTACCAGTTGCCAATGGTCTCGACCGCCACGGGGGAGCCCCGCTCACACCCGCGGAGAAACTGCCGCAGAGTGCCCCGTTCATGCGGGATCCGCCGCTCGCGGACCGTTCGGCCATCCTCCCGCTCCACCAACGCCAGGGTGTAATGCTTGTGGGCATCGAACGCGATATACTCCATCGTGCTGCGCCTCCTTTCTGCGGCTTTCGGCCGCGGTATAGTTTCCACGCGCAGGATAGTCCGTCCCGCGCGCGGAGGCGCAGCGCTTTCATACCATCACAAAGCGTCCTCGGCGGCCACACCGAGCGCAGCGTAGATCGGCCGCGCGGCCCACAACGCCACGCCCTCTCCTTCGGTAACCCAAATTTTGAGTCGATGCGCGCACTTGACAGCCGACCCCCGCCCGCCTAAACTCGCCCAAGTCCTAAACGTAACCGTCCAACCCTCAGGGGGAGGCAGTGATGCCCCTAGATGGGGTTCTGGGATAGTCTTTCGACGCCCTCGTTGGTCGGGCAGACCGGCGGGGGCGTTTGTGCGTTCCTGGCCCGCGTGCATTAACGTTCCGCTGCACCGTCTGGGCAGGGCGATTTTAGCTTCTAGCCGCCTAACCCATGGACCACAACTCGAGAGGGGGAATCCAAGGGGAGGCAACACTGACCATGTGCCAGGGCTGAGAAGCGGGCGGCGAAGGCGACTGGGATCGCTGATTGTCTGCCTCCTGTCGTACCGGTCCTCGGGAATCCGTCTGAGGCAGGCCAGGGAGGAATGGCTAGCGGACAACTCCCACTGTTGATCGCATGACCAGCTCCGGCATCGCGCGGGACACGATGGGTGCGTACGAGCACGGGCAATTCGGCAATCTGGTGGTCTGAGTCGGCCATGCTGATCATGCGAGGAGGCGTTGCAGTGGTAGCGCTTGAAGTATTCTTGTGGCCACGGCGGCGTCAGTGCACACGGCAGTGCCCAAGACGTTTAGAGAACTGGTCTCGGAGGCCGAGTCCATCGTAGTCGCCAGGGTGACGGGCACCCGCGCCCTTCAACTCGAGAGCGGCGTAATCGTGACCGACGTGGCTTTGGAGGTCCTCCTAGCCGTCAAGGGTCCCAGGGAGCCATTGATGACGCTGCGGATGCCCGGCGGTCGGATCGGGGATCGGGAAGTCATGATCGACGGTGCGCCGGCCTTCCAGGCCGACCAGATCCTGCTGCTCTTTGTGCGTGGCAACATGGTGGACGTGGTTCCTTTCGTCGGCGCGCAGGAGGCCGTGTTCTACGTGATCACGGACCCCTCGGGGATCGGCCGGGTCTTCACATCGCTGGGGCGGCCCGTGGTTGCCATCTGGGCCGGAGAGGTGCGGACCGGGCAGCCTGGTGCGACGGCTTTGAGTCTCAGCCAGTTTTTGACCCACATCGAAATGGAGTTGGGCCGATGAGCCGCGCCACGAGCGCTCTCGTAATCTTGGTCCGGGTCCTTTTGCAAGTCGCCGCAGCCGCCTTCGTGCTACTCGAGCCACCGACGGGCCGCCGCCTGACGATGACGTTGAGCCTGGGGCCCGACCGTTCACCAGGATTCGGGGGCGCGTCGTCTCCTTCAAACAACTGGCGGGGGCCGCCCTCGCGGTCTGGAACCAGGTCCGCATCGGCCCACCCCAAAACTATCCGTGAGACCAGCCGGAGAGACCGAAAACCATTCCTCCCCGGTGAGCGCCCATGGAGTTAGGACCACTGGAAGGCACACGCCGAATTCGACCGGTGATTCTGGTCGTGGATGACGATCCGGGCCTCCGGGACTCATTCCGGCTGATCCTCGAGGACGAGTATGAAGTCTTGGATGTCCCGGACGGCGCCCAGGCGCTGGAGGTCATCCGGTCTTACCCCGTGGACTTGGTGCTCCTGGACATCCGGATGCCCGGGATGGATGGGATCGAAGTGCTTGAGCGGATTAAAGCCCTCGACGAGCACGTTGAGGTCATCCTCGTGACGGCGGTGCAGACCGTTCGCCCGGCGGTGGCCGCCATGAAGCTTGGCGCCTTCGATTACCTCACCAAGCCCTTCGAGGAAGACGAGGTCCTCGCCTTGATCCGGCGGGCGCTGGAGAAGCGGGCTCTGGAACGGGAGGTGGTCTTCCTCAGGTCGGAGCTCGCCCGCCGGCACGATTTCGACGAACTCGTGGGTCGGTCCCCCGAGATGCAGAAACTCTACCACCTAATCGCCCAGGTGGCCCGCACTGCCGCCACAGTCCTGATTTCAGGGGAGAGCGGCACCGGCAAAGAGCTCATTGCCCGAGCCATCCACCGCCAGGGACCGCGGAGGGACAAACCCTTTGTTCCTGTCAACCCGGGCGCCATCTCCGAGACCCTCATGGAGTCCGAGCTGTTCGGCCACGAGCGGGGAGCCTTTACCGGTGCGTACCAGCGGAAGCTGGGAAAGTTCGAGCTGGCTCACGGAGGAACCCTCTTTCTTGACGAGATTTCAAGCCTCAAAGCGGAGTTTCAGGTAAAGCTCTTGCGGGTGCTCCAGGAGCGGGAGATCGAACGGGTAGGCGGGACCCAGAGGATCAGGCTTGACGTACGGATCATTGCGGCGACCAATGTCGACCTGAAAAAGGCCGTGAGCAAGCAGACCTTCAGGGAAGACCTCTACTATCGGCTCAATGTGGTGCCGATTGCGGTCCCCCCGCTTCGGGAGCGGCGAGATGACATCCCTCCCCTGGTGGATCATTTCGTCCGAAAATACAACTACGAGTTTAACAAGCGCATCGAGGGAGTATCCCCCGATGCCCTAGCATCCCTCCAGGAATACCTCTGGCCGGGCAATGTGCGCGAGCTCGAAAACGTCATCGAACGCTGCGTCGCCCTGGTTGAGGAACCCGGCATCCAACTCCAAGACCTGCCCCTGGACCTGATGCTACCGGATCGTGGGGCGCGCGTTCAGGAGGCTGCCATGCTTCCACTCAAGGAGGCATGCGAACAGCTCGAGCGGCAGGTCGTGCTCCGGGTCCTGGAGCGGGTCCGGTGGAACCGGAGCGAGGCCGCCAGACTTCTCGGCCTACACCGCAATACCCTCAAGGTGAAGCTTGCGAGGTGGAAAATACGGTGGCCGGTCCCCGAAGCATAGCGGGGCGCTACGGCGGCGTGCAGGTTGGACAATCGTTGTGCACCGGGCAGAAACGCGTGGTGGGGGCAGCAGTTTCCAGCTCAATTTCATCGATCGCGCCGTTGGCCGGTTCAATCTTTGTGCGCTTGCTGTGCTCTGCCTTGAATCTCTACGAGTAGGAAAATGTGTGAGATCATAAGCGGTTAGCCCACAGACACGGGGCCATCGTTAGGTGGCCTCGTAGTTGCTCTCTCCTCGCGGCGAGGGGAGCCCTCATGGGGAGGGTTCCCAACGCCAACCGCCCTTAAGAGGAGGAGAGAGCCATGACGAAGCTTTGGGCTGTGCTGTTAATCGTTGCGTCTTTCTTGATGGCGGCCCCCGTGATCGAGTCGGGGACTTCAGGGTCTCAGTACTTCCAGGCCATCGGCACCGCCGACGGTGGCGACGGGGGGTAATATCCAAGTCCACCAGTTACTCCGATGCACTTAACGAGTGACCGTTGTCCTGCAAGGAGGAAGGGGGACCGGAAGTTCCCCTTCCTCCTCCCTCTTCTATTAGTTGTCCTATGCCTTCTGGGTGTCACGATAACTCCCGCATCAGTTCAAGAACTGAGGCCAGGGAAAGAGCGCCGCGTAGACGGAGGAGTCTATCGCCGGCCCCTTGGCCATGACCCCGCGACCCTGGATCCAGCCCGAATCAGGGACATTTACGGTAGGTCAGTCGCCCAGCAGGTATTTGACGGCCTCGTACAGTTCGATCAGACCCTTACAATCACCCCAGCCCTCGCTCGCTTCTGGAAGGCTTCGCGCGACGCGCTCATCTGGACTTTCAACCTCAGGGACGGCGTCAAGTTCCACCACGGGCGTGAAGTGACGGCGGATGATGTTGTCTATTCATTGACCAGAATTCTGGACCCGAAGGTGAAATCAGGGGTCGCCGACCTCTTTATAAACATCAAGGGGGCCCAGGAGTTCAGGGAAGGCAGGGCCAAGCGCGTGGTCGGCCTCGTTACCTTGGATCGGCACACGGTTCGGGTGGTCCTTAATGAGGCGCCTGTCCCGTTCGTCACTGTGTTGGCATTGAACCACGCCAAGATCGTTCCTAAGGAGCTCGTAGAACAGCAGGGTGAAGCCTTTGGCGCTCACCCAGTGGGAACGGGCCCATTCAAGTTCGTGCGCTGGGAGCGAGGTGAGGAGATTGTCCTTGCTGCCA
>JBHIAB010000060.1:0-16163 GCA_046758385.1 Methylomirabilia bacterium | reverse complement strand
GGGGGGACTCGAACCCCCACGGGTTACCCCACACGCCCCTCAAACGTGCGCGTCTGCCAATTCCGCCACTTCGGCGCCCGCAGCTAACGAGATACCAGCAAAGTATGCCGCGGTGTCCGACATTCTGTCAATTTCACTCGGAGGGGGGCTCTGCCCCCCTCCGGGCGGTCCCTAGCGCCCCACGCGGCCGGCAAGACGGCCCACAGCCTGGCGCAGCCGCGGGTCCAGCGCATCGCGGATCCCCTCACCTAGAAGGTTGTAGGACAGGACGGTGACCAAGATGGCGAGCCCCGGGTACACGGAGAGCCACCAGGCGATCTCGATGGAGTCTTTTCCGTCGTTGAGGATATTGCCCCACGTGGCATGGGGCGGCTGGACGCCGAGACCCAGGAACGAGAGCCCGGACTCGGTCAGGATGGCGGCAGGGATCCCCAGGGTCATGGCGACCAGCACCGGCGCCATGGCATTGGGAAGGATGTGTCGCCACACGATTCGGGTCCCCCCAGCCCCCACGGCCTGGGACCAGAGCACGAACTCCCGCTCCCTGAGGGTGAGGAACTCCGCTCGCACGAGCCGGGCGACCCCCATCCAACCCGTGAGCCCGATGACCACCATGATGATCCAGATGGACGGGCGCAGGAAGGCCAGCACCGCCAGGAGCAGGAAGAAGCGGGGGAAGACCAGAATCAGGTCCACCAACCGCATGGTGAAGGCGTCGACGAGCCCACCGTGGTGACCCGCTGCGGCGCCCAGGAGGATGCCGATGGCCGCCGCGATGCCGACGGAAACGAACCCCACAGCCAGCGAGACCCGGGAGCCGTAGAGGATCCGGGAGAGGACGTCCCTGCCGAGGTGATCGGTGCCAAGCCAGTGAGTGGCCGAGGGCGCTACCAGGATCTTCGCCACGTCAGGCTCGTAAGGGTCCCAGGGGGCCAGCAGCGGCGCCAGCACCGCGACCACGATCAGAGTCGCGACCACGACACCCCCGGCCACGGCCAGACGATTCCTGACGAGCGTCCGCCAGAAGAGGTGTAACTCTCCGCGGGGGCGCGGGTTCATGCCGGTCACCTGCGCCGGCCCACCCGGATCCTGGGATCCACCAGGCCGTAGGAGATGTCTGCCAGCAGGTTGGCCCCCAGCGTCAGGGTGGCCACGACCACCAGGTTCCCCATGATGACGGGGTAGTCGCGCATGAACACGGACTGAACCATGAGCTGCCCCATTCCCGGAATCGCGAAGACCGTCTCCACGATCACGCTTCCCCCGATCAGTCCCGGCAGGGAAAGCCCGAGGATCGTGACCACGGGGAGCAAGGCATTCCTGAGCGCGTGCTTGCCAATGACCGTCTGCTCCGAAAGCCCCTTGGCGCGGGCGGCCTGGATATATTCCTGGCGGATGACCTCCAGCATGCTCTGACGCATGTAACGAGAGAACCCCGCCAGCCCGCCGAAGGTCCCCACCAGTATGGGGAGTATCAAGTGCGAGAGGAAATCCCATTGCCGATGCCAGAACGAAAGGTGCTCCCAGTTCAACGAACGAAGGCCAGAGACCGGGAGCCAGCCAAGCTGGACGCCAAAGAGGATCATCAGGAGCAGGGCAAGCCAGAAATCTGGGGTGGCGAACCCCACGAAGACAAAGACCGTGGTGACCTTGTCGAAGAGGGAGTACTGGCGGGTAGCGGACAGGACGCCGATGGGCACTGCCGCCGTCAGGATGACGAGCATTCCGGTGACGCTGAGGAAGAGGGTAATGGGCAAGCGCTCTCCGATCTTCTGAAGGACCGGCTTACCGTCCGGGGCGAAGGAGCGACCGAAATCCAGGCGGACGAGCCGGCTGAGCCAGTTCCAGTACTGAACGTGCAACGGCTTGTCAAGGCCGTATAGCTCCCGGAGCGCGTGCTTGGCCTGGGCCGAAGCCTTCACTCCCATGTCCCCCGTCTGGAGCTCGACGGGCTCTCCCGGGGCTAGGTGGATGACCACGAACGAGATGAACGTGATGCCGATGAGGAGAGGGACGGCCATCGCCAGCCGCCGGATTGCGTAGAAGAGCATCGCCGCCGCTCTTATCCCGCGTCAGAGGGCGGAGGAAGGCTCGGAGGGGCCGCGCCGGTCAAGCGCCCGCCCCGGGGAGAACCCTCAGCCAGCGGTGTAACGCTGGAGGTGTTTGGGGACGTACCACCGGATGAAGTTGAAGAGGATCCCGTTGGGCGAGGGCTCGATCCCGTGGACCCGCGAGGAGACCGCCGGGAGGGCATCCCGGAAATAGAGGAAGATGATCGGCTGGTCCCCCGCCAGCACCTCCTGGAGCCGATCGTAGTGCGGTTTGCGCTCCTCACGCCGACAGGAGCCCCGCCCGCGCTCGAGCAGCCTGTCCACCTCGGGGTTGGCGTAGGAGATGAAGTTCAACTCGTCGGGAGCGGTCTTGGAGGAGTGCCAGATGTCATACTGGTCCGGGTCCAGCCCGATCCCCCACCCGAGGATGACGGCCTCGAAGCGCCGCTTGTGGATGAACTCCTTGATGAAGGCGGCCCACTCGATGATCTGGATCTCGACCGCCACCCCGACTGCCTTGAAGCGCTGCTGGATGATCTGGGCCACCTTCTTTCGCTCGTCGTTGCCCTGGTTGGTGAGGATGGTGAAGGCAAAGGGCTTGCCGTTCTTGTCCAGGACGCCGTCGCCATCGGTGTCCCGCCAGCCGGCCTGACCCAGGAGTGCCGTGGCCTTTTCGGGGTCGTACGGGTAGCGGCGCACGTCGGGATTGTAAGCCCAGGTCCCAGGCTTGTAGGGGCCGGTGGCCTCCCGGCCCAGCCCCATGACGACGCCGTCGATCAGCTCTTCTTTGTCGATGGCGTAGGCGAGGGCCTGCCGAACGCGCTTGTCCGCGAAGCGGGGGTCTTTCAGGTTGAACCCGAGGTAGGTGTAAGAGTCGGCGGGGTAGCGGAACCTGTTGTAGGCTTTCCGGAAGGCCGGGTAGCCGGTCTGACGCGCGTACTGGAGCGCGGTGAGCCTGGCGTAGTCCACTCCTTTGGCTTTGAGCTCCAGGAAGATGGTGGCCTGGCTCGGGATTATCCGGTAGACCACGCGGGAGAGATAGGGTCCGTCCTCGAAATAGTCGGGGTTGGCTGCCAGCACCACTTTCTCGCCGCTCTTCCACTCGACAAACCGGTAGGCCCCAGTTCCGATGGGATCGAGGTTCTGGGGCGCCTCCCGAAGCCGCCCTTCCCTGACGTAAGGCTCCAGGAGGTGCCTGGGGAGCATCCACACCTGCCAGGTCTCCACGGCCTGGGCATACGGCTTCGAGTAGGAGATGCGGAGCGTGTGGGGGTCAAGGACCGCCACATCCTTCACCGCGATGAAGTCCTCCTTGTAGGCCGTCGGCGTCTTGGGGTGGATCATCGCCTCGTAGGTAAAGCGGACGTCCTCGGCCGTGAACGGCCAACCGTCATGCCACCTCGCGTCCTCTCGAAGCTTGAAGGTCAGGGTAAGGCAGTCGTCGGACAGCTTCCAGGACTCGGCCAGGCTGGGAATCAGATTCAAGTCCTTGTCGCGCTTGATCAGGGGATCGTAAATCAGGTCCCCGACCTCGTGGGAGGCGCTGTCCGAGGTGATGTTCGGGATCAGCCCCTGGATGTCTGCGATGGACGCCTCGATGAAGGTGTCGCCGTAGGCCGGCGCGGCCGCCGAGGCGCCTTTGCCACCCTCCGTGCCTCCCTCCACCTGCTGCTGGGTGCAGCTTGTGAGCGCGAGCAGCAAGGCAGGCAGCAGCAGTCCCCGGGCTTGTTTCATCGCTCCCCTGCCTTTCATCGACCCGGTAATGCCGGCGACTGCTCGCCCGGCTCCTGCTCGGCGGGCTCCTCGACGGCGGTCGGTTCGGTCACGACCGAGGCCTGCCGGCCCGAGGCCAGCATGGCCAAACTGAAGGAGGTCAGCATGAAGGCGATGGCCATGCCGGCCGTGACCTTTCCGAGGAGCGTCGGAGTTCCCATGGAGCCGAACACGGCCTGGGTGCCGGCCCCTCCTCCGAAGGCCGAGCCGATGTCGGCACCCTTTCCGGCCTGAAGCAACACGATCGCGATGATAGCCAGACTGACCAACACATGCAAAACCACGATCAGCGTGTACACGACTCACTCCTTCCCCGGCGCGCCTGTGGCGGCCGACTTCTTCACGATCGCGACGAAGGCTTGAGGCTGGAGGCTCGCCCCGCCCACCAGCGTCCCGTCGACCTCGACTTCATGGACGAGGGAGGCCACGTTGTCCAGTTTGACGCTGCCCCCGTAAAGGATGCGCGCCGACTGAGCCACCTCTTTGGAGGCAAGCTCGGACAGGAGCCCCCGCAGATAGCCATGGACCTCCACGGCCTGGGCAGGGGTGGCGTTCACGCCGGTGCCGATGGCCCAGATCGGCTCATAGGCGAGCACGCACCGGCTGATCGCGTCGGGCGTCACTCCGCTCAGGCCATTGCGAAGCTGCCCCTCCACCACGTGGAAGGTAAGCCCCTGGCGGCGCTCCTCCTCCGTCTCCCCGACGCAGAGCAGGGGGGTAAGCCCGTGACCCAGGGCCGCGTGGACCTTCCGGTTGATCATCTCGTCCGACTCCCCCAACTGGTGCCGCCGCTCGGAGTGGCCGAGGACCACCAGTCTGCAATCCATCTCTCGGAGCATGGCCGGAGAGACCTCGCCCGTGAATGCCCCGCTCGCCTCCCAGTGGCAGTTCTGGCCACCGAGGCCGATCTGGGAGCCACGCACCAGTTCGGCAACCAACCCGAGGGCGGTGAACGGCGGGCAGAGCACCACCTCCACGTCTGTGACCCGCCTGAGCCCATCCCTTACCGCGGAAGCCAGCGACCGCGCCTCTTGGAGCGTCCCGTGCATCTTCCAGTTGGCCACGACCAGAGGCGTTCGCATCAGCCGGCCTTGCTCAGGACAACCACGCCGGGAAGCTCCCGCCCTTCCAGAAACTCCAAAAACGCTCCGCCGGCTGTGGAGATATAGCCGATCTTCTCGGTCACGCCCGCCTGGTGAACCCCCGCTACGGTGTCCCCACCCCCCACGACTGTAAAGGCCGAGGACGCCACGACCGCGCGAGCCAGTTCCAACGTCCCCCTCGCAAACGCCGGAGCTTCAAACACACCCATGGGCCCATTCCACACCACTGTCCTCGCCGGAGCAAGCGCCTCTCGGAAGCGGGAAAGGGTCGCCGGGCCGATGTCGAGCCCCATGAGGGTCGGCGGGATCTGACGGACACTCACTGTCTGGATCTCCTCGGGGCTCCCGGGCCCCTTCCCCACCACGACGTCCACGGGGAGTCCTACCGTCACCCCCCGGGACCGCGCCTCGGAGAGCACCTCTCGGGCGGTCCCCACCCGCTCGGGGTCCAGCAGTGACCGCCCCGTGTCGTGGCCGAAGGCGCTCAGAAACGTAAAGGCCATCCCGCCCCCGATCAGCAGGGCATCCACCTTGGTCAGGAGCCGGCCGACCAGCGCGATCTTGTCCGCAACCTTGGCTCCCCCCAGGATGGCGACCAGCGGGCGCTCAGGGTGTTCCAGGATGCGTCCCAGGGCCTCCAGCTCGCGACGCATCAGGAACCCAGCGGCAGCAGGCTGCAAGAACCGGGTGATAGCCTCGATCGACGCGTGCGCCCGATGGGAAGCAGCAAACGCGTCGTTGACGTAGCAGTCTCCGAGACTCGCCAGGGCCTGGGCGAAGCTCGGATCGTTCTTCTCCTCCTGCGGATGGAAGCGCAGGTTCTCCAGGAGCAGGACCTCGCCGGGTCTCAGCCCCCGAGCCATAGCCTCCACGGATTCACCGACACAATCGGGGGCCAGGGGGACCGCCTGACCTAGGAGCTTCTCGAGCCGGGCGGCCACCGGGGCGAGCGAGTAGGCGGGGTCGGGTTTTCCCTTGGGACGCCCGAGGTGGGAGGCCAGGACCACAGCGGCCCCGGCCTGGAGGCAATGTCTGACGGTGGGCAGCACGCTGTGAAGCCGGGTGTCGTCGGACACCTGGCCGGCGGCCAGAGGCACGTTGAGGTCTGCCCGGAGGAATACGCGCTTCCCCTCAAGCGCGAGCCGATCAACGCTCAGGTTGGGCATACGCTCTGGCGCGCAGCGCTCCGCTTGCGGGGGTGGGGAGGGCTCAGGGGTCAGAAGGATTTTGCCATGTAGCAGACGAGGTCCCGCACCCGGCACGAGTACCCCCACTCGTTGTCGTACCAGGCCAGCACCTTGACCAGCGACCCATCGATGAGGGCTGTAGAGGGCAGGTCCACGATCGCCGAGTGCGAGTCGCCGTTGAAGTCCACCGACACCAGCTGCTCCGAGGTCGCCATCAGAATCCCGTTCAACGGTCCCGCTGCCGCCTCCCGAAAGGCCTCGTTGACCCCCTCTACGCTCGCCGGCCGCTCCAGCTCCGCCACCAGATCCACCACCGAGACGTTGGACGTCGGCACTCGAATGGCGATACCGCCCAACTTGCCCTTGAGCTGGGGCAGCACCAGCCCCACCGCCGTTGCCGCACCCGTCGACGTGAGAATCATGCTCAGCGCCGCCGCCCGCGCCCGCCGCAGGTCCTTGTGTGCAAAGTCGAGTACCGGCTGATCGTTGGTGTAGGCATGCACCGTCGAAGCAAACCCGCGCCGAATGCCGAAGCGGTCTAGCAAGACCTTGGCTACCGGGGCCAGACAGTTGGTCGTGCACGAGGCATTGGAGACCACGTGGTGCCGCGCCCCATCGTACTCGGCCTCGTTCACGCCCAGGACCACCGTCAAGTCCGGCTCCTTGGCCGGCGCCGTGATCACCACCTTCCGCGCCCCCGCGGAGAGGTGCTTTTGAGCGCTGGCCCGATCGCGGAAGATCCCCGTGGACTCCACCACCACCTCCACTCCCAGCTCCTTCCACGGGAGCTGGGCGGGATTCTTCACCGAGGACACCTGGACCTCCCTGCCGTCCACGAAGAAGGCCTCCTCTGTGGCAAGCACCTCGGCCGCGAGGGTCCCGTGCACGGAGTCGCGCTTGAGCAGGTGTGCCAGCGTCTTGGCATCCGTCAGATCATTGACCGCCACCACGTCCAGTTCCTTGGTCTCGTGGGCGGCTCGGAAGAAGAGACGGCCAATGCGCCCGAACCCGTTGACGCCGACTCGAACCGCCATGGCTTGCTCCTTCCCTCGATGGGAGCCCGAAGTGTTCGGCTTGGCAAGACGATCTTCAAACCAAATTATATCCAGCAGGCAAATCTCGCGTCAACAGGACCCCAGGAGTTCTCTACGACACACGAGCCACCGTGAGGACTCCCACGGCACTCGCCCCCCCATCCAGGAGAACCCGGCAGCACTCGGTCGCCGTGGCACCGGTGGTAAAGACGTCATCGATCAGGAGCAGGTGCCGGCCCGCCACCGCGGCGGGACCACGCAGGCCGAACGCCCCGCGCACGTTGGCCCGGCGCTCCCGGATGGAGAACTCCGTCTGGGGTCGGGTGGCCACCACCCGTTTGAGCGCCGAGGCAATCACAGGGAGCCTCCACTGCCGGGCAACGCGGCGAGCAAGGAGAAGCGACTGGTTGAATCCGCGCTCGGCCTCGCGGGTTGGGTGGAGCGGTACCGGCACCAGACCATCCACTGAGACAGGCGGCAGGAGGGCCTGCCCGGCCTGAGCGAGCAGGTCGCCTAGCGGCCGGGCCAGGGCGGTCTTCCGGCCGAACTTGAGCGCATGGAGGGCCTCCCGCACCGTGTCGCCGTAAAGCGTCACGGCCCGTGCGTATGCGAACGGAGGCGGCTCACGCCGACAACCCTCGCACAGGGAAAGCCCTTCCCAGGCTGGCTGGGAGGAAAGCGTATAGAAAGGCCGACCGCAGTGACCGCAGTATGGCGAGGCGAGCCGCTCGAGACGCTCCCAGCAGGAGCCGCAGAGCGGGTCCTGGCGGCCGGCGCCGAGGCGGAAGCCGCACACGGAGCACAGCGGCGGGAACAGCAGATCCAGGTATGCGGTGGCCCAGTGGCGCCACCCGTCTTCTGTCGGGGGGGCGGGAGCCCTCACGGCCGGGAGGTGTTCCACCGGCCGCAGCGGGGACACCGATCCTGCCAGTCGGCGTGGGGAGCGTCGCACACTCGGCACCGGTGAGGCCACTGGTAGGCCTGAAGGAGGGTGAGGGCCCGCCGACACTCCTCCAGGGCCGCGGAGAGCTGCCCCCGACGCTCGTAGATCGTGGCGAGGGACACACGAACCGGCACTAGGTCCGGCGCGCGCACCTCCAGCTTCTGGAACTGGTCTGCCGCCTCGTCCAGCATCTCCAACTCTACGTAGACCCGTCCCAGCGCAAAGGTCAGTGCGAGATCCTGAGGCGCCCGGTCCAGCGCATCCTGATAGAGAGCAATCATCCGCGCGGGACGCCCCTCGGCGCGGAAGACCAGCTCGAGCCGGCGAAGGAGGACCAGGGCGTGCGTCCCTTGGGCTGCCCGCTCCCAGATCCGGACAGCCTCGCGCCGCTCGCCAGCCTCCGCGAAGCTCTCTCCAAGCGCGAGGGCGGCGGGCAGGAATGCCCGGTCCGCCTTTAGAACTTCGGTAAAGTGACGGCGGGCCTCGGCCGCCGTCCCCTGGGCCAGGAGCGCCTGGCCCACCTCGTAGCGGATGCCGGCCAACCACTCCAGCTCGGCCCCGCGTTCTTGAGCGGATGCCACCGAAACGAGACGCTCCTGAACGGCCAGGGCCTCCTCCCACTCCCCGCGGGCGACGTACAGGCTGCGGGTGGCCCTGAGGGCCGTCAGGTGGTTCCGATCGTGCTGGAGGATGCGGCGGTAGGTGGCCAGCGCGTCCGCCGTCTTTCCGGCGTGCTCCAAGTCCTCCGCGAGTGCCAGGAGTGCGTCGACTCGCTCGCCCGACCGGAGCGCGTGCTGGTGGTGCTCTTGAGCCGCCTGATAGTCGCCCTGGGCCCGCGCCAGATCCCCGAGCCTCAGGTGCGCCTCGACGTGGCCAGGCTCTCTGGTCAAGAGTCCTTCGTAGGCCTTGGTGGCCTCCTCGCGCCTTCCCGCGAGCTGGGCGTCGACTCCTCGGTGGTACATATCGGAGAGATTCTCCAGACGCCGCACGCGGCGGGCCAGACGGTAGTCGTGGAACGAACGCCCCAGATCCCGGAACGTCGTCACCAGGAGCATGACCGCGGCCCCGGCCAGGAAGGCGCCGACGACCAGCGCCATCAACGGCAACTCGTAGACGAGGTCCGGAGCCAGGGCAAGCGAGACGCGCGAGGTATTGAACGCCGCGAGGTAGGCGACGACGGCGCCGAAAACCAGGGCGAGCAGGAGGCCGAAGCGGATCGACATCAGGAGGCTCTACCCGGCGGCCATCCGCTCCTCCCTCTCGATCGCTCGTTGGCAGTCGATGCAATAGCGCGCGAAGGGGAGGGCCTCCAGACGCTTCTCCGAAATGGGTTCGCCGCAGCGCTCGCAAGAGCCGAACGAGCCCTCATCGATCTTGTGAAGCGCGCTGGTTACCTCTCTGAGAAGACGCCGGTCGCCGTTGCCGAGCTCAAACAGGAACTCTCGAGTGTAGGCAGTGGCCGCCTGGTCGCCCAGATCTTTGATGGAATCGTCTTCTTGGCCCTTGCCATAGAAAGATGTCCGGTCGACCTCCTCAACAAGCTGGCGTTGTTTCTCGACCAGCTTCTTTTTGAAATACGATAGGCGCTCTTTTCTCATGCGACCCTCCCGATCGAGGGACCTCCCGCCGACAAGAAAATTTACGCTACCACGGCGTACCGCGGAAATCAACCCTCTGCCACCAGTGCGTCCACGGAGCGTAGGGGCGCATCGCCCCAGAGACGCTCTAGGGCGTAGAAACTCCGCGTTTCGTCTAGGAAGACGTGGATCACCACATCACCGTAGTCCAGGAGCAACCAGCCACTCTCCGGTACGCCTTCGAGATGGAGCACGCGCTCGCCGTGAGCCTTGAGCGCCAGCGCGACACCGTCCGCAATGGTCTGAACCTGCGTGGGAGAGCGGCCGCTGGCCACCACGAAGAAATCGGCGACCATGCTGAGTCCCTGGAGGTCCAGCACCACTAGGCCCTCGGCCTTCTTTTCCATGGCCGCACGCACGCACCACCGGATCTTCTCCTCAGACGAGAGCGTCGCTCACCCCTCCTCGCGGTAGAGCCTGTGGGTCGCGATGTAGTCCGCCACCGCATCGGGGACGCGGTAACGGAGTGAACGCCCCAGGCGCGCGCGGCGACGGAGCTTCGAGGCGGAGATCGGGAGCGAGGTCGCCGCCGCGAGAAACACCCCGGTGGGGGGTTCAGGCACCGAGAGCGGAGCATCTGCCGACACCCGAACCCACCGGTCCTGACCGATCTCGTGCAGCACTTTCTGAGCCTGGACTCCGTCCGGATCAAAGGCGCTCCCGGTCCGGGGGACCACGACGATCCGCGCCAGGGAGGCCAGGCGCTGAGGCTCGCGCCAGGAGAGGAGATCCAGGAACATTTCCGAGCCGATGAGCAGGAAGAATGTGGGGGTCTCGCCTGCCGCCGCACGATGGAGGGCGGTGAGGGTGTCCACGGTGTAGGAGGGGCCAGGCCGTTTCAGCTCGATGTCCGACACGGCGAAATGCGGATTTCCTCGCACCGCCAGCACCGTCATCGTATAGCGGCGCTCCGCGCCGACGAGGTCCCACGCGGGCTTGTGGGGCGGCTGGCCGGCTGGCACGAAGAGCACCCGGTCCAAGGCCAGGAGTTCGTAAAGCTCGTCAGCGAGGAGCAGGTGCCCGAGATGGATCGGGTTGAACGAGCCGCCGAAGACTCCGATACGAGACAACGAACGGCTACTCCCGGACTTGCCCGTCTCCGAGGACGACGAACTTTGTGGTCGTCAGCTCTTCCACGCCCACCGGACCGCGGGCATGAAGCTTCGAGGTGGAGACCCCCATCTCCGCCCCCATGCCGAACTGGCCGCCATCGACCAACCGAGTGGAGGCGTTCACGAGCACCGCTGCGGCATCCACTTCCTGGACGAACCGGCGGGCCCGGCCATAGTGTGAGGTCACAATGGCCTCGGCCAGCCCCGAGCCATGCGCGCGGATGTGGCCGATGGCCTCCTCGAGGCTGTCCACGACCTTGACGGAGAGGATGAGATCCAGGTACTCGGTGTCCCAGTCGGCCTCGGTCGCCTCACGCGCCTCGGCAACGAGGGCGCACGTACGAGGGCACCCGCGCAGCTCCACGCCGGCCGCGCGCAACCTTGAAGCCGCGGCTCCGAGGAACTGAGGGGCGATGGCCTGGTGGACCAGGAGCGTCTCCATAGCGTTGCAGACCCCGGGCCGCTGCACCTTGGCATTGAAGACGATGTCGGCGGCCATGTCCAGCTCAGCATCCTCATCCACAAAGACGTGGCACAGCCCCTTGTCGTGCTTGAGGACCGGCACCGTGGACTTCTCTGCCACCAGGCGGACAAACTCCTCCCCGCCTCGCGGGATGATCAGGTCCACATAGCGGTCCAGCATGAGCAGAGCCATGACGGCCTCGCGGTCCGGGGTATCGATGAACTGAATGGCCTCGGTGGGAACATTCACTTTCGTGAGCGCCTTGCCGAGCACGCTGGCGATTGCGGCGTTGGACTGGAGCGCCTCGCTTCCGCCCCTCAGAATCACGGCGTTCCCGGCCTTGATAGAGAGCCCCGCCGCGTCGGCGGTGACGTTGGGGCGAGACTCATAGATGACGGCGACGACCCCGAGCGGGACGCGGACGCGACGAATCTCCACACCGTTGGGGCCGTGGCGGACCTCCGCAACTTTCCCCACTGGATCGGGCAGCTGACCTATCTCCCTCAGTCCGCGGGCCATCTCCTCGATGCGCCGCTCAGTCAGGGTGAGCCGGTCCAGGAACGCGCGGCTGTAACCACGCGCCCGGCCTCGCTCGAGGTCCACCCGGTTGGCCTCCAGAATGATCGGAGCCTGCTCCTCGAGGGCCAGCGCCATCTGCCCGAGCGCCTCGTCCTTCACTCTGGTTGGGCAGAGGGCAAGATGCGTCGCTGCCTGCTTGGCCACCCGTGCCTTGGCCTCGACCAGCTCTTGGATCTTCACGCCCCGCTCGGCTAGAGCAGGACGAGGTTATCCCGGTGGATGACCTCGTCGAGCCGTTTGTAGCCCAGGATCTCTTCGACGGCCGTGGTTCTGGCCCCGCGGATGCGCTTGAGCTCCTCCGCGTCATAGCTGACGAGGCCCCGGCCAAACTCCTTCCCGTCGGCACCAGCGAGGGCGACCACCTCGCCGGCCTGGAAGTCACCATCCACTTCCACGAGTCCGGAGGGGAGAAGACTTCTTCCCTGCTTCACCAAGGCCCGCTGCGCTCCCGTATCCACAGTCAGCCGCCCCTGGGGCGGCACGGCAAAGGCGATCCAGCGCTTGCGAGCCGCAAGCCGGTCCGCCCTGGGCAGAAACAGCGTTCCCACCGCCTCGCCCACGAGGAGACGCTCGAGCACGCCGGGCCTCATGCCGCTGGCGATGACCATCGGGATTCCAGAGGCGATGGACTTCTCAGCGGCCTCGAGCTTGGTACTCATCCCCCCCACCGAGACTGACCGCTCATTGTCCCAGGCGAGGCGGCGGATCTGGTCCGTCACCACCTCCACCGTCTCGATCGGCCTCGCCTCGGGATCCTGCCGGGGATCGCCAGCGTAGAGCCCCTCCACATCTGTAAGGATGACCAACAGATCGGCATCAACCAGGTGGGCTACGAGGGCGCTCAGGTTATCGTTGTCGCCGACCTTGATCTCGTCCACCGCCACCGTGTCGTTCTCGTTGACGATCGGCAGGACGCCGTACGCCAGGAGCGAGAGGAGGGTGTTGCGCGCGTTGAGGTAGCGGGTCCGTTGGCTGATGTCCTCCTGGGTCAGGAGCACCTGGCCAACCTTGAGGCCCGCAGCCGCGAGAGCCTGCTCGTAGTGCCACATGAGGGACGACTGCCCCACGGCGGCCGTGGCCTGCTTTTCGGGGATGGTGCGGGGACGCTCCTTCAGGCCCAGGCGCGCCATCCCGGCTGCGATGGCGCCGGAGGAGACCAGGACGACCTGTCTGCCCCCCGACACCGCCCACGCCAGCTCGTCGCTCAGTCGCTGAATGGACCGAGGGTCCAGACCTGCATCTGGGGAGGCGATGAGGCCGCTCCCGACCTTGACCACCAGCCGTCGCACTCTCGTGAGGGCTTGGCGGGATGAGGTCAGCGGGCGTGAGGCGCCCATCGCGTCATCTCGAGCCGATCGGACACCTCTCGCACCAGCCCGGAGAGCCCCTGGCCGGTCACCGCAGAGATGGCGAAGAACGGCAGCCCTTGGGCGGCGCAGAACTTCTCGAGGCTCTCGCGCCGCGCTCCGGTCTCGGGAAGATCAACCTTGCTGCCCACCAGCACCTGTGGGCGGCTGGGCAACTCCGAAGAGTAGCGCTTCAGCTCGTCCTGGATGACCAGGTAGTCCTCCACTGGGTCGCGTCCGGTAGCGGGATCGAGATCGACCAGATGCAGGAGCAGCCTCGTGCGCTCGGTATGGCGCAGGAAGCGTAATCCCAACCCCTTCCCCTCGGCAGCCCCGGGAACCAGGCCGGGCAGATCGGCAATGACAAAAGACCGCTCGTCCCCGCGCACCAGTCCCAGCGTCGGGGCCAGCGTGGTGAACGGGTAGTCCGCGATCCTGGGGGTGGCAGCCGACACCCGGGACACCAGCGTCGACTTGCCAGCATTGGGAAAGCCGACGATCCCTACATCGGCCAACAGCTTAAGCTCCAGGTGAAGCCAGCGCGCCTCCCCGGCCTCTCCCGGCTCGGCGCGCCGGGGCGCCCGATTGGTGGAGGTGGCAAAGCGCGCATTGCCGCGCCCGCCTCGGCCGCCGCGAGCAATCACAAGACGCTGGCCTGCCGTTGAGAGATCGCCAAAGGGCTCGCCGGTGTCCCGCTCAGTCACCACGGTGCCGACCGGAACTCGGAGAGTGAGGTCAGGGGCGCTGGCGCCGTGACGGCCACTGCCCATGCCGTGCTCACCGCGACCCGCCTCATAGTGACGCCTGTAGTGGTAGTCCAGGAGGGTGGAGAGGCCCGAATCGGGCACTAGTAGAACGCTGCCGCCATGACCCCCATCGCCGCCGTCGGGGCCGCCGCGAGGAACGTACTTCTCCCGTCTGAAGCTGACCACGCCACTCCCTCCATCGCCGCTCTTGACGAAGATATCGATCTCATCAATGAACATCAATGAGCTTTGGGCTAGGGAGGACGTGGAGGAAGGTCAGGCTGAGGGGGAGGCGACGTTCACGTAGCGCGAGTCACCTCGTCGCTGAAAGGACACGTAGCCATCGGCCCTGGCAAAGAGGGTGTCGTCCGAGCCCAGCCCCACGTTGATGCCGGGCTTGAACCGGGTCCCCCGCTGCCGGACCAGGATGCTCCCTGCCGACACGAGCTGCCCGGCAAAGCGTTTGATCCCCAGCATCTTGGGCTTAGAGTCCCGACCATTGCGTGAGCTGCCAACGCCTTTTTTGTGGGCCATGTCTCTACACCTCGATCTTCGTGATCCTGACGCCCGTGACGGCTTGCCGGTGCCCCCGCCTCCGCCGGTACCCCTTTCGTCGCTTGAACTTTATCACCGTCACCTTGCGGGCTCTGGTCTGGGTCACCACCTCGCCCAGGACCCTTGCGCTCGCGAGGGCACTCGGTTCCGCCACCACCTGACCATCACGGTTGACTAGGAGCACGCTGTTGAACTCCACCCCGCTGCCTGGCTCGCCGGGGAGCCGCTCGAAGTGAAGCAACTGGCCCGGGGTGACCCGGTACTGCTTACCACCAACGGCAATCACGGCTTCCATCCCACAACCCTCAGTCGGTCATAAGGCTCACGAACCAAGTCTTCATGTGACCACAAACAGCCCCGAAAAGTCAAGGCGAGTTCGGCACTTACCGGTAGCCCTCCCCCCATGCGCGGGTTCAGATCGACACCATGTACTCCGCCAACCGCTGGCGGAGGAAGAGCCGAGAGCGGTGCACGCGGGACTTGACCGCCGGGAGGCTGACCCCGAGGGTTCTGGCGATCTCCGGGTTCGACATCCCTTCCACATCGTGGAGCACGAACGCGGTCCGGTAGTCGGGTGGGAGGGCATCGGTAGCCGAGTCGAGCACTGCGCGAAGCTCGCTCTGAAGTGCCGGCTCCTCCACCTTGGCCGACCAGTCGTCCATGAAATCCACATGACTGCCCTCGTCATCGAAGTGTGGCGAGAGCGCCTCCCAGGAGATTTTTCTGCCGTGCCGCCCGCGGCCACGCACCTTCTGGAATGCGGCATTGGCCGTGATCCGGTACAGCCAGCTCCCGAACGCGGACTCACCCTTGAAGGTCCCGATCTTCCGGGCAGCGGTCCAGAGCGCGTCCTGGGCCACCTCTTCGGCGTCTTCCCGGCTACCCGTGATCCTGAAGGCCAGTCGCCACACACGCTCGCCGTACCGAGCGACCAGGGTTTCTACCGCCTCCGGGAGCTCGCGACGAAGCCCATCCACCAGCGCCTCATCTCGACTCTTCCCTGGCGCGTGGCGGGGAGCGCGATTGAGAGTTCGCATCACCCTTCTTCCTTATTGAGCGAGCGATGGATGAACCGACAGAGGTCGAGGAGCCCGATAGAGCCCCAGGTGCTCCTTGAGCTGAGCCACACACTCCTCCATCACCTCGATCTCCTTGGTCACCTTGCTCATCAGCATCGCGCCCTCGAGAGCGGCCACCATGAATTGAGCCATCCTGGCCGGCTCGGCGCGCGCAGCAAGCTCTCCCTGAGCCTGGGCACGCCCGATCACATCGCTGACCTGATCCCGCCAGCGGGCAAACGCCTCGGCCAGGCGCCGCCGGAATCCCTCATGGACATCCGAGAGCTCGGAGGCGAGGTTCCCCATGGGGCAGCCACCCACGCAGTTGCTCGCGCGCTGAGTGTCCAGGATCCGATCGAGGAAGTGCTCGATCTGCTCGCGCGGCGAGAGGCTCGCCTCTCTCAGGCTTGGTCAGCCAATATTTCAGATGGTTACGAAAGCAGACGCTGGTATGTCCCGGGCATCCCCAGCCGATTCAGCGTAGCAGAACCAAATCGAAATGGCTACCGCAGAAGAGAGTTGGCGGCGCGGAGGGCGGCCATGACCAGCGGCTTTGGATACACGCCCAGGACGACC
>JBHIAB010000059.1:0-16185 GCA_046758385.1 Methylomirabilia bacterium | reverse complement strand
GCGTTCCCGCCAGAGGCCCCCATTCTCACCTTTCCCTGCCTCACCCCGCCAACCGCTTTCCACACTGAGGTTTCCCGTCCTCCTCCCCGGGGGCTCCCGCCCCGGAAACCCCGGCACACCACTTGCTACGCACATCCGTCAAGGGAGGGTCCCTCGCGGGGACGCTTTGTTCACCGGTGAAGGGCTCTCCTTACCGAATTTCAAAGCGAGCAGGAGGAGATGGTGTCTCTCCAGCGCCGCCCGGTTTCTCGCGTCTGGCTTGGCGCTGTGGCGCTTGCCGCCTTCCTCGCGCTTTGGGCCGTTCAAGGGTTTGGGGGCGAGATAGCCATGTCGCGGGAGATCGCTGTCCATGGCCGGGATCTCACGCGCCAGGTTGCCGAATCCGTCAGTGAGATGAAGCAACAGTTGACGACCGTGGGATGCAATCGGTTCTCCCTTGCCTACTGGTCATTGAGCATTCCGACTCGCCTTCACGTGGAAGTACGGTGCCGCGAGTGGAGGAGGGATGTTCTTCTGGAATCGAGGAGGTCTATGGGGCGGGCGAGCCACGAGTCTGCGGTCGAAGGCTCACCTCGCTCAGACATCAAACGCTGAACTGCAAGGCCACGCATAGGAGGCATCCTTGATGAAGCCCACGGAGTGGCCCTCCCGGTGGAAGAAGAAAGGCGCAGCAGGAAAGGGAGAGGGCGCCCAGGGGAGGATTTGCGCCTTCTGTCGGGGCACCGGGATACTGCCGCGGTCGAAGGGGATCAAATGCCCGGTGTGCCGGGGCGAAGGTAGCGTGGACGTTAACCCGCCGGTCCTCAGCTGCGTCTACTGCCGCGGGCGAGGCGAGGCCAATCCCCGCACCAACGTCACCTGTATCGTGTGCCGGGGCAAGGGCGTCGTTCCCATCAGGGAGCCTTTCACCGGATGCCGCCAGTGCCGGGGCACCGGGGTTGATGCCAAGAGCAAGCTCCCCTGCCTGGCCTGCCGCGGCAAGGGTGTCAAGTCGGTCGCGAGAGCATGAGCGAATCTCTCCACCTCTACTGTGTCTGCGGGGCTGCACGCGTGGGCACGTCTACGGCCCGACCAACGGGGATCAGATGCTCCGGTGATCGTTCATGAGATCATCGCGCGCCAGACGACGGCTTGCGTGGGAGACCTCCCCGCCGAGTTCCTGGCGGGACGAGTGCGGGAATGCTCACACGTGGTCAGGACGGTGGACCGTGCGCCTCGCCGCGAAGACCTTAGGGCTTGCCCTGCCCTCCTGGCCGCAACACCGATGGCGCATCGGGTTGATACGGCCACGGAGCACACGTCGGAACCTGTTCGATTATGTCGATCCTCCCCAGCTCCTGACGGAGGCCCGACAAGCGTATCGACGAACCGCACAGCGCGCGCATCCTGATCATGGCGGATCCAACGAGGAAATGGCCCTGGTGGGCCAGGCGTGGCGATGGCTGGAAGGGAAACTGAAAGCAAAGAACAGGACCGGCAGTGTCTTCGAGCTCGCGACGAGGCAGTCCGATCCCGAGGTGCTTCGACGGCCCGTGCTTGTCCCTAAGGTCGGTGGGCGGATGATTGAGAAGAAATCGAGAGTGCAGAGCTGCCCCTTGTGTGGAGCTTCGCTCCCTTCCAGGGATCTCTGCCGAGAGTGTCAGACACTGAGCGAGGCACTGAAATGAACGCATCTGAAACACAGCAAGCGAGAGGATGAGCACCAGTTTCCATGAAGACCCTCGGGGAAGGAGGAGCGCGGTGAAAGGAACGATCCTGGTCGTCGATGACGAGGAGGATATCTGCCAGCTCTTTCTTCGGAGTCTCGCGCTGGAGGGGTTCGAGGTCGCCGCGGTCGGGAGTGGCCCCGAGGCGCTGGCCGTCGTGGACCGGGAGCCCCCCGACCTCATCATCCTGGACCTGGCGCTCCCGGGGATGGATGGGATCGAGACCCTCAGGCGGATCAGGGAACGCGGCGTCGATTCAAAGGTGCTGATCCTCACAGCCTACGGGACGGCTCAACGGGCCCGGGAGGCGCTGGCACTGGGGGCGAGAGAGTTCGTCAGCAAGCCCTTTGACCTGCACCGCCTGCTGAGGCTTCTTATCGAGGAGGCGGGGGAAGCCGCGATGAGGAAAGAGTTAATGGCGTGAGGCGGCTGATCTATGTGCCCATCATCCATACCATGGCAGACATGGGGACCAGGGCAGAGGCGCTCAAGCAGGAGTCTATCCAGCGGTTCGGTGTCGAACGGTGGGAGCGGAGCCGCCGGGTTATCAACGAGGTCTGGCAAGGAATCAGGGCGAGACTCCTCGCGCTGTCCCTCCCCTGGGAACGGGTGAGGATCTATCAGGATGGCCTACCTGTGTCGGGAAAAGAGCTTGAGATTGCCCAAGAGGTAGCAGCCCAGGGGAGTCAGAATTACCAGCTCGTTCTGGAGCTGGTGCAGAGAGGGGCGAGGCTCATGGGGACGGAATCGGCCGAGCTGCTGACCCGGGAGTACGCCCACATCAAGGGGGTGGCCGAAGCCACGAGCGACGCCGAGCGGGAAGACGCCAGGCAAAGGTACGCGGCGGAGAGCGCCGAGATTCTGAAAGAGCGCGATGCCTTCATCGCCCGGCGGATCGCCGAGACGCTGCACGAGGCAGAGGTTGGCCTCCTCTTCCTGGGGATGCTCCACGAAGTGGATCGCCTCCTGCCAGAGGGAATCCACGTAGAATTTCTCATCGACCGGCTCCCGTTGGGTGAGGTGGAGAAACCCTGATGGCTTAGGAGAGTCGAGGTGTACTCATGAGCTTCTCTCCCGAGAACGTACCAAACACGTCGTCAAGACGGTGGACCGTGCGCCTCGCCGCCTCGATGGATGGCGAGGGGCACCCGAACTCTGAGGAGTCGCTAGACACTCGCGAATGGTTTTCGCAATGATACCTCATAGAAACGCATCGGGCAACGAATGGTCTGCTGAAACGGATCTGGGACCTGACCAGCCCATCCAGCCCGGGAGAGTTCTGGTGGTCGAGGACGAAGAGGCACTCCGTCAACTCCTCTCTCAGGTTCTGAGCCACTGGGGTTACGGGGTCGTGACGGCAGCCACGGGCCGCGAGGCTGTCGACCTCTTGAAGAGGCAGCTCTTCGACATCGCCCTCCTGGACATCCGGATGCCCGACATGGATGGGATGGAATTGCTGCGGGAGATCAAACGTCATGGCGTGGCCCTTGACGTGGTGATGATGACCGGCTACCCCGCCGTGAGCACCGCGGTCGAGGCCCTCAAGCTGGGCGCGGACGACTACCTGACCAAACCGCTGAGGCTGGAAGAACTCCGCCGCCTCGTCGAGCGCGTGATCGAGCGCCGCGTCCTTGAGCGGGAGGTGCGCACCCTCCGGAGCCAGCTCGGGGGACAGCGGCCCCTGAGCGAGCTGGTCGGGACCTCCCCCCAGATGGAGCGCGCGAAGGACATCGTGGCCAGCGTGGCGCCCACGGACTCCCCGGTGTTGATCCAAGGAGAGAGCGGGACCGGCAAGGAGCTGGTGGCGAGGGCGATCCATCGGCTCTCGGCCCGGAGCACGGGGCCCTGCATTCCGGTCAACTGTAGCGCCATCCCCGCCGACCTCCTGGAGTCCGAGTTCTTCGGTCATGTGCGGGGGGCCTTCTCCGGCGCCGTGGCGGACACCCTGGGGCTCTTCCGGTCAGCCCATGGGGGCACCCTCTTCCTGGACGAGATCATCGAACTGCCTCCGGCGCTCCAGGTGAAGCTCTTGCGGGTCATTGAGGACAAGGAAGTCCGGCCGGTCGGCTCGCCCAAGACCATCCCAGTGGATGTGCGGATCATCGCGGCCACCAACCGGCGGGTCGAGGAGGCCGTCAGCGACGGGAGCCTCCGCCAAGATCTCTTCTACCGCCTCGACGTGGTCAGAATTACGATGCCGCCGCTCCGGGAGCGGCAGGCGGACATCCCCGCGCTGGTCGTCCACTTCATCCGAGAGTTCAATGAGCGCTTCGGCAGGGACGTCAAGGGGATTACCTCGGAGGCGATGTCGGCGCTCATGGCCTACGAGTTCCCCGGCAACGTGCGGGAGCTGGTAAACCTCCTCGAGCGCGCCTATGCGCTTGGTGCCCGGAGCGAGATCACGCTGGCTGATCTGCCCACACTCGCCACGCGCCCGCCGGCTGTTCCGGCCGCCAAGGAAGCGCTCCCAACCCTCGCTCAAACGCAGCGCGAGCTGATCCTCCGGGCCCTCGAACTCCACGACAACGACAAGAAGAAGGCTGGTCGCGCCCTCGGGGTCTCCCGCCCAACGCTGTACCGCCGCTTGAAGGCCTATGGTCTCCTCTAAATAAACCGCAACCCAATTGGCTTCCTCCATGTCTCAAGCTGAGACAGTTTCCAGTGTCAATCTGGTACTCGCGCTGCCAGGTCTTCAGGTAACCAATCAAAAACCTCTTTGTTTTCAGTTCGCTCTCGCCCTCTGTCCTCTGGCATCGAACCTGCACTGTGCTTACCGGGCCGGCTCCTTGATGGTCGTGGTCGGGCTGCTGATGGTGTGGGGGTCGTGAAGGACATCACCGAGCGCAAGCGGGCGGAGCTGCTCCTAGAGACAGAGTTCGCGGTGACTCGAGTCTTGGTGGAGTCCGCCACGCTACCAGAAGCCACCCCGCGCCTCCTCCAGGCCATCTGTGAATGTGCGGGATGGGACATTGGCGAGCTGTGGTGGGTGGATCCCCACGCCAAGGTGCTGCGCTGGGGAGGCGCCTGGCACAAGCCGTCGCCCAAGGCAGCTAGGTTCGAGTGGCTCAGCCGCGGGGTTACCTTTTCGCCGAGCAGCGGCTTGCCCGGGCGCGTCTGGGCCAGTCGTCGACAGGAATGGATTGCCGATGTCCTGACCGACGCCAACTTCGTCCGGGGCTCTAGCGCTGCCGAGGCAGGGCTGCACGCCGCCTTTGCCTTCCCGATCTTAGGCGAGAGGGAGGTGGTAGCCGTCATGACGTTCTTCGGCCACGACACGCTTGAGCCGGATGACGAGCTCCTCGAGCTGATGACGGACATCGGCAGGCGAATCGGTCAATACAGCGATCACAAGCGGGCGGAGGAGACCCTGCGGGAAAGTCAGAAGCGGTATCACACGTTGGCAGAAGTGTCCCCCGCAGGCATATTCCACACGGATGCCAATGGTGACTGCCTCTACGTCAACGAGCGATGGTCTGAGATCGCGGGCCTTACTCTCCAGGAGGCACTGGGAGAAGGATGGGCACGAGGCCTGCATCCCGATGATCGAGAGCGTGTCTTCCACGAATGGCACCGGGCCGCAACGGAGAACAGGCCGTTCCAATCAGAGTATCGGTTTCAGCGTCCCGATGGGGTAGCGACCTGGGTATTTGGCCAGGCGGTTGCTGAGACAAACCCTGATGGAGAGGCTGTCGGCTACGTTGGCACCATCACCGACATCACCAAGCGCAAACGGCTGGAGGAGGAGTTGATCCGCTCCGAGCGGGTGTGGGCTGTGGGCGAGATGGCGGCCGGCGTGGCCCACAACTTCAATAACGTCCTGGCCGTGGTCCTCGGGCGGGCCGGGTTCTTGCTGCTGCAACTGGAGGAGGGCAAGGCGCAGTTTGGGGAGGCTCGGCAAAACCTCGTCGTCATCGAGCGGGCGGCTTTGAACGGGGCCGCGATGGTGCATCGGCTCCTGGAGTTCGCCCG
Organism: Methylomirabilia bacterium; assembly: GCA_046758385.1. Classification (GTDB taxonomy): domain Bacteria; phylum Methylomirabilota; class Methylomirabilia; order Rokubacteriales; family CSP1-6; genus JBHIAB01. The sequence continues at coordinate 10,510 of JBHIAB010000059.1, read as the reverse complement.
GAACACCCCTCAAGGAGAGGAGGCAGTGACGGTCGACGTCGAGGAGCTGCTCACCCACACCCTGGAGCTGTCCCGGCACCGCTGGAAAGACGAGGCCGAGGCCCAGGGGCGGCACATTCAGGTGGTGCTCAAGCCAGACCATGTCCCGCCAGTGCTGGGGCACCCCACTGAGCTTCAGGAAGTGCTGCTCTGCCTGATCCTAAATGCCATTGACGCCATGCCCCAGGGGGGCACGCTGACCCTGTCGACCTGGGCGGAGGAGGGCAGAGTCTGTCTGGGGGTGAAGGACACTGGCATCGGCATTCCGGAGGAGATCCAGGCCCGGGTTTTCGAGCCCTTCTTCACCACCAAAGGCCCGCAGTCAACCGGGCTCGGGCTCAGCGTCGGCTACGGGATCATCCAGCGCCACGAGGGGGAGATCGTTGTGGACAGCCAGCCGGGACACGGGACGACGTTCACGGTCAAGCTCCCGGCCCGGGCCTCCCCTGCCCCGCGGGTTGACCTCGCGGCCACCACCCCGAGGGGGACAACTCCGTATCCTCATCGTTGACGATGAGCCCGAGGTGCGGGCCATATTCCGGGACATCGCCGAGGCGGAAGGACATGAGGTCTGGGAGGCTGACAGCGGACCCGAAGCGCTCATCACCAAGCCGTTTCAGGCGAAGGCGCTCGTCCGCGCCCTTGCCGATTACGGACCACGATTCGAGTAAGGCGTGAGGAGGCATCCGCCCCGAGGCCGCACAAACGATGACCACACTCGCCGTGGATGTGAGCGCCCTGCGGACGTGTGGAACGCTGCGGGCGGGGATTGCTGAAGCCCTTCGGCTGCTCGGGAAGCAGGTGATCTCCCGAGATGGAAGCAAGCCCTCAGTGGCGCTGACGCTGGTCGAGATGGGGCGCGAACTGATCGGCGTGGAGACCGCCCTCAACCTCGACCCGGGCGTCCAGAAGCTCCAGGAGCGCATCGCGCCCAGAGACGATGCAGCCCAAGGAGAGCCGGCCAGCCATGACTACGGGAACAGAGAGATCCGAGCCTGGGCATACCAAGATTACCATTGCGCTCGCCCGGCGGAGACCGTGAGCACAACAGCACACAGAAAGACGGTGACGCCAAGGAACGGCGAGCGCGTGATCGTCGAGGTGACGGAGGAGCATCACATCGACGCGCTGCCCGCGGAGGTGCGACAGGTTGCCGCGAAGCTTCTCCAGGACTGGCAGCGCGGGGCTGACGACGCGGCGGTCTTGGTGTTCGAACGGGAGGGGGCGTGATGGCGGAGCGCTCCGTCCAGGACAGATACGTTGAGCTTCTTCGCGTGTATGTTGCCGAGAAGAAGGAGGAGCAGTTGGCAGCGGCGGCAGAATTGGGCCGGGAGCTTGTGTCGAGGGATATCCCGCTCGAGGAGGTCGCCGAGATACACGACGAGGCGTGCAGGCGCCTCGGAGTGGAGCCTGCGGACGCCACGGTGCTGGACTCCTTCCACGGTCTCTCGGCGCCCTTGTTGGAAATGCTCATGGCCTATAGCCTGGCTTTCCGGCAGCGCACGGCTGAGCTGCGGCAGAGCGAAGAACACTACTTCCGATCGCTCATTGAGAACGCGCTGGACATCATTACGATTCTAGAGGCCGACGGAACTATCCGCTACGAAAGTCCCTCCACCCGACGCGTGCTTGGATATCACCCCGAGGAATTGATCGGCAGAAACACCTTTGAGTTCATTCATCCAGAGGATGCGCCAAATGTGAGCAACGTTTTGGCCCGCTGCTCCGAATCGTCGGGGCAAATTGAGTGCCTGGATTTCCGATTTCGGCATAAAGACGGCTCGTGGCGGAGTTTTGAGGGCATCGCCAACAACCTGCTTGCGCATCCGGGCATGGCTGGCCTTGTGATCAATTCCCGCGACATCACTGAGCGCAAGCGAGTCCAGGAGGAGCTTCAGCGCCAGCGTGAAGCGCTCGTTCAGCGCGAGAAGCTGGCCGCCATGGGCCAGCTTCTGGCGGGCGTGGCCCACGAGCTCAATAACCCCTTGTCGGTCGTGAAGGGCCAGGCCGCCCTCCTCCGCGGGGAGGTCGGCAACGGGCGCGCGGCTCACCGGGTCGACAGGATCGCTCAGGCCGCAGAACGTTGCGCGCGCATTGTGAAAACCTTCCTGGCCCTGGTGCGCGAGTACCCACCGGAGCGCCGGCAGGTGGAGCTCAACCAGGTCGTCCGGGAGGCCGTGGAGCTCCTGGCCTACCAGCTTCGGGTGGACAACGTCGACGTCACGCTGGACCTGGCCGAGGATCTCCCAGACCTCTGGGCCGACCCCCACCAGCTCCACCAGGTGGTGGTGAATCTGGTCTCCAACGCCCACCAGGCCATGCGCCAGGCCATCCCGCCACGCCAGCTCGCCCTCACCACGCGGTCCAATGGCGCGCGGGGCCGGGTCCATCTGGAAGTCGCCGACACGGGCCCCGGGATCTCGCCCGAGATCCAGGGGCGGATCTTCGATCCGTTCTTTACCACCAAGGCCCCAGGGGAAGGCACCGGGCTTGGGCTCTCCCTCTGCCAGGGGATCGTCGAAGCCCACGGCGGGTCGATCACGGTGGAAAGCCAGCCCGGGCACGGCGCCCTCTTCAGGATCCAGCTGCCTGTGGAGGCCCCGCCCGTGGCCGAGCCCGACGTCCGAGCGGCCAAGGCGCCGCCACCCCCGGGAGGAAGGGCGATCCTGGTGGTCGACGACGAGCCGGATGTTGCCGAGGTGTTGGCCGAGCTGCTGACCGGGGACGGCCATCAGGTGGACATCGCCGCCAGCGGCGTCATCGCCCTGGACAAGCTCAGAAAGCGGAGCTACGACCTGATCCTGAGCGACTTCCTGATGCCCGAGCTCGACGGAGCAGGCCTCCACCGGGAACTGCAACGTTGCTGGCCAGAGCTCCTCCCAAGGTTCATCCTCCTCACGGGGGCCACGCAAAACCCGGAGATCAGAGCGTTTCTGGAGAAGACCGGGGTGCCCACGGTGCGCAAGCCGTTTGAGCTAGAGGAAGTCCGCCGGGCGATGCAGGAGACCCCCGGGGAGGGATCGGGGCAACCCGTCGAGCTAACGAGCCCTGCAGGCCAGTCGACCGGGGCGCGAGGAGCCGATCAGGGGAAGCCGGGTGACGTCTAGGCGAAGCGCACGGGTGCTCGCAGCGGACGACGAGGCTGAGAACCGGGAACTCCTTCAGGACATGCTCGGCGACCTCGGACACGACATTGTGCTGGCCGAAGACGGGGTGAAGGCCCTCGTGGAGGTGGAGCGCGAGCTGCCGGACCTGATCCTCCTGGACATCGCTATGCCGGGGCTGAGCGGGATCGAGATTTGCCGAACCCTGAAGCGGAATCCTAAGACCCGGCTCATTCCGGTGGTCCTCCTCACCGCCCTGGGAGATCGAGCGATCCGGATCGCCGGGCTGGAGGCCGGGGCCGATGACTTCTTCGACAAGCCCTTCGACCTCTTGGAGCTGAGGACCCGCATCCGCTCGCTCCTGGACCTCAAGGGCTTCACCGACAAGCTGGAGCATGCCGAGGCGATGATCACCAGCCTGGGCCTGGCGGTCGAGGCCCGCGACACCTACACCGGCGGCCACTGTACCCGCCTCGCGCGGACCGCCGTGGAGCTGGGCGACCGCCTCGGCCTGGGAGAGGAAGACCTCCGCGTGCTCCGTCTGGGCGGCTTCCTCCACGATCTCGGTAAGATCAGCATCCCCGATCCTGTCCTCCTCAAGCCAGGCCCCCTGACGCGGGCGGAGCGCGCGGTGATGCAGGCCCACCCCGCGATCGGCGACCGGCTCTGCGAGCCCCTGCACTCGCTGGATCAAGTGCGCCTGGTCATCCGCCACCACCACGAGCGCTGGAACGGAAGCGGCTACCCGGATGGCCTGGCCGCCGATGCGATCCCCCTGCCCGCGCAGATCCTGGGCCTGGTGGATGTCTACGACGCCCTGATCACCCGGCGCCCGTACAAGCTGCCGTTCTCGCCGGAGAAGGCTCTCAAGATCCTTCAAAAGGAGGCGGCGGAGGACCTTTGGAACCCTGCCCTCCTGAGCGAGTTCCTCCAGCTCATGCGGAGAAGCTGATGGAGGAGCTGAAGGAATTGGAGGATCTCCAGACTCTCGTCATTGACGACGAGCCTGAAGTCCTTGAGGTGATGGTAGACATCCTCGAGCAGGCGGGCTACCCTGCCCAGTCCACCAGCGACAGCGAGAATGCCTCAAGGCTTTTGGAGACCAGCAAGTTCGACCTCATCGTCAGCGATATCATGATGCCGCACTTGAGCGGACTTCAGCTCCTGGAGATCGCCAAACGCCAGAACCCGGACGTCCAGGTGGTGCTGGTGACGGGTTATGCGAACCGGCAGGTCGCTCTCGAGGCTCTCGAGAAGGGAGCCTCGGGCTTTATCGAAAAACCCATCGAGATCGAGCCGTTCCTCGCGGCCGTCCGTCAGGCCCTCTGGCGCCGGCGTCTCAAACAGAACGCCACCAGCTCAGGGCAGCGAGGGCTTGCATGACACCCCCTCGTACTGCCTTCTGCAACTACCCTTGTCGACCTTTGGCACTCCCCGTCTCACGCTTTGTCGCGCAGCGAAAGCCTTGCCTATGCTCCTAGTGGCTCATTTCTCCGATGTCGTTACGTCCCTGTCAGGTGGAAGCAGTACCCGGTGCTTGGCACCGTGGTTGCACCTCAACAACGTGGAAGCCTCTTTCCGAAAAGGCAAACCAACCGAAAGGTTGGGACGCAAAGCCGCGGGTCTGGACCCCAGGGTCCTGACGGCCTGGCTGCCGAAGAAAGGGGGGTCGCCCCCTCGAAAGGAAGGTTGGGCTTCCGGAAGAGGGGGGACCCCCATGGCGACCTTGTTGGATGTCTCCGCTGGCCGCAACCTTGCCCCGTCCGCGAAAGGGCCCCGTTCAGACCGAATCCGCCCCAGGTCGGTCTATCCAGCTCTCAGGGACTGGCTCATTGAAAAGCATTTGATGCTGGTGAAGCGCGCCGTGGCCCGGATCGCGGGTCGCCTGCCGAGCCACCTCGGACTTGACGATCTCTGCTCGTCCGGCGTTCTTGGCTTGATAACCGCGGCGGAGGGGTTTGACCCGGAGCGCGGGGTGGAGTTCCGCGCATACGCCACTGGTCGGATCCGGGGCGCCATCCTCGACGAGCTGCGCCGCCTCGATCCAGTCCCGCGAACCGTCCGCCGGAGGCGCCGGGAGGCCGAGCGGGCCATCGACAGCCTCTTCCAGCGCCTGGGTCGCCGCCCCACGGACGAGGAGATCGCCGGGGAGCTTGGGATCGATGTGGAAGGCTATCGCCGGCTTCTGGGCGACGGAGTCGCTCTCTGCTCGCTCGACGCGCCCTCGACGCAGAAGGATGATGCGGCAGCGCCCGTGGACACCCTGATGGACATTCTGGAGGACGCCGCGTCGCCCAATCCCTTTTTGTCCCTGGCGGCCAAAGAGGGGCAGACGATCCTCCTGCGCATGGTCGACAGCCTGCCGCGACGCCAACGGCACGCGCTGGCGCTCTACTACTACGGGGAGCTCACGATGCAAGAGGTGGCGCAGGTGATGGGCATCAGCGAATCGCGGGTCTCCCAGCTCCATTCCAGCGCGGTCCTGCATCTCAGGGCTGGCCTTCGCCGCAAGCGTCTCGGAGCCGGAGACCTGGTATTTCCGGTGAGCCCAGAAAATGGCGCCCTTCCGGTCGTTCTGCCTCGAGATGGAAAAGGCGGTCGTGTGACCGAGAGGGCGCCTTGCAAGCGACGGAGCCAGCCACAAGCGAGCTAACTTCGCTGCCGGGAATAATCATCAGCTCGCCGGAAGCGCCCTGCTCCACACCATGTTCCAGAAGAGGCAGCGCCTCGGCGACGCGACCTGAAAGAACGAGACAGAGGGCTGGCATGTTTCCTGCAATTCGTGCAGCAAGCTACTCTACTGTTAATAGGGGAGCGATGACCATGCCTAAGCCCAAGAGCTCCACGCTGCGGCAGGCGGCCTCGCTGGTGTTCGCGCTGACCGCGGTCTTTCCCCTGTTGATGTTCGCATATACCCTCCATCGCTTGAACGGTCTCCGGGAACTCCAGGATCAGATCACCCTCGGCCTGGCTCTGGTGGCGGCGCTGCTTGGCTTCCACATTTTGAGGAGAATGGTCACCCACATGTCCGATCTGCTCCGGGCCGTGGGCAAGGCGACAGAGCAGGGGGAAGTTCCTGCACTGCCCGCGGACGCGGATCTCCAGGTGCCTGGGATCGGCACGATCCAGGAATTCCACGAGATCGCCGAAACCGTCGATCAGCCCCCCTGGGCCCTCTGGAAGGCCGAGGCGGAGCCGTACCTGGGCCGACGGGTGCTGGTATCGGTGAGGAATTCTCCGCATCCCATCGCCGGCACCCTGGTTGAGGTGACCGACGACGGTGTGCTTCTTGAGGAGGACACGCAGCAGGTGGCAATCAGCTATCGCAGGGTCTCGGCTATGGAGGCCGATCGGTGCTCCAGCGGCCTGGTTAGAGCCCCGGTTTAGCAAGCTCTACGAGTTAGCGACAGGCGTCCAGTCGTGCCCCGTGTGGCATCCACGCCATGGCGATGCCGCCACAGTTCCGGTGTCCCCGCCAGAGCCCCCGAGCGCCCCTGTCTTTTCGCTAGAGCACGGGACCAACCTGCGCGTGATCCAGCAGCTCCTGGGCCACCGCAGCCTGCGCACCACGCAGGTCTATACCCAGGTCGCCGACAGCCAGCTGCCGGCCATCCCGAGCCCGCTGGATCGCCTGCCGGATCTGCCGAGCCTGCCCCCCGCCACGAGCTAGCGCTCGCCGTGACCGCCCAGGCGGCCCGCACCGCCCGCTGGGAGCTAGCCGACATCGCGCGCGCGCAAGCAGTGGGTCGTGTACAGCAAACCGCCCTTCGCTGGCGCCGAGCAAGTCCTCGCCTACCTCGGTCGCTATGCCTACCGCATCGCCCTCTCCAACGATCGGATCGTGGCGCTGCAGGACGGGCACGTCACCTTCCGCTGGAAGGACCGCGCCCACGGCAACGCTCCCCGGCTCGCCACCCTCGACGCCACGACCTTCCTGCGCCGCTTTCTGCTCCATGTCTTACCCCGCCGATTCGTCCGCATCCGCCATTACGGATTCCTCGCCAACCCGGTGCGCCCGCAGATACTGTCGCAGGTGCGCCAGTGGCTCGGCCCGCCGACGGTCGCCGCCGCATCGAACGCCCCTCAGGAGCCGGAACGGTGGGACGCGCTGCTGCTTCCGCTCACCGGCAAGGATGCCACCCGGTGCCCTCGCTGCGGGGTCGGACACCTGCTCGTCGTCGAGGAACTGCCCGCGCTGACGCGGCCCGCCGATCGCTCACGCCGAGCGAGGAGCCCATGAGGCGTCTCGCCTCATTTTCATTCAAGGCGAAAAGCTGGCGAGGGATGGGGGCATCCGGGCGCGGGCGCTGGGCCCGGTCCCGTCGGGGGAGGGGCTGCACCTGTGGCGCGCCAGACAGTCGCGGCTCGCGGCTCTCGGTACGGATGGGACTCGAACCTGTGTTTCAGCCACGACGCGTGTTTGCCCCCCAGTTTCAACCGGTTGCGCCCGGCTTACTTCTGAGAAAGCCCACAGGACTTAAGCGCGCATCGCTTTTGACTGCTCCATGTGGGCTTGGAGCGTTCCCTTCGCAGCGAACGGAGAGGGGCTTTAACCGGGCCTAACGCCCGAAGTGTCGTGCGCGTGAGACGAGATCATCGCTCGGCCGGCCTTCGATCGTGGGTGGCCACCCGATGAGGTCAGGACGCCGACCGAAAAGAACGATCACCTTGCCATCCCGGGCGAGTGCCGGTTGAAGCCCTCTGTCAACTCTCCAACCACGCGCACTGCCATTAAGTAGCGCAGCTGATGGCGCCGTAAAGCCATTTACCCTTCCTTCCCGCAGACGACGGGGTTCGGCACGACAGGCCTCATAGGTTGCTGGTCCGCCAGCGAGGATTTCGAACGGGAGGTCCGGGCGGGCGCTGGGTATCTCTGGCAGCTCGACTGGCCACAGGGCCCGGCGAATCGTCGCGACGTCGTCCGGTGCAGTAATTTCCTCGCGCCGGAGTAACTCGGCCCAGGCGCCGTCTGGAGCGTCCGCGAAGTAGTGCACCGGACCTTCCCCCTCACCATGCCACCGCATCGGCGGTTGGTCCGCGGTCTCCCATAAGAATGGAAAGCGCGGATCCGTCTGGCGGAAGACCATCACGTCGCCGAAGCGGTCACGAGCGAGCGGGCAAGGTCCCGGACCCTTCTGGGCCCGGGTTCGTTCGGACTCCACTCCCCGGAGAGGAGTTGTCGACGGGCTCGATAATCTCTCCCTCCGGCAGTAAACCCATCGCGTCGGCTCGGCCGATTGTCGATACCGCAAGGTAGTAGATCCCGGGGCCTTTAATCGGTTCGTCTACGGATCGTATTTGGATTTTCGCCCTGACAGGATCGACTGACCGTGCAAGATCCCAAGATGCTGCGCCACCACTTCGCGCACGCGATCGCGCGCGAGGCCGCCGTCCGGGTCGACCGAGACCACTACGTACGCGGCGATCATGACGCGATCCTTCCGACCAGCCTGGCGGTGCCCCCTCGCCACGTCGGCGCGTGCGCGAACGACGTGGCCGGGCGACGTGAGAGGCGAAAGCAGGGCGCCCTCAGCAATCTCTCCGGCCAGGATCAGCCCGCGCTGGGATTTCGCGCCCAAATAGATGGGCAGCTCGTCCCCGGACGGACGGAACTCCAGCGCGGCGTCCGTGACGCGGAAGCATGACCCGTGATAGGTGAACCGCTCGCCTGTCCACAGGCGCTGCACGATTTCGACGCATTCCCGGAGGGCCTGGAGCGCCATGAACGGCCTGGTCGACCAGGAAGACCTGCGGCTCAGCTTCGACGTGCTCACGAAGACCAAGCAGCCCGAGCTGCACCGTTACTGGACGACCCGCGACCGTGCTGCCAACCTCCGGCTGCTCCGACTGGTGTCGGCGGTTCTCCGGGCCATCGTCAACTGAGCGAGTGAGAGAGCAGCCCACGAGCGTCGGGGCCACCGTTCGCCCGAGCCAGCCCTAACTGCGTATTTATCAACCCTTGGGTCAAGCCATCGGTCATCTTTCGGAGCCGCTCTGCTTGGCTTTGCCGCGCCCGTGTCCCTCGGTCTGCTTGCGCTTCTTCCAGCTTCCGAGCAACAGCGTCGCGAGGCCGAGCAGGATCTCGTCGGCGAACGGGACCAGGTCGGGGATCAACAGATCGAGCAGAAAGAGAATCGCGGTCAGGACAAACAAGTGCGGGAATCGCAGGCGCGGGGCCATCCATTCGACGAAGCGGAAGAGGGTCCCTTTAGCAACACTCATTACTGGGAAGGACTGCTGAGGGCGGAAGAGATGATGAGGACAGCCAGCCACAGCCGTCGGGCGTCGAGTCACTCCCTCCCAAGGGCCACCATGTCCCCAGCGTCTCCGCCTTCTGGAAACGGTCCCTGCTTTAGCTCAATGAGTGAGGTGCGCTTTCGTGTAGGTATCCATATCGATCTTGGACAAATCGTAATGACGGGCCACGAAGGCTTTGTCTTCCTCGGTTTCGATCTTCGGCGGAAACTGGGAATACTCCTCCAGGTCTCCCCGGACTAAAACCGCCACGGTCCGCCCGTCCTTTGCTTTGAAATATCTCAACTTGTCCGAATCAACCTGCATGCCCTTCCCCCCCAGGACGGATTTGGCCTCCCGCTCGACCCTAACGACCCGTACCTATCCCCTACACGTTCCCCACCTGCTGCGCCTCCGCTGGCAGCGGCGCGGAGAGCAGGCCGAGGATGAGGGTGAGCATGTGCATGATCGACGAGGGCATCGGAAAGCTGTCGTCGGACCCGAGCGAGGGGCACGGTGCCTCCCCCGAAGGCCGGACGTCGAGCTGATGGGAGGACTCTATGCCACTGCCTCAGGGCTGTCAACGGCAGTGTATGACCGCATGAGTGGCTCGGGCTAGCCTGCTCCGGCCGCGAGCAGAGACCTGCAAGCCCACCCAACTCAGTCGTAAGCCGCCCATAAGCAGTCACCGAAACGGGTCATGGACCCCCAGAGCTCATCCCGGGTGGGATGGGCTCAAGACGACCCGGCGGCTGGCAGGGCTCCTGAACCCACTCGGCATCTTTACAGCGCACCGGCGACAGGGCGACCGGGGGGGACGTTATTACGTGCTGGACCCCGAGAGCCTGGCCGACCTCCGGGCCCGGTACAGCCCGTCGGCCCTCGGGCAGGAGGAGGCATAAGAGGTGCTCTTTACCCCTTCTCTGGGGCTTCGATGCGTTGACAGTCAACAGATGCAGAAGCGTTGACAACCCGCATGAATACTGCCTTGTCCACGTGTCCACGCTTCGGGGCGCCGCAAGGAACGGGGCAAGGCAGGCCTCGTGGTCGTGAAGCGACGGGTAGGGAGCGGTAGACGAGCTCGCCCAGATAGCAAGTGGTAGCAAAATGGTAGCAGACGGTGCCCAGGCTCA
>JBHIAB010000058.1:0-16570 GCA_046758385.1 Methylomirabilia bacterium | reverse complement strand
GCACTACAACCTGATCTCGGCCCTGCACAAGTCACTGCGCGACTCAGACCCGGACGGCGCGCTCTACTGGCTCGCGCGGATGCTGGCCTCTGGCGAGGACCCACTCTACCTCGCCCGCCGGCTCGTCCGCTTCGCGTCTGAGGATGTCGGCAACGCCGACCCGCCGGCGCTCCAGCTCACGGTGGCGGCCAAGGACGCCTATCACTTTCTGGGCAGCCCGGAGGGGGAGCTTGCCCTGGCGCAGGCCACGGTCTACCTCGCCTGCGCCCCCAAGTCCAACGCCGTTTACACCGCCTTCACGGAAGCGACGAAGGACGTCCATGACAAGCCCGCCGAACCGGTGCCGCTCCACCTGAGAAACGCCCCGACGGGGCTCATGGCCTCGCTCGGCTACGGCCGGAGCTATCAGTACGCCCACGATACGCCTGAGGCGCTCGTGGACCAAGAGCATCTGCCTGATGCGCTCCGGGGCCGCACGTACTACCACCCGACAGACCGCGGTCTCGAGGCGGAGATTGCCCGGCGCCTGGCCAGGTGGCGCCGGTGGCGGGAGTCCCGCCGGACCCGCCCGTGAGGGGCACCCGCTCGAACGAGGCCTGGCTCGCCGCCCTCTGCCTGGCCGAGCTGGGCACCATGCTCCTCTTCTCCCACTTCTCTGCGGTTCCCCCGGACGGGGAGACGACATTCCAGTGAAATTCTGTTAGAACTGAATCCATGAGGAAGCGACGCGTCGGGGTGGTCTTCGGCGGGCGCTCCGGCGAGCATGAGGTCTCGCTGGCCTCGGCGGCCTCTGTCATTGAGGCGATCGATCGCGCACGATTTGAGCCGGTGCCCATCGGGATCGGCAAGGACGGCCGCTGGCTAGTCGGCGGCGATCCGCTGCGTGCCCTGGCCCAGGCCTCCCGGGTGAGCCTGGCCCTGCCCGATGCGGCGCCGGAGCCTCCCGAGACACTGCGGAAGGTGGACGCCGCGGGAGGACTTCCGGCCGGTCTCTCTTCCCGGCTGGATGTGGTCTTCCCCCTGGTCCACGGCCCCTTCGGAGAGGACGGCACGCTCCAGGGGCTTCTCGAGCTGGCTGACCTGCCGTACGTGGGCGCCGGCGTCACGGCCTCCGCGGTGGGAATGGACAAAGCGGTGCAGAAGGCGGTGTTGACCGCCCATGGGCTTCCGGTGGTGGAGCACCTGGTGGTCCTCCGCCGCCATTGGGAAGCGGACCCTGAAGCGGTTCACTCGCGCGTGGCGGAACGCATCGGCTTTCCGTGCTTCGTCAAGCCCGCAAACCTCGGCTCCAGCGTCGGCGTGAGCAAAGTGAAGTCGCCCGAGGAGCTGCCCGAGGCTCTCGAGTTAGCGAGCCGCTACGACCGCAAGCTCCTGGTCGAACGGGCCGTGTCCGGCCGCGAGATCGAGGTGTCCGTCCTCGGCAATGACGCGGCCGAGGCCTCGGTGCCTGGAGAAGTGGTGCCCGCCAAGGAGTGGTACGACTACGAGGCTAAGTACACGCCGGGGCTCACGCGCCTTCTGATTCCGGCCCCGCTCGCCGCCCAGGCGCGCGACACGGTACGCCGGCTGGCCATCGAGGCCTACCGGGCCATCGACTGCTGTGGGATGGCGCGGGTGGACTTCTTCCTCGAGGAGCACCGCTTCATCCTCAATGAGGTGAACACGATCCCCGGCTTCACCGCTACCTCGGCCTACCCGCGGCTGTGGGAAGCTTCGGGGATCCCCTACCCCGAGCTGATCTCCCGACTCGTCGAGCTGGCTCTGGAACGCCACGCAGACAAGCGGCGATGAGTGATGCGCGTCGTCATTACCGGCGGGGGAACGGGCGGTCACACCAGCGCAGGGCTGGCCGTGGCCGGGGCCCTCCGAGCGCGTGGCGTCGAGGTTCTCTGGATCGGAAGCCGGGAGGGAATCGAGGCCACCCGCGTCCCCGCCGCGGCTATCCCGTATCATGCGATTCCAGCCGGCAAGCTTCGCCGCTCCTGGGCCTGGCAGAACATTCCTGACCTCCTCGGGCGCGTCCCGGTTGCCTTCCTGTGTTCCCTGGGACTGCTCCGGCGGCTCCGCCCCCAGCTCCTCTTCGCCACCGGTGGCTTCGTGGCCTTGCCGCCCGCCGGGGCCGCGCGCGCCCTCGGAATTCCCGTCGTGATCCACGAGCAGACGGCCGTGGCGGGGCTGGCCAACCGCATCGCCGGACGCTTCGCCTCGAAGACCGCTCTCACCTTCCCTGAGGCGGGCGGGTCGTTCCCGCGTGACCGCGTGGTCGTGACGGGGAACCCGCTGAGACCTGAGCTCGCCGCAGGGTCGAGAGATGGGGCGGTGGCGCACCTCGGGCTCGATCCTGCACTCCCGCTGGTCTACGTCACCGGAGGGGCGCAGGGCTCCCATCGGATCAACCGAGTGGTCGGCGAGATCCTGCCAGGGCTCCTCGAGGGCTGCCAGATCATCCATCAGTGCGGCGCCAACCCGACGACGAGGGATCGGCAGTGGCTGCAAGAGCAGGCAACACGGCTCCCCGCTCCGCTGCGTGCGCGCTACCGCCTGCTCCCGCACGTCGGACCTGACCTCCGCGACGTCTATGCAGCGGCGAGCCTGGTGGTGAGCCGGGCGGGCGCGGGCACGGTGAACGAGTGCTGCCATCTGGGGAAACCCGCGCTCTTCATTCCGCTCCCGAGCGCCGGCGGAGACGAGCAGACCGCCAATGCGCGACTCGTGGAGCGAGCCGGAGGCGCGGTCCTGCTGCTCCAAGCGCACCTCACGGCCGACCGTTTGCTCGACACCATCCGCTCACTCCTGGCCGACACGGAACGCCTCAGGGCTATGGGAGAGCGAGCGCGGAGGGTGGCAGTTCCGAACGCCGCAGAGCGACTTGCCGACCTGATCGTGGAGGTGGCCGAGGAGGGCCAGTGCGGTACGGGTGGGGCGGGCGCCCGCGGAGATCGAAGCGGAGGGGGCATCGCTCGCACTGAGGCTGACCGCGGCAGTAGCGCTTCCCCACCGCCACCAGGAGCGCGTGGTACTCGTTGAAGAGGGCCGGATCCCCGGGGAGGTGCCGCTCGAAGAGGGCCCGAAGTTCCTCGTAGCCAGCCCTGGAACCGATCAGCCGGTGGCGGCCCAGCACCCGCCGCGTGTAGGCATCCACGACGAAGACCGGCCGCCCCACCGCGTAGAGGAGGATCGCATCCGCCGTCTCCCGCCCGATCCCCGGTACGGCCAGAAGCTCCCCCCGGAGCTCAGCCAGGGGTGCCAGGGCCATCCGAGCGAGCCGTCCAGCGAAGCGAGTCCAGAGGAAGTCCATGAACGCCTTGAGGCGTCGAGCCTTGATCCGGTAGGTCCCAGAAGAGCGGATCAGCCAGGCCAGCTCGGCCAGAGAGAGCGCGTGAAGCCGCCGCGCATTCAGGAGCCGACGCGCCTTCAACTGAGCCCGCGCCCGCTCCACATTCGACCAAGCCGTGTTCTGGGTGAGGATCGCTCCCACCGCGACCTCCAGCGGGGAGTTCCCCGGCCACCAGTGCTGGGGACCAAAATGAGTGGAGAGCTCCGCGTAGAGGCGGAGGAGCCGCCGCCTGAGCCGATCAGCCGGCGGCCCGGGCGCTCGAGTCCGCGCTCTCGACGAGGGCTCGGGCCCTCGCGGGAGGGGTTGACTCACCCGAGAGTCGCGGACAGACCCGCGTAAGGTCTTCACGGCGATGGCATTCCTCGTTCTGCTCCAGGCCACTCTCACACTGGCGTTGAGCGGCCCGCCGACTTCACTCGAGTATCTCCCGGTCCGGGTCGCGGGAGTCGAGGGGGAGTTTGCCCGTCAGGGGCTTCAGGTATCCATTCGCCCGATGCGCTCCGAGCCTGAAGCGGCCGAGACACTGGCCAGAGGCCAGGCCGAGCTGGCCGCCACCTCACTGGAGGCCGCGCTCCGATTCGGGTCGAGGAACGGCCGCCCGCCTCGGCTCGTCTTCGGGCTCACCGCGGCCCCGCCGGTCGCCCTCCTCATCCCCGCCGCCACTCTCGAGACCGTCCGCGAGGTGACCGATCTGGCAGGGAGGCGCGTAGGGATATCGAGCCCGGGCGCTTCCGAGCAGTCATTCCTGATGGCTCTCCTGGGACGAGCCCATCTCACGATCACCGAGATCTCCCTTCTGAGCCTCGGGGAGCGCGGGGTGGCGGCTGCACTGGCTCGAGGGACAGTCGACGCGGGGCTCGTCCGCGATCCGTGGGCCCACTACCTCGTGGACGAGCGGAAGGCTCACATCCTGGCTGACTTCCGTCGGCAGGCCGAGACCCAGCACTGGCTCGGCGCCCCGACGGTCCACGCGGGCCTGTTCGTTCGGGCCGGCCACGGGCCCACCGATGCGCAGCTCGCTGCGCTGGCCAGAGCCCTGCTCAGCGCCATCCACCGACTGGAAACGGCGCCGCCGAGGGACCTTCTCACCCGGCTACCGCCTGAAGTGGGTGCCGTCCAGGAGGAAGGCACGATCCGGCTCCGGTCGGCCCGCGAGCTCTACCTGCCCGATGGCTGGGTCGAGCCCGAAGCGATCAGCGCGAGCGTCGCGATGGTCCGCGCCCGGGCGCCGCTCCCCCGCACCGTGATCTTGCCACGCCGCCCCAGAGACCTCCTCCTGCTCGATCCCCTCCGGATGGCGCTCGGGCGTCCCGGGATGCGGTGAGCGTGACTCACTCGAGCCCCCACGCAGCGGTTCCCGATGGCTTCCCGAAGACCACCCCGTCGAGCACCAGCGCCGTGTCCGCGCCAAGGACGACTACTCAAAGCTTGCGCAGGGCGATGGCGGCCAGCACGACCCCGATCACGGCGAGGAGATTCACCTTCAAGGTCAGGCCGAGCGTGAACGACAGGAAGCGGAGATCGAGGGTCGCCGGGCGCGTCAGCCCGACGGTGGGGCCAGCGGTCAGGAGCGTCTTCCAGAATCCACCCGGAAGGAGGGCGCCGAACAACTCCCCGAGGAAGGAGCCGACCACCAGCCCGACGAGGAGCACGAGGATGATGAAGCCAACGCCGCGACGACCCTCCGCCAAGCGGCTCGGAGCCTCCTTACTTGAGGATCAGCGGGGCGCTGTCTGTGATCACGCGCCCCTCTTGCTCCAAGGCCCGGCGGACGTGTTTCGGGAGGGCGAAGGCGTGGGCATGGGTCTCTCCGTCCCAGTAGCCGAGCTCGCCTCGCACCCGCTCGGCAATCAGCCGGTCCACGCCCTCGGGCGAGAGGCCTCGCGGATCTTCTCCCCTGGTCGCCAAGATGAATCCCCACGGAGTGCCGAAGCACGAGACAAAGGTCTGATAGCTGGCCGCTACGGGGAAGACCTCTCTCAGGGTGCGGGCCACCGCGGCGAAGAAGGAGAGCTCCCCGACCTTGGTCATGCCGGCCTGGACGGTCATGGCGCCCCGTGGGGTGAGGCGATCGCGGATCAAGCTGTAGAACTCCTTGGTGAAGAGGAGGCAGGCCGGCCCCTCCTCCAGGGGCTCGGTCAGGTCCACCACCACCAGATCGAAGCGCTCATCGGTCCGCTCGAGAAAGGCCCGGGCGTCCTCGTGGCGCACCTCCGTCCGGGGATCGTCGAACGCACCCTGGTGCATCTCCGGGAGATGGCGCTTGCAGGCCTCTACGACCTCCTCGTCGATGTCCACCATCAAGGCTCGCCGAACGGTCGGGTAGCGGCAGATCTCGCGCAGGGTTGCCCCTTCTCCCCCACCGATCACCATGGCCCGTTCGGGGCGGGGAACGAGAAGGAGGCCGGGGTGGACGAGCGCCTCGTGGTAGACGAACTCGTCAGCCTGGCTCGACTGAATCCGCCCGTCCAGCACCAGGCACTTGCCGTAGCTGGCCGTCTCCAGGATCTCCATGAGCTGGAACTTGGTCTTCAGGGAGACGATGCTCCGGCTGATGGCATGCATGTGCCCTTCGACGGGCGTGGTAGTCTCGAAGAACCACTTGTAGCTCTGGGGAGAAATCATCGGGGCCTGGCTCCGCGGCCGGGCGCGGGCACGAATCCGCGGCGCGGCGAGGCCGGGGAGCGCATCAGCGGACGGCCATGGGCTTGTGGGGGAGGGGCACGGAACTGTGGACGAACACCCCGCGGTGGAGCTCCACCACTGAGGCCCGGTCTGCCCCCAACTGCTCGACCAAGTAGCTGGCGGCCAGATCAGGTTTGAGGGTGTCTCCGCAAGAGAAGATGTCGACGGCTGCGTACCGATACTCTGGCCACGTGTGCACGGACATGTGAGACTCGGCGATGACCACGACCCCGCTAATCCCGAACGGGTTGAACTCGTGAAAGATCACATCGACGATGGTGGCCTGCGCCCGGTTGGCCGCCTCCACCAGGGCACCCTTCACGGTCTCGATGCTGTTGATGGCTGCAACCTCGCAGTCAAACAGCTCGAGAAGCAGGTGTCGTCCCAGAGCGTGCAATGAGATCAGCCCCCTTTCTCTCCTCCCTCCTGTAATTTCTGCAATCAGAATGTTTTGAAATCACTGTAGAATCCCGGTTGTGGAAATGCAAGAAAAAAGTGCGGCGTCGCGTCCGCCGCGGCAAAATTTTTCTTGCATTCGGGTCTCGAGACGCTAACAATAATTTCTCGAAAAATTGTTACGGGCGACTGAGTGCCCGAAGGAGGCGAAGAGGAGGGCCGAATGCTCGACAAAAAGATCACCAAGGCGGCAGCGACCGCCGGGCACGCCGAAGGTTCTACCGCGCTCAACGCCTTCGACAACGCGCTCCTGGCGGCCGGCATCGGCAACGTGAACCTCCTGAAGGTCTCCAGCATCCTCCCCCCCGACGTAGATCTCGTCGACGTCCCCAGGATCAAGCCCGGCAATCTCATCCCCGCAGCGTACGCAGCCATCACCAGCGAGGTGCCTGGCGAGCTGATCGCGGCAGCCGTGGGCTACGCCTTGCCCAAGGACCGGACCAAGGCCGGAGTGATCATGGAGCACCACGATACCGGGCCCCGGGAGGAAGCTGAGCGGGTCGTCCACCGGATGCTGGAGGAAGCGCTCCGGGTCCGAGGCGAGGAGATCCGTGAGCGGGCCGTCTTCGCCTCCGAGCATCGCGTGGAGCGAGCGGGCTGTGCTGTCGCCGGCGTGGCGCTGCTCTCCGAGGAAGACATCCTGTAGCCCCGACAGATCGGAGCCCGGTCGATGGGCCACGCCCCCGTGGCCTCCAGAGGTCTCCGGTCACGGCGGAAGGCCCTCACGGCCCGTGAGAGGTACCGATCCTCGGTTCATCGGCTGCGCCGGAGAACCCGGAGAGAGCGGAATCATCCTCTTCGGGATCCCCTTCGAGGGGAGTGTCAATCTCCGCAAAGGCGCCCACCGCGGGCCTCAGGACCTTCGCCTGGCCTCCGACTCCATCGAGACTTATTCCCTGGCGCTCGGGCGCGATCTCGAGGCCCTTGCGCCGTCGGACCTTGGCGACTGCGCGCTTGACCCGAGTGCCCCGCCCAGGGCGCAGCTCTCGAGCGCGCGGGAGCAAGTCCGAGCCTTCTGGACGCCGGGGATCCGCCTCGTGATGTTGGGGGGCGACCACACCGCCACGCATCCCGTCATCGAGGTCCTCGCAGAGAGGCTCCCCGATCTCAGGGTGCTTCAGCTCGATGCGCACCCAGACACCCGGGCCGAGTTTCTGGGAGAGCGCTACAACTACGCCTCGGCCATGGCCCGCGTCCTGGAGATCGTGGGACCGGAGCGGCTCTACCAGGTGGGGATGCGCACCGGCTCCCGGGAGGAGATCGAGCGCCGGGGCCCTCACTTCTATCCCGCGACGGAAGTGGCTCCCCGAGACGCGCTGCGGCGCATCCTGGGCGAGCTCCGGCGTTACCCGCTCTACGTCACCCTCGACATCGACATTCTGGATCCCTCCGAGGCGGCCGGCACGGGCTCCCCTGAACCGGGCGGCCTCCGGTTCACCGAGCTCGCCGAGCTGCTCAGGCTTCTGGTAGAGTGCAACGTGGTCGGCATGGACCTGGTGGAGGTGGCCCACGCCCACGACCCGTCGGGCCGGACGGGGATCGTGGGAAGCTCGATCCTCCGAGAGGCAATCCTCGGTTGGTGGGGAAAGTGACCACCGAGCAGTACTCGACTCCGCGCTACTACGAGATCGCCTTCGACCTCAACCGCAAAGGGGAGGTCGATTTTCTCACCTGGTGCTTCGATCAGTACGCCAAGCGCCCGGTTCGCCGCGTGCTCGACCTTGGCGCCGGTACTGGGCCCCACCTCTTGAGACTCGCTCAGCGGGGCTATCACATGATCGGCCTCGACCTCTCGAGAGAGAACCTGGCCTATGTGATGGCCCGGGCTCGGGAGCGCGGACTCGATGTTGCGCTTCTGCATGCCAACATGAGCCGCTTCACCCTCCCGCAGCCCGTGGACGCCGCCATCTGCATGGCAGACTCCCAGGGGCACCTCCTCACCAATGAGCTGATCGTGAAGCATCTGAGGGCCGTGGCCAGGGCCCTCCGGCCCGGGGGAATTTACGTCTTCGACCGCTACATCCCCTCGTCCTGGGTCAACCCGGCCCGCCGCTGGGCATGGACCAAACGCCGCGGCAAGCTGACGGTGCGGACCACGTTCTCGGCGCTCGAGCACGTCAACAACGTGTCCCAGGTCTTCCAAGAAGACCTGGAGTTCGAGGTCCTGGAAAACGGAGCCCGGCGTGTCCACCGGCAGAGCCATCACTCCCGGATGGTCTTCCCCCAGGAGCTCAAGGCGCTGGTGGCACTCGCCGACGGCTTCCAGTTCGTCCAGTGGTTCTCGGGCTTCGAGCCCCATCAGGTGCTGGACCGGGCCAAGCACCCGCTCATGATGGTTGTCGTCCTGCGTCGCAAGTAGCGGGTGGGCGCCGCGGATCGTCCCCCCGCACACCCTCGCCCGACGACCCCACCACGTCTCCCCGGCCATGTTCGAGGAGATCTGCCGGGGGGCAGCGCAAGATGCGTAGATCACGGTTCGGGTTCTGGCCGGCCTCAGCCAGGCCCAGGATCACCCGGTGCTCCTGACCGTTCCAGAGACCCGCTATCTCAAGGGCCTTCTACTTGAGGCGGCGTAGCGGGTGTCAGGCGGATGCCCGGCGCACCCACTCGTAGACGAGCGTGAGGGCCTGATCAAGCATGGCGGGGTCCTTGCCGCCAGCCTGGGCCAGGTCAGGCCGGCCGCCTCCGCCGCCTCCCACCATTTTGGCGACCTCTTGGATCAGCTTCCCGGCGTTGAAGCGTCTCGCCAGATCCTTGGTCACGGCGGCCACGAGGCCGACCTTCCCCTCCCTGACGCTGCCGAGGCAGATCACCGCCGACTCGACGCCCTCCCGAACCGAGTCCACCACGGCCCGGAGCCCCTCCTGGTCGAGTCCATCCACCCGGGCGGCCACCACGGTGACATCTCCGACCTGACGGGCTCTGCCGGCGATCTCCCGCGCCCGCGTGCGGGCCAGACCTCGCTCGAACTTGGCGAGCTGCTTCTCCAGAAGCCGCTGCTCCTCCAGGAGCTTGGCCAGCCGGCGCGGAAGCTCGAGCGGAGGGATCTTCAGAAGGTCGGCGGCCTCTCGGAGCGCCGATTCCTCCTGCCCGACATGCTCGAGCGCCGGCAGCCCCGTCACCGCTTCGACCCGGCGCACTCCGGCGGCCACGGCGCCCTCGGAGATGACCTTGAACAAACCGATCTGCCCTGTGGCGTCGAGGTGAGTCCCGCCGCACAGCTCGAGCGAAAAGTCAGCGATCTTGACGACCCGCACCCGCTCGCCGTACTTCTCGCCGAAGAAGGCCAGGGCCCCGAGCTTGAGCGCCTGATCCAGATCGGTCCAGAATGGGTCCACAACCAGGTTGTCCCGCACCTTCTCGTTGACCAGATCCTCGATCCGCTCCAAGTCGCGGTCCTTGACCTGGGCAGGCTGGGTGAAATCGAATCGGAGGCGGTCAGGCGCCACCAGCGAGCCGGCCTGGGTGACGTGGGTTCCGAGCACGCGCCGGAGCGCCGCGTGGAGCATGTGGGTGCCGGTGTGGTGCAGACGGAGGCCCTGGCGGCGGGGCGACTCCACCGAGACCGCCACTTCCTCCCCTTCGCGGAAGCCGCCCCGGATAACCTTGACGCAGTGGGCGATGAGCCCCGTGCCGCGGTAGACGGTATCGACGATCCCTCCCTGCCCCTGCCGTCCCGTAAGCTCGCCGGTGTCGCCAATCTGGCCGCCGGATTCGGCATAGCACGGGGTCCGGTCCAGGATGACTTCGACCTCCTCCCCGGCCACGGCTTCGCGGAGCCGGCGGCCTCCCGCGACCATTGCCAGGATTCGTGCCGGAGCGGTCAGGGTCGCGTACCCCAGGAACTCCACCGAAGGGATCTCGGCCATGAGCGCATGATAGACGGCTGTCGCCTCTTCTCCCTCGACACCGAACGCGGCGCTGGCACGGGCGCGCTCCCGCTGGGCTGCCATCTCCTGGTCGAAAGCAGCCAGGCTCGCCTCCGTGACCTGCCAGCCCGCATCGCCGAAGAACTCCTGGGCCAGGTCCACCGGGAAGCCGTAGGTATCGTAGAGGGTGAAGAGAAATCTCCCGTCCACGGCCCGATCGGTCGCCTCGCTCCGAGCCTCCAGGTACTCGCGGATCTTCACCAGGCCCGTGTCGAGCGTCTCCGCGAAGCGCTCCTCCTCCAGGCGCACGGTTTCGGCGACCCGGGCCCGGCGCTCGCGGAGCTCAGGGAAGGTCGCGCCCATGAGATCCACCACCGTGCCCGTCAGCTCCCAGAGGAACGGTTCGACCAGGCCCACCAGCCGGCCGTGGCGCATCGCCCGCCGCATGATTCGGCGCAAGACGTACCCGCGCCACTCGTTGGACGGGAAGACCCCGTCGGCGATGAGGAACGCCGCGGCGCGGGCGTGGTCAGCGATCACTCGGAGAGAGATATCATCGGTCTCCTGGGCGCCGTAGGACTTCCTCGCCAGCCGACCGGCGTGGTCGATCAGCGGCCTGATCAGATCGGTGAGGAAGTTGGAGGGCACTCCTTGAAGAACCGCAGCGATCCGCTCGAGCCCCATGCCGGTGTCGATGGAGGGCTTGGGCAGCGGCGTGAGCTGGCCGGAGGTGTCACGGTTGAACTGCATGAAGACCAGGTTCCAGATCTCGAGCCACCGATCGCACTCGCACTCCGGGCCGAGGCAGACGCGCCCGGCGCGCTCCTCCTCGCAGGGGAAGTGATCTCCCTGGTGGAAGTGAATCTCCGAGCACGGCCCGCAGGGCCCGGTGTCTCCCATGGCCCAGAAGTTGTCCTTCTCGCCGAGGCGGAGGACTCGATCATCCGAGAGCCCGGCGATCTGCCTCCAGAGCCCGAAGGCCTCGTCATCGTCGGTGAAGACCGTGGCCCACAGCCGCTCGCGCGGCAGGCCGAGGTCCCGCGTGAGGAACTCCCACGCATACGCAACGGCGTCGGCCTTGAAGTAGTCCCCGAAGGAGAAGTTGCCGAGCATCTCGAAGAAGGTGTGGTGTCGAGCCGTGCGCCCCACGACCTCCAGATCGTTGTGCTTGCCTCCGGCGCGGACACACTTCTGGCTGGAGACAGCACGGACATACTCCCGCCGCTCCTCGCCGAGGAAGGCGGCCTTGAACTGGACCATGCCGGCATTGGTGAAGAGCAGCGTCGGATCTTGGGCCGGGATCAGGGGGGAGGAGCGGACCTGGGTGTGGCCGTTGGCGGCGAAGTAGTCGAGGAATCGCTGTCGGAGCTCGTTTCCGGTCATCCCAGTTCGGGGCTGATGCGCGTGACCTGACGCGGTGGTCGGCAGAGCTGGTCTCCGCGGCTCATTCATGGTACCACACCGGGAGCCCCTTGGGAGCAAGCGGGCAGGTGAGGGTGGCCCTCAGGGTTCGGGAGTGTCGACCTTCAAAAGCTGACGGACCACCCGGCTCACGATCTCCGCCGGGTAGCCGCGGCGGAGCAGGTAGTCCCGAAGCCTCAGTGGCGCTCGACCCGGGTTCCGCCGTTGAAGGGCGGCGAGGCGGCGGTGGCCGGCCTCAAGGGCCCGTGCCTCCTCATCGGTCTCCAGGAAGGCCTCGCGGATCGCGGCCTCGGCCAGGGATGAGGCGATCCCCTTGGCCCGAAGCTCCTCGCTGAGGCGGCGGCTCCCGAGTCGCTCACGCGCAACGCGCCGCTCCACCCACTGACGCGCAAGGGCCCGGTCATCCACATATCCCCGGCTCTCAAGCTCTGCCACCACCTGCGCGGCCACGGCTTGGGGCGCGCCGCGATGAACGAGCCGGGCAGTCAGCTCGCGGCGGCTCCACGCCTTCCGCGAGACCAGATCGTAGGCCGCGCGCCTGGTCGCCGCGGCATCGAGGCCTCGGGTCACGACTGCTTGGAGAAGGGGCTCGGCGCCTTCGGCGCTGTCGGACTGGGAGCTTCCGGGCTGGGCGTGGCGAGACCGGGCGCGGGTGGCTTGCCGGGCTCCTGCCCCGCCGCCTCCCAGGTCATCTCCCCCGTGGAGAAGATGCCCCGCACCTTCAGGTCGAAGTCATCGGGGTTGGTGGCGGCCTCGCGCGCGGTCTCGTAGCTGATCAACTCCGACCGATAGAGCGCCAGGAGGGACTGGTCGAAGGTCTGCATGCCGTACTGCGCCTGGCCGGCCGCGATCACGGCGGGGATCTGCGGGGTCTTCTCGCGCTCCCGGATGCAGTCGCGGATGAGGCCCGTGCCCACCATCACCTCCACCGCCGGCACCCGCCCCTTGCCGTTGGCCCGCACCACCAGCCGCTGGGAGATGATCCCCTGAATCACCGAGGCCAGCTGATCGCGGATCTGCCCCTCCTGATGGGGCGGGAAGGTGGAGATGAGGCGGTTGACGGTCTCCGCGGCGTTCAGGGTGTGAAGGGTCGACAGGACCAGGTGGCCGGTTTCGGCGGCGTGCAGCGCCACGGTCATAGTCTCGACGTCCCGCATCTCGCCCACCAGGATGACATCCGGGTCCTCGCGGAGAGCGGCTCGGAGGGCCTGGACGAAGCTCGCCGAGTCACGCCCAACTTCGCGCTGGCTGACCACACACCTGAGATCCTCGTGGGCGAACTCCATCGGATCCTCGATGGTGACGATGTGGTCGGTGCGGTGCCGGTTCACGAAGTCAATCATGGACGCCAGCGTGGTGGACTTCCCGGAGCCGGTAATCCCGGTGACCAGGATCATGCCGCGACGCTCCAAGGCCAGCTTCTCAAGCACCGAGGGGAGGAGGAGCTCCTCGAAGAGCGGAATCCGGGTCGGGATCGCGCGGAGAACGGCGCGGATCTCCCCCCGGGCGAGGAAGAGGTTGACGCGAAAGCGGCCGGTCTCAGGCACGAGGTAGGCCAGGTCCTTCTCCTTCCCCTCCTTCAGCTCGGCGAAGTCACGCTCACCCAGAAGGCTGAGCGCCACCGTCTCCATGAACTTCTCGGTCAGTACCGGCAGGTCCTCCTGGCTCTCGAGCCCTCCGTGCACCCGCAGAACCGGCCTGGCACCGGGCTTCAGATGGAGGTCGGAGGCGTTCCGCGTGACGGCTTCGGTTAAGAGCGTGTCGAGTTCCACGGCGCCCGCTCACTCACGAAGAAGAGCCTGGACTCTTTCCGATTCCTGAACGATCAGTGCCCCCAGGAAGGAGCGGAGGAGCCAATGCTGGATCGTCGCGGGTGTCACGAGCTTGCCCCCACCGCCCTGAGCCCCAGGGCCTCGCGCGCCCTGGCCTCCAGGTCGGCCAGGATTTTGGGGTTTTCCTTCAGGAAGCGCTTGGCGTTCTCCCGCCCCTGCCCGATCCGCTCGCTGCCGTAGGAGAACCAGGTGCCCGACTTCTCCACGAACCCCTGCTCCACCGCCTGGTCCAGCACGCTGCCCTCGCGAGAAATCCCCTCTCCGTAGATCATATCGAACTCAGCCTCGCGGAACGGCGGCGAGAGCTTGTTCTTCACCACCTTCACCCGGGTGTGCACGCCGATCGACTCGGCACCCGACTTGATGGCATCGAGCCGCCGGATGTCCATGCGGATCGAGGCATAGAACTTGAGGGCCCGGCCTCCCGGCGTGGTCTCGGGCGACCCAAACATGACCCCTATCTTCTCACGGATCTGGTTGATGAAGATCACCGAGGTCCCGGAGCGCGAGATGGCCGCGGTGAGTTTCCTCAGCGCCTGCGACATCAGGCGGGCTTGCAACCCCGGAAGCGAATCCCCCATATCCCCGTCCAGTTCCGCTCGCGGCACCAGGGCGGCCACCGAGTCCACCACCACGACGTCCACGGCGTTGGAGCGGACCAGCACCTCGGCGATCTCCAAGGCTTGCTCCCCCGTGTCGGGCTGAGAGATCAGGAGCTCGTCGGTGTTGACGCCCAGATTCTTGGCGTAGATGGCATCAAGCGCGTGCTCGGCGTCGATGAAAGCCGCCACGCCCCCGAGCCCCTGCGCCTCGGCGATGATGTGCAGCGCCAGCGTGGTCTTCCCGGAGGACTCGGGGCCGAAGATCTCGGTGACCCGCCCTCTCGGGACGCCGCCGATCCCGAGCGCCGCGTCGAGGGAGAGCGAGCCGGTGGGGATGACCGACACCTCCTCCAGGGCCCCGCGGGCGCCCAGGCGCATGACGGCCCCCTTGCCGAACTGCCTCTCGATCTGCGAGATGGCTAGGTCCAACGCTTGGCGGCGATCGACCTTCAGCTCAGCCATGGCAGTCTCCTTGAAATCCCACGCAAACCAACGTCAGGGGACAGACAAACTTCCATGTGGGCAGAAAGTTACGTCATTGTAGAGACGGTACCGCTGAAAAGTCAAACGCCAAGCTCTTCCCAGCGCTCTTATGCCGGCGACCCGGGACGATGTCAATGTCCAAAAACCCTGACAGGTGAGAAAGACCGCGTAAATAGGGGCAACGGCGTTGCAGATCGCGGCAGATCGCGGCACAGGACGCAACCTATACGCAACCAGAAAGGGACCACGCGGTCCCTCCTCGATCTGGCCACAGGACCGCGTGGTCCCTCTCTCTAGGTGGATTACGCGGTCCCTCTTTCAACGACGAACGGAGCCGGCCCTGAGGGCGTGGCTTCGAAAGAAGGGGCGAGCTAGGCGGGCGGTCTTCCTCACCTCCGGGCCAGCGCCGCGGCTCTCCCTGGCCGTGCGGTGCTGAAACCTGGTCGACCAGGACGGGACCGCGCGGTCCTAGATTCTTCCCCAGCAGGCCGCCTCCCCGTTCATCCCCTGCGGCCTGAGGACGACGAGCTCATTTCAGCGTGGGGCCTCAAGGTCCGCTCCCGCGGGTGGAGTGTCAGTTCCACCGAGCGGACAATGAAGAGGATCCACACCCTCGCCCGGCGCGCTCCCCACAAGCTCTTAGACGTCACCAAGAAAGACCTGGTTGCCTTCGCGATCGACCGCGCCAGAGTCATGGCCGAGCGCCAGGGCCGGCCAGGAGGTCACCAGAGCCTTGTTCCCCTACTAAGGAGTCGTGGCTGGGCTCTTTTCGTGAAGGACGCCCGAGATTTCTACGGGTGGTTGGAGCGCCAAGGGTTGATCGGAAGGAGCCAGAATCCGGTACGAGGGCTCCACGTGCTTCCCTCCAGGCCACGTCAGGTCCCGGCTCAAATCCTGAGGCAGGCACGGCACTACGACACTCTCCTCCACCATCCCGCACTGAATGTTCGAGAGCGCGTTGTGATGACCCTCCTGGCTCACGGGCTCACTCCGAGTCAGACTGCTTCCCTTCAGGTGGCAGACGTGGCTCTCGCCGCCGACCCTGTCCAGGTACGCATCAAGAGCCGATGGCATACCCGCGTGGTGCCCGTTTCGGACCGTGCGGTCAACATCATTCGCCCGTGGGTCATGGAGCGGCGCCAGGGGGGTCACCCGTGGGTCCTCCCAAACGGGCAAGGAGGCCACGTCACCCCTCGAGCCGTGCGTGCAGTCGTCTACCGTGCTGCTCGACGCGTATTCTGCCACCCCTCGCAACGTAGGATCCGGGAGACCATCTCCCCCTCAGGCTTCCGAGAGCTCTTCATCGTCCGAGCGCTGAAGGCTGGAGTTTCGGTTGATATTCTCATGGCGCTCATTGGTTTGAGTGCCAGACGCTTGAGACCCTACCTGGCTCAGACGGCCCCTCAGGAACGACTCCACACAGAGTTTCGGCGAATAATCAGACGGTGGCGTAACTGGCTGTAAAACACCTCGCTACGCGGGCCTTAGTCGGCAAAAAATGTGGCCACGGTACAAAGCTTTTGATCGACCCGCAGTGACGAGGCGAGCGTTTCAGCGGAGGGGCCGCCCAGGGACCACGTGGTCCCTCATCAGGCTCCTACCCAAAGCGCAGTAGGCTAGTAGACCTAACACATTGACAGACGGGTGAGAAAAATCAGGATGTTAGAAACGGAACGGGTTGCTTGGTTGCGTGGAGGTTGCGGAAGTACTCACCCAGCAGCTGGAAGTGTTGCTTTCCCTGCTTCAGAACCCGCTCCAGCCCGATCCCAAGAATAGCCCACCACGTTCCCAGATTTAGCTCAGGATCGCGCCTTCTTGCCCTGCCTTCCCCTTTCTATTGCTTGCTTCCCCACGTTTCCCTCGCGCTTCCCCCGTGACACCCCC